>JBBRCM010000185.1:0-7515 GCA_038204855.1 Chitinophagales bacterium
TTATCCTGCTGAAAATTATCACCAGAATTATTACAAGAGTAATGGCAGCCAGGGTTATTGCCAGTTTGTTATAAGGCCCAAGGTTGAAAAATTTGAGAAAGTATTTAAAAGTAAGCTGAAAAAGCATTAATGCTGCTAATATTTTAAACTGCTTCGCAGTTTGGTTAGCCACGAATTACACAAATTGACACTAATTAGAAATACTATTAGTAGAAATTGGTGTGATTCGTGGCTTCTTTTTTTAATCGTGGTTCTTACTTAGTTCTGTTTGATATTAAAAGGCGAATTGATAACCGCCTTTTTTTCTTTTTCTGGTATTACTGTTCCTTTGTGGCAAGTATAACAGGTTACAGCCTGTATTTGTACCGCCGTTACTTCTTCATTAAACTGAAAATAATTTTTGTTGATGTCCATCGTCATCCGCATCATTTTACGGGCAATTTCTTTTTCCGGCTTGGTATCTTTCTCAAATTACATTTTATAAATGTCTTTATTGTAGGTATGGCAAAATCCACAATCAACACCCAGAGCTGCCTTAAAGCCATCCATAATCTTATCGAGCGAATCGGCTGTAATGTTTTTTGGCAGTACCTGCAGGTTTTTAAACTCTGTATTTACTGGTTGCTTTACAGCAGCCATACCAATAAAAACGAAAACTGCCAGCGCAGCAATTACTTTTACTTTCCTAAATGATTTCATGTTGATTGTTTGATTGAATTATAATTTTTTCACTTGTCGCAGTTCCAGTAAGTTTAAACTGTTTGGATAAAAGTTTGAAATGTTTTTGTGCACCAGGTGTATGGCCATATCGTACCAAAGCGGCACCACCGGTGCATCGTTGATGATGATTCTGTCCATTTGCTGATATAATTTATAGCGAAGCGAATCATTTTTTTCTGATAAAGCTTTTTCATAGAGCGCATCAAACGCCTCATTTTTATAACGGGTATAATTGGGTGGTGCAGGGTTCTTACCATAAAACACACTCAGGTAATTTTCTGCATCGGGGTAATCTGCAATCCAGCTACCCCTGAAAAAAGGTGCCTGCGATTTGGAGGTCTGCTCCATCAACAAACTTTTCTGTATCACTTCTACCTTTATTTTTATACCCACCTGTAAAAGTTCGTTGGCAATATAACTTCCCAAATCGCCATAAATGGGAATGGTGAGCAGTTTTATTTCGGGTAAATTTTTCCCTTCGGGATAACCTGCTTCGGCAAGCAATTGCTTTGCTTTGGCAACATCGTAATGGTATCCCTGCACAGCAACAGAATCAAAAGACGGAAGCCCGGCCGGCACAAAACCACTCTCCGCAGCAATGCCAATGCTGTTGCGCAGGTATAGCATCATTTTTTTTCGGTTGAAACCATAATTGATTGCCTGTCTTATTTTTTGCAATCGCAAAGGAGAATTTTTTACCAGTTCATTTTCTTCATCAACCAAAATGCCCAGGTACTCAATATTGAGGTATGGATGTTTGTGCAATTCAATTTTTCCTTCCCATATTTTTTTTAGATTACCAGTCTTGGTGAGTACCTCGTCTTTAAAAGAAGGATCAATATCATCAATAAAATCCAACCGATTTTGCTGAAACTCCAGAAACTCGGTTGCCTTGCTGTTGAAGAAAGAAACTTTGATGCCATCTAAGTAAGGCAGTTGGTTGTCATTGGCATCTTTTTCAAAATAATGGGCATTCTTTTTTAAGATGAGGGCCTGCCCTTCTTCCCAGGCAACTATACTAAAAGGCCCGCTGCCAACCGGGTGACTGCGAAAATCATTTTTATATTTTTCTACCGCCTCCCTTGCAACGATGCTACAATACTGCATACTCAAAATACCGAGTATGGACTGAAAAGGGCGAACCACTTTCAATTGAAATGTGGTATCATCAATGGCTTTAAATCCATTTACAGAGTCAATCCGGTTATTAAATATCCATGCACCAGGGCTAGCAATGGTTTTATCTACAATTCTTTTAAAACTATATTCAACATCATAAGCAGTTAATTGCCGGCCCTTACCATTTGCAAAACAGGCATCATCCATAAAATACACATCATTTCTTAAAAAAAAAGTGAAAGTAAGGTTGTCATCAGAAATTTTCCAGTGGCTTGCCAGCGAAGGCTGCATATGCATATTGCTGTCAATTTCAATTACGGTATTGTAGAGTTGATGCACTACCCACATCACCTGTTTGCTTTTGGCAAAAGCCGGGTCAAGAGTCGCAAGGCCGCTGCTTTCATTGTAGTGGAATATCTTTTTATCGGAATGATTGTGAGAAGTACAAGCTGTTAGCAATAAGCTGTTAGCTATTAGCCAGAAAACGCCTGCTAACAGCTTGCGCCTGACAGCTAACAGCTTACTCTTAGATTTATTTGATGAAAGGTGCATATTTGAAACTAAAGAAAACTAAATTAGCACTTATATACAAATACACATGAAACAAACACTAAAAGGATTCTTCCTTCTTAATTTTTCATTCTTCATTTTTAATTGTGCCGAGGCACAGCCTTTAAAGCCCCTTAAACCTTTTACCCATGCTGATACTTTGCGTGGTACTTATGGGCCAGGCAGAGATTGGTGGGATGTATTAAAATATGATTTAAGAGTTAGTTTTAATCTTAAGGATAGTTCGATTGGAGGAATTAATATCATAACGTTTAAGCCTCTTAAAAAAGAAGATCAACAAAACCCCAAAATAATGCAGATCGATCTTCAGGAACCAATGATTCTTGACAAAATACAGTTTGCGTCCATTCCTATTGATGGCCACGGAGGTTACCAGGTAATAAAAGCTGGGGATATTAAGAAAGATGGGAATTCCTATTTTTTTCCATTAACAAATTACAATCTTTCAAACGGAAATTTCCTGACTGTTTCTTTCCACGGCAAACCCCGTATCGCCATTCGCCCACCTTGGGATGGCGGTTTAATTATGAAGAAAGATGAAAAGGGCAATCCCTTTGTAAGTATTGCCTGCCAGGGTTTGGGAGCAAGCGTTTGGTATCCCTGTAAAGATCACCAGGCCGATGAACCTGACAGTGCTGAAATGCATATTACCATACCAGATTCATTGATGTGTGTGGGCAATGGTAGGTTTCGTGGTAAAATAAATAATGGCGATGGAACAGCAACTTATGATTGGGCTGTTGTAAACCCTATCAATAGCTACAACCTGATTCCATACATTGGCAAGTACGCCCATTTCAGCGAAGTATATAATGGCGAAAAAGGAAAATTAGATATGGATTACTGGGTACTTGAATATAACCTTGATAAAGCAAAAGAACAATTTAAGGATGCCCCTCGCATGATGAAGGCTTTTGAACATTGGTTTGGCCCCTACCCTTTTTATGAAGATGGTTATAAACTGGTAGAAGCACCACACCTTGGTATGGAACACCAAAGTGCCACGGCTTATGGCAATAAATATAAGAACGGTTATTTGGGTAGAGATTTAAGCGGCACCGGGTGGGGATTAAAATGGGATTTTATTATTGTGCATGAAAGCGGGCACGAATGGTTTGCCAATAATATTACCAGTAAAGATATTGCTGATATGTGGATACATGAAGGCTTTACCAATTACAGCGAAACTTTATTTACCGATTACTGGTATGGCAAACAGGCCGGCAACGAATACCTCATTGGCACCCGGAAAGGAATACAAAATGATATTCCCATCATTGGCCCATACAATGTAAACCAGGAAGGCAGTGGCGATATGTATCCAAAGTCGGGTAATATGCTGCATTCCATCAGGCAGGTAATTAATGATGATTCTTTATTCAGGCAAATATTGAGGGGTTTGAATAAAACATTTTATCACCAGACGGTTACCACCAAACAAATAGAAGACTATGTCAACAAACAAAGCAAACAAAATTTCAGTAAAGTATTTGATCAGTATTTAAGAACAACACAAATACCCGTGCTTGAATATAAGATTGATGGTTACAAACTCTCCTACCGCTATACCAATTGCGTTAAAGGTTTTAACCTGCCTCTGAAAATAAAGTTCAAAACAGAGCAATGGATAAAACCAACCGAAGAATGGAAAACTTTGAATTTATACCCAGAAGGCGATAATAGTTTTACTGTTGATCCAAATTTCTACATCAAAACAAAAAAGGTAGATTAATTTAGCAGCAAACAAAGCTATGTCGCAGATACGAAAGCAAAGCCTTATTTCCTCACTGGTGGTTTATATTGGCTTTGCTATCGGTTTTTTTAATACCTGGTTATTTGCACGGGAAGGTGGCTTTACGCAAGCTGATTATGGGCTTACCGGTGTTTTTATGGCTGTTGCAAATATTATGTTTTCTTTTGCCAACCTGGGCATGCCTGCATACATTCACAAATTTTATCCTTATTACAACGACAATCTCCCTCCAAAAAAAAATGACCAGTTAACCTGGGCGATCTTTTTTTCGTTGTTTGGTTTTTGCCTGGTGATAATTGCCGGTATTTTATTTAAGAATATTGTGATTAGAAAATACGGCACCAACGCTCCCGACCTGGTAAAGTATTACTATTATATTTTCCCTTTTGGTATGGGCCTTACATTTTTTTCAATTTTGGAAGCCTATGCCTGGCAGGTAAAAAAATCTGTTTTCTCTAATTTTTTACGGGAGATACAGTTCAGGGTTTTTACCAGCATTTTAATTGTGCTGAGCTTTACCGGCTTCATTGCATCGTTCGATCTCTTCATCAAAATATATTCCTTTACTTTTCTGGCAATTGCTGTAATACTGCTTGTGTATCTGTTCTGGCAAAAAAAGATTTTTTTTACTTTTTCGTTGAGCAGGGTTTCAAAAAAATATTTTAAAAAAATTATTGCATTAATATCTTTTGTTTACGGCGGCAGTATGGTTTTTACTGTTTCAATGGTTGTTGACACCATCATAATAGCCGCTGTGTTGCCCAATGGGCTTGCAATGGCAGGCATTTATACGCTGGCACAAAATATTGCCAGTTTAATTCAGGCACCGCAAAGAGGTATTGTTTCATCATCGCTGGGCGCTTTATCAAAGGCATGGAAGGATAAAGACCTGAAGCGGATCAACAGAATATATCACAGCTCTTCCATTAACCAATTAATTTTTTCTGTGGGTATGTTTGCACTTATCTGGCTTAATTTTACCGACGGGGTTTTTACTTTTCATTTGCAGGCCGGTTATATAGATGCAAGGTGGGTTTTCTTTTACATTGGCTTAATGCGCATCGTTGATATGGGTACCGGCGTAAACAGCCAGATCATCAACACATCAACCCTTTGGCGTTTTGATTTTTATACTGGCATCATTTTACTCTCTTTAACGCTGCCGCTGAACTACATACTTACAAAATATTATTATGGCGTTATGGGGCCTGCTATTGCCAACCTCATCACCTTCACCATTTACAACGCCATACGGTATTGGTTTTTAATAAAAAAGTTTCAGCTACAACCCTTCACCCTTAAAACTGTTTATACAATTATACTTGGTATTGCAGCTTATTACTGTTGCTATTTTCTTTTTAATCACATACATGGCTTTGCCGGAATAATACTGCGGAGTACAGTTTATCTTGTACTATTTATTGCGGGAACACTTTACTTAAAATTATCGCCCGATATTATGCCTGTTTGGTTAACCCTTGTAAAAAAACTGGGCATAAAAAAAGGAAATTAAAAATCTCCTTAATAATGTGATCTGAAAATATCTTACTCACAGTTTTCAGGCACTGTTAACCTGCCGCCACTCAAAAATTTTTTGCTCCAGTATGTTTCAGATAAATTACTGATGGTTACTCCAATACTGGTACTGGCATGCGTAAAATAGCCATTGCCCAAATATAAACCCACATGGCTAATGCCTCCCCTTGTATTAAAAAACACCAGGTCGCCCTGTTGTAATTCTTCTTTATCAAGTTTTATGCAATTGGCGTATTGGTCACGTGCCGTCCTTGGCAGTATCAAACCAAATACATTGTGAACCAGCGTTCCGGTGTACGCACTGCAATCAATGCCCTTATCAGTAGCTCCTCCATACCTGTAACGGGTGCCGAGCCATTTTTCAATTTCTTTTAATAAAATAAGATTGGTAACGGCTTCAACATCTACATCCAGCAATTGGGCATATTTAAACTGTAAAGAGTTAAAGCTCTCGATGGAAACAGATTCCTCATCCTTGGCTTTTGTCTGCTTGCTGATTGCTTCTGCAGCTTTTGGTGCAACGGTTGGAGAAGTTCTAAATTCAATTTCGTCAATAAATTTGGGCGATTTTTTTTGCCCTATACCAGCATTAATCTGTTCAATATTTACAGATGGTTGTGCTTTGACCGTTAAAGTTGTTCCTGAAAAAATGCCGATGGCAACAGAAACAAGAAAGAAGTTTTTCATACGTAAACTTTGTGGTTTAAAACGTAAGTACAACTTAGTCTTGTGTTTTTTCCTCTTCTTAAATTCTTTCGTTTATGATGCTTATCTGTACTTGCCTGAGAGTCTTGTCCTACAAACTGATGATAATATAATTTTTCTAATGCCTGGCAAAGTTAACCTGCAAATGCCGTAAATGCAAGCCGTTAACGTTTAATTATGATTTTAATAGCATTAATCCTGGTTGGTGGAGTTATTGTATTTGTCCCTTTCGAGATAATAGATTGGTAGAAAATCAAAAGAATAAAACATAAAATGCCGTGGGCATGATAGATTTTATTACATTGTTGTCCGACAAAGCTATAAAAAATCCATTTATTGTGGTGAAACATGCGTTGGCACTACATTGCTAATTTAATTTGAAAAGCAGGGGGTTCCGTTTTTTTTATAGGTTGCTTTGGCTTGGGATTCTTTTTGAACCGCTTTCTTTTTAATTTATAGGTGTTGATAATATCGGACAGGTCAACGTAGTTCATGATATGCAGTCGGATGATGGTTGCCAAAATGGAAAATGCCATTTTAGCTTTATGTGCTTTGTGTGTTACATCCAATAACAGCAGAGCTATTAATGCACACCAGATTTGTATTTCTATAGCATTGGCATTGTCTCCAAAAAAATAAGTAAGTGGAAAATTCTGTTTTAATTTTTTAAAGAATGTTTCTATCTGCCAGCGGTTTTCATAAATAGCGGCTATCTCTACAGCCGTTAGTTCAAAATTATTGGTGATGTACACAAAGGCTTTGCCGTATTTTTCTGAAAAGAAGGCTACCCTTCTCATTTGTTGCTTTATTTCTTCTTTGCCCACCTTGTAGGTAACTTCAATTCTTTCATCTTTCAGTATATGTGGGGCATCGTCAGCTAGCTCAAATTCTCCAATGGTTGTGTAATCTGCATTTTCTTTTTGCCGGGTTACATAAAAAATATTCCTTTTGCTAAACGCATCAAACTGTAAATAGTTAATGTAGGCTTTATCAAAAGCAATGATGGAGTAATCGGGCAGCTCTTTAATGTATTTGTAAAACTGCTGGTCGTGCAGGGCTGCGGCGGTGTATTTAATAAAGGAAGGCATGTTGGTCTCGGCATTTAAAAGGGT
>JBBRCM010000186.1:0-7470 GCA_038204855.1 Chitinophagales bacterium
TTAAACAAAGATATTGAGCAGGAAAAGCTGCTTGAATATTTGAATAAGAACCTGTCGGCTGCTGAAGCACATGAAGTGGAAAAGCAAATGGCAGACGATGAGTTTATGAATGATGCCGTGGAAGGCCTGGAAAATTTTAAAAATAAAAAAGATCTTTCGCTGCTGGTTGAGCAACTGAACCGTGACCTGAAAAAACAAACTGAGAAAAAGAAACTAAGAAAAGAGAAGCGCCGCTTAAAAGACCAGCCTTGGTTTTACATAACATTGGTAATACTTTTATTATTGATCGTTGTAAGTTATCTAGTTATAAAAAAATATCTCACGGGTTAAGTAACCTTCAATTAAAATAATCCTTTACAACGTACCCAAATAACTTATCGCATTTATTGATGGAAAGAAAAAGTAGGCACCGCCCCTGATTGTTACAAACGATTTAAGATTGGCAATGCACTTATTTACCGGCTCTGCCTGTATGGTAAAGTTTTGCACGCACTCATTGTTGGCATTTTCTAAAGCCCCGTTAATTGGGTCGGGGTCGCTGCATAGATTTTGAAAACGTGGAAAATTAGCCCAGGTATGCTGCACAAATTCATATTGTTTTGAAATATCCGAATTGAAACACATGAAGTGCAGGCCTACTTCACCTATTGGTTTATGATTGTTTGGATTACCGGCAAACGGCTCTCCATAAGGCCTGCCCCTTCTTATTATCCGGTGTTTTTTTGTTAGACTCAGCGAAAGTTTGGGCTTATTATCTTCAAAAGTATCCCGTGGATTATTTCTGCGCATGTGAGAACCGAAGGGACAATTAAGTCCATCAGCATCATCTTTATAACCAAAATTATCATCCTCACTCATGCCGCCAGGAAAAGGGTCTTTGTCGGGGTACTTAGCCAATGGTGCCCCACTTGGCCACCTGCCAACCATTTTAGAAGCAAGCTTTATACTCTCATTTTCATCAACCGAACCGTCAGTAGCTTTTGTTTTTTCATTCATAAACTCCCAAAACTTTTCAACATGCTGTTCCATTTGCCTGAACACCAGGTAAGAACCATTTCTGCCGATATCTTTTAATCCGCTTCCGGCTTCGTCTGTTGGCAATAAATTCATATCGCCCTGTTCGCACACAATAAACGGACTATCGGGAAATACTTTGTATTCATTTTTATAACCTAACAAAAATTCGCCGGTGGCCACCACGTTATGTGTATTAGTTTCATCATCACCAATGTCTTTAATAATGGGTTGAGAAATACCATCGGTAAATCCAAAGTTTTCTTTATTGCTGTCGAGCATGTTGGTTTCAAAGGTTTTAATAATACTTAACCCGGATGTTGCCAACTCTGCAGTAACCTCTGCGTAATATTGATTTATCAGATCTTCATCTTTTGCAAACAACAGCAACATCAAATGAATATTATTCATGTCGGTATTATCGCCTTTAGGATAACCACCCCAATTCCAAATATGGGGATCGCTGTCACCAAAATCACTAAGCATACGCTGCCTGTGTTCAGTTGCCATGCCTTCTCTAAACTCACGGCCAAAGCTGCGGATATTATCTTCATGCATGCCCAGCACCCGCAAACCCGGGCTGGTAACCGCAAGATTGATGCAGGTTGTTTCAGGATAATGCGTGCCGTCTGTAACACGGCCACTCATTTTAGTTAACCATTGTTTGGCTGAAGCCGCATCATCAATATGCAGCAACAGGTAACGTGTATAACGCATTTTGCCATAGGCACGTAAAATAAATCCCTGAACGTCTTTTTGATCTACCATGGTTGTAAATTATATTCTTGCTAAAAATATTTTTGCCTCTTTTTCAGTCAGCGATTCGCTGAGTTCATTTCTTATTTTGGTATTATTATTTACATTTTTTATAGACTGAGAGGTATCGTATGCGTACCAGATCTGCGTTTGTATCTGCGTGTAACGTGCCCACGCTAAAAATTTCTGCTCATCGTAAGCGCCTTTAAATACCAGCATAAACGCTCTTGGAAAATTTACGGTATTGCTAAAAATACCGGTAAGGCCCCAGCCCGATTTATCAATAAAATCGCCGAGGTACTGCGTCCAGCTACCATCAAAATTGCTAAAGAAAAGCATGCGTTTGCTGTTATTAACCATTACCCAGCGGGCAAAGTGAATGGTTGGTATGCCCATTAACTTACCTTTTATAAATGCCAGTTTTATAAGCATCCTCGCAAACAGATAAAGCCCGTTAACAGTTATCAGCCTGGCTTTTCCGGATTTCATATCAATGATCTGGGAGAATTGATTCTGAAAATAAAAGTCTTCATCTTTTTGCATTTTATTCAGTTGTTCGTCACTTACCTGGTTTGGGGTATAACCCAACGGTTTGTCTTTACGCTCATGAAATACCTGCATGTAAACCGCCCAAAGAATAATAACCGGCAGCAGAGCTACCAGCACCAACGCAAATAAAATAAGGCCAACCCAACGTATGGAGGGGGTCTTAACTTTTTCTTTAGCCCAGGCAAAATCTGGGTTAGCTAAAACTGTTTTTTGTATATGCTGATGAATGGCCTGTGAAGATTTGCCCGTCCAGCTTTCGCTGTCTATTAAAGTAAGAATATAATTTCGTAATTCTTTTTCCTGTTTGATGATCTGCAGCGTCCGGCCTGGTGCACCCACATAAAATGCAGCCTCCTTGTGCCGAACTTTTTTAAAGTACCCTACCCTATCTGATGCAGCATAACCATCACAATTATTATAAATGTCGTCGAGCAGATTGCTGGCACTGAGTTTAACTGACAGATCAATCATATGCTGTTCTACGTCTCCATCAAAATTGCTTGAAAATGCTAACTGTGCAGGAAAAACTTCGCCATTGCCGGCGGTTGCTTCATCAATAATTACGAACCGGGCGTAGTGTACAGTACCCAGACTTTTTAAAGCCGCTTTCACATCTTCCTGGCGGTTTTTTAATACGGCTCTTAACAGATCAAGTTTACCTTTAGCAACCGGAGCAACTAAAGTAAGTGCGCTTTGGTTCATAAATAAAAATTGATAAAAGTTTTGGCAATTCGTAAATCTAATAATTAATTTTTATATTTGAAAGTGATTTGCCTTTTTTTTCTTCCCGATGAAAAGCCTGCCGTAAACTGTTGTACTTAATACTATAACCATTAAAACAACTGCAAATGCCAATCATCAGTAACGACCTTAACGCCATTGTTTTTAGAAAAGATTTCTCTTACGCTAAAACCTACCCCACGTTTGTAAGCATGAATACCGGTGGCCCGGATGAAATAGCAAGGTGGGTTTTAGACCGCAATGATATCTTGTATAAAGATGAACCGCATGCCCCGCATTTATATACCAAGGCAGTAAATAAATTAACCGGCAAAAAAATACCAGGCAACAACCCGGTGTTGGTAATGACAGATGCACTGATATACAGAACTGACAGTATTGTAAACTATTTTGAACAAAGATGTTTGCCCGAAAAAAAGTTACTGCCAACTGACTCTGAAAAAAGAAATGAGGTTATTGAATTGTATAATCTTTTTGGTGATGAACTGGAAGATAAAGTGTCGAAATATGTGATGGCAGAAGTTTTGACTTCTAAAAAAACAGCCAAAAAATTATTTAAACAACGGGTGCCTCAACATGAAAAATTCAAGCTCGCCGTCGGTTACGGTAAAATATCCAGATCGATAAAAAAAGAAATGAATATTGCGGCTAATACGCCCGCAGAAAGATTGTTTGAGATAAAGAAGGTATTTGAAAAAGTGAGTTCAATTTTAAGCGATGGCAGGCGATACTTAACGGGCAACACGTTTAGCCTGGCTGACCTTGCTTTTGCTGCAACTGCTGCATCTCTTATTTTACCGGTGGAATATGGAGGCACCGGAGCAGCCGGTTTGCTGATTTACCAGGTGCCTGATGAAATGAGAAAAACCATTACTGAATTAAGAGCTACAGCAGCCGGCCAGTTTGTGTTGCGCCTGTACCAGGAAGAGCGCCCCGATATGCATGCGCAGGAAGAAATACCGGAAGAGCCAAGTGGTTTTAAATTATTACTTAAAAGATTAGGGATTCGTTTAGCAGCCGGACAGCCCGGCTTATTCTATTTTTTGCAGCGCAGGTTTCCGGTGCTTAAAATACCATTCGTTAAATTACTCACCGTTAATAAAAATGATTTACTGGTTGAGTTCCTTAACCGTGATGAAGATTTTACTGTGGAGGAAATCAACTCAGAAAAAATGTCGGACCAGAAAGGCGCTTTCTTTTTAGGTATGGATAGAATGAACCCGCAATTTAACAGGGAAAGAAATTTTGTAAGAAAGGCTACTAAGAAAGATGACCTTGATAATATCAGAACATTTGTAAGAACTAAGGCTGAGGAAATAGTAAGTAATGCAAAGCAATATGGAAAGTTAGATGTGGCCAATACGCTTGACCACCCGGTATTGATTGGTTTGCTGGCTTATTATTTTGGTGTAACCACCCCATCGGAACCAAAAATGAAAGAATGGTGCAGCAGGCTTTTTTACGACCTGTTTCTGAATTTTAAAAATAATAAAGAGAAACACCAGTTGGCCGTTAAAGCAGCTTTTGAAAGAAAAACATGGACGCTGGAAATAATAAAACAATACCGGCAGGATTTAAAAGATGGCAAAACAATTCCCGATAACCTGTTGAGCCGTTTACTTATTATGGCGCAGGAACCTGGCAACGAATGGGCTAATGACGAATCGCTTGAACGTAATATCGGCGGCTTACTTACCGGCATATTGGAAACAACAAACAAGTCGGTAATTTTTGCGCTGGATGTGTTGTTTAGAAATCCTGATGTGTTGCCCGGTGCTATTGAAGCTGCACACAGCATGGATACTAAAAAAATGTTTGGCTATGTATCAGAGGCACTTCGCTTTAACCCGGTGCAGCCCGGCGTTATTAGGTACTGCGAAAGCAAACAATTTATAAGTGGCATGGGCGATAAAAATTATACCATCCCCGCAAAAAGCAAAGTGTTTGCACTTACGGCCTGCGCCATGTTTGACCCTGCTGCTTTTCCGGAGCCCAAAAAATTTAATCCCAACCGGGAATCAGCGGTGTATATGAACTACGGTTTTGGCCCACACGAATGTTATGGCAAGTATATAAATTCAATAACAATTCCCGAACTGGTTGCAGCAGTTTTAAGATTGAAAAATGTAAGGCGTGCTGCCGGCTGGGCAGGAAGAGGCACAGGATTAAAACTCAATTCATTTCCAAACAATTTTGTGGTGGAGTTTGATTCTTAAACCACAATCATTTTGCAAGGCAATATTTATCACCGGTAATTTTATTTATAATTTTTAAAACGAATTAACATGACAGCAGACAAACTTTTCCAGTTATCATCCCTGGTCTCGGGCATAGGGTGGATATTTATTTTAATAGTAAGCCCATTCAATAAAAATTTTGACAGGTTCGTAATGGGCATTGTGGTGGTAATGCTGGCTGGGCTGTACACCTGGATAAATATCTCCAATTTCGAACCTTCGATTTTTAAAAGTTTCAGCACTTTACAGGGCGTGTCGGCATTGTTTAAAAGTGATATAATACTGCTTGGGTGCTGGCTTCATATACTGTCATTTGATCTGGTTGTTGCTGTATGGATAAAAAAGAATGCACTGGTACACGGCATTAAGCACGCTGCCACGGTCCCTTCTTTACTTTTGGGTATTGTGTTTGCACCGTTGGGTTATATTGTTTACCTGGTTACAAGATGGATTGTAAAAAAGAAATATTTTGCAGAAAATTTTTAGTAGTGAGCTTCTTAAAGCAAAAAAAATCCTGCTCATTGGCAGGATTTTTTTTATAACTCTAAATGATTCTTATTGAATTACAAATCGCAACACCCTTGTTTTTTCATCTGCTGCATAACCAAACAACTGGTAAGTACCTGCTGCCAGGTTTTTTACAATCATCGGTATGGTATTAAAACCTGCGATCAGGTTTACAGATTGCCTGCGTACAATTCTGCCCTGCATGTCAGTAATTACCAATTCCATCTGGGTTTTATCAGCACTGCTTATTTGCAAATTAAATGTGCTGTTTACAACCGGGTTAGGTGCAATATTCATCACATCAATTCCTTTAACCGCATTTATTAACGAAACAACCGTACTGTAGGTTACTTTACCATCAGCATCCGTCATTTTAAGTCGATAATAATTTGTGCCTTTTGCCGGTTGGTTATCAGTATAATTAAACGGTTGCTGACAACGCAAAGCTGTTGCAAAAATGCTGTAGATGCTGCTGTAGTTGCGGCCATCGGTACTGCGTTCCATTTCTATTGTTGCACTTGGTACGCTTACACAGGTAACTTTCCAGTTTAGAAGGTGGTTACCATTTTGCCTTGCGCCGGTAAAGTAGTTAATGGTGATGGGGAGCGGGTTATTAAAATCTACACTAGCAATTGTAAATGCACCAAAGGTTGTAGATTGAGGGCTTCCCCCTCCCCAAGTAACAGTACCTGTAACATTAGTACCTGATGTTACACCTGCAACACCGTATGCATCCCATGTACTGCCCCCAATATTATTATTATGAGCAACTGTTAATGAAGGCCGGTTATTAACGTATGGTGCAACTGCTGCACAGTTATTAATAGGATCATCCCATGATAAAGTAATATCTACTGTAGATGCAGTAGCACCATCCCTGGTTAATGTCCAATAATCACATGTGCTTATATGATTAAGACCTGCAGCAGAAATTGCTCCCAAAGTATAAGCACTTCCCCTTTTATATTCTGCAGTAAATTGATCGGTTGCTAACCCACCTGTGAAAAATGATATTTGTAATGCTGCATATCCTTTTACTGTTGCCGAAGGGCCGCAATTTGTTTTACCTACAGGAAAAATAAATGGGTTATTACCAATTTTTGAAACCGGCCCATCAACAAAACTGTTATTAGTTGCCCCGCTTGTTGATGCCGAGCTGGTGAGTGTAAGTATAAAAGTAGAAGTGCTGGTAATAATACCCGAAGTCATTGTCAGGTTACTAGTTACCGTATTTGCGTCGGCTAATTTTACACCTCCTGTACCGTTCATCGTAAGATTTTTTATATTTCCTAAAAACGTTCCTGCCGGTAGAGGATTAATAGCAATAGTATTTGCAAATACAACAGTACCGGCGCTGACATCAATATTTCCGGTTGTGCGGCTTAAACTACCTGCAATAGTAAGTGTGTTTAAATTAGTAACCAATGTACCTGCTGTTAATGTCAATGCATTGTTTACAGTTACATTCGTTAATATCATCATCCCGGCTGTATTATTTAAGGTAAGATTATAAATAGCTGTTGCCACACCATCAATATATTGTTGTGAAGTACCATTAAAATTAATCGTTCCGGTTCCGGTAATTGTTCCGCCGTTATTACTGAAGTTTCCTGTTAGTGTTAAGATATTTGCTCCTAAAGCTAAGGTTGAACCTGATTCCAGAACC
>JBBRCM010000187.1:0-7377 GCA_038204855.1 Chitinophagales bacterium
TTTTGGTAATAACCGGCGCCAAGCGGGTTTACAATTTGTCCGTAGGTGCTGCTGGTATTGTCAAAATCGCGGTCGCCAAAAAGGTAAGCACCGGCAATATCAAAGTTTTCGTTTTCTTTATTTTGAAAGCGGCTTATCATCCACTTTAGTCTTAATTTTTTATTGGGCGTATGCACCAGGCTAAGGCCAATAAGGTTTGTTTTGTAACCGTCTCGTTCCTGTCCTTCAAAAGCAACATCCAAGCCAAGGTTAGCGGTAAACAGCGGAGAGAAGACTGAAGTTGTTTTTTGTACCGACTCAGGGAACAACGAGAATTTGGTAACAGAGTAGGTGCCCAAAAACTCAAGTTGTAATTTATTGGTGAGTTTGTAGGTAACAAATGCCTGCATATCTGATGAAGAAGGAATGTAAGAGCCAATAGTTTCCTGGCTTTTTAATAAATTTTTATTGCTGCGATTGCGTATGCCAACCAGGTAAGATATTTTTCCTTTTTTGGCAGCACCCTCCAGGTGCAAACCCTGCTCCAGCAAACTGACGTAGGCAGAACCGCCAAAGCTTGTTGGGTTTTTGTATTGAATATCCAGCACGCTACTCATCTTATCGCCATATTTTGCCTGGAAACCACCGGTATAAAAATTTACATTCTTTGCCAGCTCGGGATTAATGAAACTGAGACCTTCCTGCTGACCACTGCGGACTAGGTAAGGGCGAAAAATTTCAAAGTCGTTGATATAAATTAAATTTTCATCGTAATTACCGCCACGCACACTGTATTGCGATGTGAGTTCATTATTGCTGCCTACCAATGTTTTTATAAGCGCCTCAATGCCGCCGGTGGTGCTGGGTATTGTAATTGCGTTCTTAGGATTTATTTTTACCAAACCTGTTTCGGTGCGTTCCTTTTCGGTGCTTATTTCCACTGTCTTTAATGTCTGGCTGCCTCTTTCCATTTGTATGGTTACCTTTTCTTCTTCTCCATCACTCAGGTAAAAATTCTTTTGGGTTTCGTTGTAACCGGTATATGTAAATACCAGTGCAAAAGATTTACCGGCAGGTACTTTAATGCGGAACTGACCGCTGTCGTTGGTTGTAAGCCCGGTTTGTTTGCCTAAGATTACTACCGACACCCTTGATACGGGCTTATCATTTTCATCAACAACCCTGCCGGTAACCCATGCAGATTTGGTTTGTGAAAAAACGTTAACAGTAAGCAGCAGTAATAGTGCGGTAAAGGCGGTTCTCATTATATGAAGATATATATTTTAAGTGTTTTGCAGTACTCTAAATTGAACGAGTACTGTCAGGGTGAGCTTGTCGAGCCCGGATTGCTCTCCGGAACCCGCCTTCGACATGCTGCTAATGACATGTTTTTTAAAAGGTTGATAAGTAATTTTTTACAAAATTGAATTTAGCCACAAAGGCTCTAAGGCACTAAGGAAAATGCGTAGCATTTTTCTACTTCGTGCCTCGTGACAAACCCTTTTCTCAGCGAAGCTGAGAAAAATTTTCATTGTCATTGGCAAAGAGCTTAAAACATTTTTATGAGTGCCTCAGGCTGACAGCCAATTAATAAAAATGATGTTCTATGTTTTGCAATGTCCTAAATTTACAGCACCAAAAAATTAATATAGTGATCAGAAAAATTTTTACAGCAATTGCTGTTTTGGCTGTTATTTTTTCATGTAATGATAAAAGCGCTAAAAGCAAAACGGGAAAGGAAGACAGGATTTCGGAAGATGGTAAATCTGAAAGAAAGTCGGAACTGGTTTATTTAGATACTGCCAAAAATATACAGAATATTCTTAGCCAGGATTGGGTTTTAGAGAGTGATGCCGAAGGGCTGGAAGGCATGGAAGAAAATTCGAAATTCGAAATTCCATACCGCAGTTTTTATTTATCTACCAAAGGTACATTTGTAAAAAATCCAAGAAATACGTTTGATTATGGGACCTGGACATACGATGATGCTGCAAAAACCATTATCCTTAATAACAGTATTGATAAGGCAAAGGATATTTATAAGATTGCAAAAATTGCCTTTGATGAATTAACCCTGGTGAATGCAGGAGTGAACAGTAATAACAATTTAAAATTTATTGCACCGGGTAAAAGGTTAAAAAATGCCAATGACGAGCCATATTGCCTGGAGAATAACCGCTGGCGCATAAAGCCAATGAGCAAAGAATCTGATTCTGCAATTCACAGGCGGCTGAAGCAGAATCTTTATTTCTTCATATTATTTTATAAAAGTGCCTTGGCAAAAGATGATAAGACCATTTCTTTCTGGGGGTTACCTAGTTGTTTTAAATGGTACGGCGGTGCTATTTTTATAAAAAAGAAAGATGAACTGAAAGAGAACTGGATCAATTGCTTTTATAATGAAGAACAGGCGATGCAGGCATATAAACTTGCAGATAAATTATTGGGTCAAAAATACGATTGGCCAAAAGGTGAACGTAACTGGCTAAAACTGAACCTGGCTGTGGTGGAATTGATGTATAAAAAGCTGGATGAGGTAAGGTGAGGTTAAAAAAATCAAAAGTAAAAAGCCAAAAATAAAAAAGGTAGCAAGCTGTGTAATTTTTTACTTATGAGTTTTTACTTTTTACTTTCTATATCATAAGCTTTTCAAAGCAGCAATCATAGCAACTGGGTCAGCAGCTTTAAATATGGTATTGCCTGCAACCAGCACATCTGCACCGGCATCAATAATTGATTTTGCATTATCTAAAGTAACGCCTCCGTCAACTTCGATCTTTACATGTAAAGACCGTACGTCAATCATTTCACGCAGTTGTTTTATTTTTAGTAATGTGTGGGATATAAATGATTGTCCGCCAAAACCAGGGTTCACACTCATCAAACAAACCATATCAATATCTGCCAGAATATCTTTTAAAGCATCAACCGGTGTATGCGGATTTACAGCCACACTGGCCTGCATACCCAAACTTTTTATTTGTTGAATATTACGGTGCAAATGAGGACAGGCTTCTATATGCACCGATAAAATATCGGCACCTGCTTTTTTAAAAGCTTCGGCATAGTTGCCAGGCTCTTCAATCATCAAATGCACGTCGCATATTTTGTTGGTGGCTTTTCTAAAAACTTCCACCAGCATAGGCCCGTAGCTGATGTTGGGAACAAAGCGGCCATCCATTATATCTAAATGATACCAATCTGCGCTGCTTTCATTCAGCATTTTACATTCGGCTTCTAAATTTAAAAAGTTGGAGGCCAGTAGTGAAGGTGCGATGATGGGCATTGTTAATTAAGAATTAAGAATTAAGAATTAAGAATCAGTTTATCCTATTTGCAAAGGTAATTTATAATTCATCATTTAAAACTCATGATTCACTTAGCACCCAATCGGGTTAAAGCTTCCTGTGCTTCCACATAATCAGGTGCATATAACAATGCCGTCTTATATTCTTCAATCGCATCGTTGGGTTTATTCAGTTTTTCAAGGCAACGCCCCAGCCAGTAATAGCCTTCATCAAAATTATTCTGCAGGGTAACTGATTTGTCTAGTACTGTAATGGCGTCATTATATTTTCCCAAATCGTACAGGGCAATTCCTTTTTCACGGTAGGCAAGCATATACCGGTTATCAAGGTTCAGGCATTTATCAAAAAAAAAGATGGCCTTATTTTTTTCTCCCGCATAATTATAATACAAGCCTTCTATAAAAAATGCTTCTGTTTCAGTTTTCGGTATTTTGGAACGGATCAAAAAATCGGCAATCTCCAATGCCTTTTTATTTTTTGTTTGTGCATACAGCGAACCTAGTAAAATTACATATTTGGGGATAGGATTTATTTGCAATGCAGTCTCATAGGATTTGATGGCTCCCATGGTGTCTTCATTGTCATATTGTAAGTTGCCCTTAATTTCCCATAGCCTGTAGCTTAAACTGTCTTTTAATATTTCCTGGTTGGCGTATGCAATGGCTTTGTAAAAATCAGATTCGTCACGGTAATACTGTATCAGGTTTTCTTTTAGTATCAGTGAGTCAGGAAATTTTAAAACAGAATCCTGTAGTATTTTTTCTTGGGACGAAGCTGATTGTGCAGCCGTTTCCTTGTTTTGTTTTGATTGATTTTGGTTATTACATGAAAGGATTGTTGTCAGCAGAATCAAACATATACCCGTTAATTTCGTCATGCTGCAAAATTAAGTATTGCAGGTATTATGCAGATGACAATTCCCTGACAATAGAAAATTTAACATAATCTACATTTGCGGCAGAAAATGTAACAGCATGAAAAAAATAATTATTAGGGTATTGACTGTAACTGCAATTGCTTTGGTTCCATTTAAAAACAACGCTCAAAATTCAGTTGCAAAAACATCCGGAAACGATACCATATTATTTGAGGGTGAAAAGCATTTTGCCAACATGCAGCAACTTACTTTCGGCGGCGATAATGCGGAAGCTTATTTCAGTTACGATGGTAAATGGCTTATTTATCAATATACAAATGCCAAAGCCGGTATAACCTGCGACCAGATGTTTATTGGAAAAATACCTACGAAGCCCGGAGAAAAATTTGAGCCTAAAAGAATCAGCAGCGGCAAAGGAAGAACTACCTGCGGCTTTTTTACAAAGGATGGTAAGCACGTTATTTATGCAAGCACACACCTGGGCGCTGATACATGCCCGCCTGTGCCCGACAGAAAAAAATACGGCAACAAATACATCTGGCCTTTGTACGACAGCTATGATATTTTTATGGCCGACCTGGATGGTAACATAATAAAACAACTTACCAACAGCAAAGGGTACGATGCAGAAGCTACTTTAAGCCCGGATGGTAAAAAGATGATCTATACCAGCGATAAAGATGGCGATATTGATCTGTACATTATGGATTTAAAAACCGGTAAAGAGAAAAGAGTAACCAATACCCTGGGATATGATGGCGGTGCATGGTTTAGCCCGGATGGGAAAAAAATAATCTGGCGTGCCAGCAGGCCCAAAACAGAACCCGATGTAAAGGAGTACAAAGATTTTTTGAGCCAGAACTTAGTAGCACCAACCAATATGGAAGTTTTTATTGCAGATGCTGATGGCAGCCATGTAAAACAGGTTACCAGCTTTGGCAATGCTAACTGGGCGCCCAGTTTTATGCACGATGGTAGGCGGATAATTTTTGCAAGTAATCACCAAAGTAAAAGAGGGTATCCCTTTAACCTGTTTACTATTAATGATGATGGCACCAACCTGGAAAAGATAACTGCTGAAAAAATATTTGATGCATTTGCCATGTTCAGTCCGGATGGAAAAAAATTAGTGTTCTGCAGCAACCGGAATAACGGCGGTACGCATGATACCAATATTTTTATTGCTGATTGGGTGGAGTAAGAAGCGTTAAATTGGTTAAGCGGTTAATTTGTTAATCCGTAAGTAATTTTGTGTTGTGAGTTTGGATTTTAGTTTAATTATCTGAAAGCTAATCCGGCAATTTTTTAAGGTTTCTGAAATCTTTTGGCACGATTTTTTCGTTAGTAAACCTGAATAAAATCACGCTTATTATGATCACTAAAATTGTGAGTTCCATTTTTGTATTTTTTTTTTCACTACTTGTTTTTACCGGTTGTAAAAAATCTGACACTATCACTAATCTACCCTCCATTGCCAACGAAAACAATAAGCTGGTAGGTGCCTCAGACAATGATTTATTAAGTGCTGCAAAATACAGTTCCGTAAAAATTGAAATACAGTACATGCCGGGCTTTCAGCCCGATGCGGCCGCCATAAATAACCTTACCTCTTTTTTAAATGCATTGGTCAATAAACCGGGTGCCGTTTCTGTAATTCAAACACAGATCGTGTCGGCAGGCAACACGGTTTTAGCGCTGAATGATATTGCAACCATTGAAAAAAACAACCGGACAGTTTATACATCCGGCAGCCAGTTGGGCGTGTATTTTTTATTTACCGATGGAAATTATTCAGAAGCAAATGTTTTAGGCCTTGCTTACAGAAATACGTCAATGGCTCTATTGGGTAAAACCATTCACGATAATTCAGGAGGTATCGGGCAAACAAGCAGAACAAAATTGGAAAGCACTGTGCTGGAACATGAGTTTGGCCACATACTTGGTTTGGTAAACCTGGGTTCACCCATGCAGGCCAATCATCAGGATGCGGCACACGGCAATCATTGCAATGTTACCAGTTGCCTTATGTATTATCAATCTGAAACTACAGATATACTTGGGTTTTTGATTACAGGCAATATTCCTGTACTTGATGCAAATTGTAAGGCAGACCTTACAGCGAATGGGGGTAAATAATTTTAGCGTGGCCCCAGTTCAATTACTTCAGCATCTTTCATTTGGGTACCATCAATAACAAAACGGATAATGGTTCTTACTTTATGCCATCCCTGTTTACCGGCTGAACCTGGGTTCATGTGCAGGCAGTTCAATTTATCATCGTACATTATTTTTAAAATATGAGAATGACCACTTATAAAAAGCTGTGGCCGGTGAATCAATAATTCCTTCTTTGTTTCGGGATTGTATTTTGTAGGATAGCCACCAATATGTCGCATCATCACTCTTACGCCTTCGCACATAAAAACCAGTTGTTCGGGAAACTCTTTTCGGATGTCTTGCCCGTCTATATTTCCATAAACTCCTTTCAACATGGTCTGACGTCCCGTCTGACCATGTTGAGAGGAGTTGTTAGTCAGACGGGACATCAGACCATGTGCCAGCTCCATCGTTCCAAAATCACCCACATGCCAAACCTCATCACAATTTTTAAAATGCTCAAATATATTTTCATCAAGGTAATGATGTGTATCAGCAATTAATCCAATTCTTGTCAAGGTTTGTATATTTATTAAGCGTAAATTTACAATACAAATTTAACGAATGTCTTTTCACCGCAACTTTACTTATTACATTGATAAGCGTCGCTGGAAATATATTTTCCTGTTGGCATCGCTTGCCCTTTGCGTCAAATGATAATTCTAATTTCCTGAAAGAATTATCAATTATCAATTAAAAAATTATCCATTAATCATGGCCCACTATCATACTTCCGGAAAAATTCCCCATAAGCGGCATACGCAGTTTCGTAAGCCCGATGGAGAATTATATTCCGAACAATTATTTTCAACCGAAGGTTTCAGCAACGATTATTCAATTCTATATCACTGTCATCCGCCCACAGAAATTATTAAAACAGATGAACCCGTAAATGTGCAACCCAGGATTGCCGAAGAAAAAATGCTGAAGCACCGCAGTTTTGAAGGATTCAATATCAAACCTGAAAAAGATTATCTGCAAAGCCGCAAACCGGTTTTGGTTAATAGCGATTGTCATATAGTTTTAGCTGCACCTCAACAAAGCATGACAGATTAT
>JBBRCM010000188.1:0-7277 GCA_038204855.1 Chitinophagales bacterium
ATTATCAACTTCGCAAAGTATTGGCTTTATAGGACGCCACAAGGGCCTGGCTATTGGCAATGGTATAGTTTTTTACCTGATGCATTTAATACCTGTACTGGGATGGTTATTTGCACCAAGCTATGCTGTAATTGCAGCAACCATCAGTTTATACAAAGCAAAAACCGAGGGATTAATAAATATTTCGGGCAAGGTTAATTTATAATTATGCAATCACAGATATATCTTATTCCAAGTGTATTGGAAGAATCGGCAACAGAAACCATTGCTCCTTACATTATTGATGCGGTAAAAAAGTGCCAGGTTATTTTTGCTGAAAACGAAAGAACTGCCCGCAGGTTTTTAAAGAGCGTGTGTAAAGAAATTGTAATTGATGACTACGAGTGGTTCACCATACATAAAGCCGAAAATGAAGTACTGCAAACCTTCAGACAAAAAATAAAAGAAGAGAAGAACATAGCCATCATAAGCGAAGCCGGTTGCCCCGGCATTGCCGACCCCGGACAAATATTAATTGCCGCAGCCCAGGAAATGGATGCAACTATAAAACCGCTGGTAGGTCCAAGTTCTATTTTACTTGCCTTAATGGCAAGCGGTATGAACGGGCAGCAGTTTGAATTTGTGGGTTACCTGCCTATTGATAACCTGGAAAGAAATAAAGCAATAACCTCTTTAGAAACTGCTTCTCAAAAGAAAAACAGCACGCAGATATTTATTGAAACACCATACCGTAATAATCAGCTGATTGAAAATTTATTAAAGACCTGTAAGCCATCAACCAGGCTTTGTATTGCGGCTGAGTTAACAGGGCCTAACGAATTTATAAAAACAAAAACCATTGCAGACTGGAAAAAAGAAAAAACCGACTTTCATAAAAAGCCGGTTATATTTTTGTTGATGGGATAATTTTTTATTGATTGGGCTCTAATTGTGCTGCAGTTACAATATACCTGCTGTCGCCTCTCCACGGAAGGGTTCCGTTTTTCTCTACATAATTTACTCTTATCCTTTTACCATCGAAATTTTGTAATGCTTTTGCAATGCTGTCATTAACAACAGAAAACAAAAACTTTTCAGATGCCAGCGCTACATTACTTGTAGAGGAAACACTGCTCAGCACTAACTCTCCTTCATAGGTTTTAAAAATATTGCCTTTATGTGAAAATTTCTGAAGAAGGCCGGTACGGGTTCCGTTATCACCGTAATTATAATAGTACTTCCAATAGCCAAACGCTAAAAGTACTAACAACAAAATAAATGTAAACCAGCGTACAAATTTTTTAAATCCCCCAGCTTTTTTAGGCAAGGGTCTTGTTACTTCTGTAGTTTTTATGTCGTCCATAATTTATTTTTTTGTAAGATACTTATAATCCGTATTTGTCTACCAGATAAACCATGGCAGCCATTACCACCGCACACAAATTCAGTTCCTGGGCATTTACTTTTTCGTACACATCCAATGCTGCATGGTGCATATCAAAATACCTTTGCCCGGTTGTGCTTAATCCAAATTGCGCTGTTTTAAAATTTGTCTGTAGCGGGCCAATATCAGCCCCACCCCCACCACCTTCACTAAAGGTAAACCTTGCTGCATCAAAGGGCTCAAAGAATTTTGCAAAGCCCTGTACTTTTGCATATTGTTCTTTAGTCATTCCGCAACCAAAGCCCCGTGGATATTCCGCCCCGCCATCACTCTCCATGGCCATCATATGCTTTTCATTTTTTAATTTTGCCTCTTCGGCGTATTTATTGGCTCCACGTGTGCCATTTTCTTCATTAGCAAATAAAACGATCCTGATGGTTCGTTTCGGTTTGTACCCAATTGTTTTGAACACCCTTAAAACTTCAATACTTTGTACAACTCCGCTTCCATCGTCGCTGGCTCCTTCCCCCTGATCCCAACTGTCGAGATGACCACCGATTGTTATTATTTCATCAGGAAATTCCGAGCCTTTGATTTCCCCGATCACATTATGCCCGATAGTATCCGGCAGCATCTGGCAATTTGACCTGATAAAAAGATTATCATTTTTATAAGAACCTTGTATGAGGCCGCTGAGTTTTTCTGCTCCTTTAGTACTAATTGCCAGGGCGGGAATTTTTGGAAATGAGTCATTATACCTGAGTGCACCGGTATGTGGGTTATCATCATACGCACCGGTTACAGAACGCACTATTACAGCCAATGCTCCATACTTTGCGGCCATAGAAGCTCCATTACTTCTATATCTTACAGCATCGCCATAGGCGCCTTTCAACAAAGTTTTATTAAAGGAGTAGTTATAAAATACAATTTTACCTTTTACCTCTTCTTTACGCTGATTGAGTTCCTCAAAATTTTTCACTTCAATTACCTGTGCTACAATTCCTTTATCGCCTGTGCCAACCGAATTGCCAATGGCAAGTACATCAAACTCAGGATCAGCGTCACGCTTTTTTGTCCGGTAACCTACAAATTCTTTTTTACCCCTTACCCAATGTGGCACCATGCATTGTTGTAAATAGGCTTTTTCGGCACCGGCTTCCTGTAATGCTCTTAAACCCCATGCTTCTGCTTTATACATACCTGCACTACCGCTTAACCGGGTACCTACAGATTTACATAAGGAATATAAATTTTGGGGAGCTTTACCATTCAGTAAAATTTCTTCTGATATTTTCTTTATCATCACCGAATCATCAGATTGAGCGAAGCCTGAGAAGCAGCTAAAAACAGAAAATAGGACAGCAGTTATTATTCCTTTACACATAAGGGGAGTTTATGAACAAACTTACTGATAAAAAATCAATCCATGAGTAGTATCTCAGTTTGTATTTTTTACGGCGTGAAGTGTCAGACTGAGCTTGTCGAATCTGGTATTACAAGTTTACAATCCGCCTTCGACAAGCTCAGGATGGCAGCTTTTTAAAATGAGACACTACCAATCCATGAATGGAAACCATGGTGACTAATATTTCGCTAAATTGCGTCACTATCAATTCTCTTTAAAACAGCTTTTTATGAATATTGGCATTGTGTGTTACCCTACTTTTGGCGGTAGCGGCGTGTTGGCAACAGAACTGGGCAAGGCCCTGGCCGATAAAGGACATAATATTCACTTTATAACCTATCAGCAACCGGTTCGGCTCAGTGGGTTCCATGCAAATATATTTTATCACGAAGTAAGGGTACCCACGTACCCGCTATTTGATTATCCACCTTACGAGACAGCATTGGCCAGTACCATGGTGGATGTTATTTTAAATAATGATGTGGAGTTATTACACGTACACTATGCCATACCACATGCTGCGGCAGCTTATATGGCAAAACAGATTTTAGCCAAGCAGGGAAAAAGAATTCCGTTTATTACCACTTTACATGGCACCGACATCACGTTGGTCGGCAAGGATAAGACTTACAGTCCCGTTGTAACCTTTTCTATGAACGAAAGTGATGCACTTACTGCAGTATCTGAAAATTTAAAAGAAGAGACTTTTAAGAATTTTAAGATTGAAAAGGAGATAGAGGTGATTCACAATTTTGTGGATGTGAAGCGCTTTCACAGGCAGCCGGTAGATGCTTTCAGAAAACTGATATCTCCCAATGGCGAAAAAATAATTGTGCATGCTTCAAACTTCAGAAAAGTAAAACGTGTAGAAGATGTGGTTGCTACTTTTTTATTGATACAGGAAAAAATGCCCGCCACGCTGTTATTGTTAGGCGATGGGCCAGAGAGGAGCCATATTGAAGCCAGCGCCCGAGAATGCGAATCGCACAATACTATAAAATTCCTGGGCAAGCAGGAACAGATGGAGGACATTTTGCCGATTGCAGATCTATTTTTGCTAACAAGCGAATATGAAAGCTTTGGATTGGCAGCACTGGAAGCCATGGCCGCCGAAGTTCCTGTAATATCAACCAATGCGGGGGGATTGCCTGAAATAAATATAAATGGTTTCAGTGGCTATATGAGTAATGTTGGCGATGTTGCAGATATGAGTAAAAATGCTTTACACATTTTACAAGATGATGCAACCTTACAAAAATTTAAGGCCAATGCATTAATACAGGCAAAAAAATTCGATATAGAAAATATTGTTCCGCTGTATGAAGCGCTTTATAAAAAAGTGATTTGATTCATTATTTCAACCATTTTTCGGGATCAATATAATTTCCTTTTGAATCAGTTAAGTAAAGGTCAATAGCACCTGTTCCATCAAGATTTGCTGCCGCTTTTCCAATAACCTGCCCGTGCTTTACATCTTCCCCTGCCTTTACAGATACACTCCCCAGGTTACTATACGTACTGAAATACTCACCATGTTGTATCATGACCATCTCCATATCTTCAATAAAAAGAACTCTATAAACTACTCCATCAAAAATAGCTTTTACATTGCTGCCAATATCTGTTGCAATGGTAATTGCAGTAACATCAATCACAGTACCACTCTGCAGCTGATTGCGGCCAAAATGCAAAATAGTTATTCCTTTGTCAACAGGCCAGGGCAGAATACCTTTGTTCTTTTTAAAATTTTCATTCAATGCTCTGTTATCAGCGTTCAGTAATACGGTTTCAGGAGCTTTTACCGGTTCCCTTGTTTTGGGTGGTTTTGTAGTTGTTGGTTTTTCGGTATTGGTTTTTACCGGGGTATTATTATTTTTTGCAGCCAGCATGGCAGCTTCATCTTCCTTTGCTTTTTTTAGTGCCGCTTTCTTTGCATCATCTATTGCCTTTCTAATGGCTGCCGCAATGGCTTTTTCTACTTTTGCATTTTGCTTTTTAAAAGCAACAAGCTGATTATTTAATTCTTTTCCCTGTTTTTTAAGGTCATTTACAATTCTGTCTTTCTCTGCCTTCTGCGTTTCCATTGCAGTTGCTTCCTTATCTTTAATCTGCAACACTTCGCTCTTTTTTTCTTTTATGCTTCCGAGTTCATTCACTTTTTGCCTGCGTAATTCCTGTGTACGCAAAATATTTTCTCCCTGCTTTTCTCGATAATCTCTGTAATATTTTAAATAAGCAACACGTTTAATAGCATCATTAAAACTGCCTGCAGAAAAAATAAAAGTCAGGAAATCATAATTATTTCTGTTTTTATAGGCGTATACCATGCTCCTGGCATATTCTTCCTTTAGGGTATCCAGCAGTTTATTATACCGGCTAATTTCACGTTGATTTGTGTTGATGTTTTTATCAAGTATATTTATATCCTTGCCTATATTTTCAATAAGGCGATTTTGCAAATTCAACTTATCGTTAATCAGCTTCCATTGCAGCAGGTTTTCTTTGGTTTTACCTTTGTTACTATTCAGCAGCTTTTGTGTTTCATCCATCTCCTTTTTTAATTTTACCCGCTGCTTTTCCAATTCTTCACGTGTATCCTGCGCAAGTACAGATAAGCTGAAAAAAGAGAAAATGGCTAAACTAAAAATGAATTTGATCATGCTGGTATTTTTAAATTAAAAAGTATGCACGTGTTTTACATGGGCAATTAAGGTTTAAAAATAACGCTTACTTTGAAATATAATTTTTGGGAATGTTAAAAGTAACTGACAATTCTTTGTTAAACTCATACTGTTTATAATTGAGCCTGATATCGAGCCTGTTTTTTTCTGACACTGTTATTTCACGATAGGTAGAAAAGTTAAATCCCGATTTATTTTCATAACCATCATAAGTAAGGTCTGCAGTTCGGCTTCTGGTAATATCTACATCATCCAGTTTACTGTGAGTAATATTATAGTTATCGGATGATAGGGTAAACAGATTTTTAAAATATTTACCAACCATTGAAAACAGAATCTGGTTATCCATTCTCCGGTAGTAAACTATATTACTGTCAGTAAATACGGGGTTACCTATTAATAAATCCTGCAGGGTTTCATAATCAAAAGGTATTTCTGTTACTTCCTGCAAATAATCCAATGAACGGTATTGTACCTCCTTATTAAGCTTATTTAAAAGTATAACACTGTCCTTTTTTATCAGTACCCGGTATACTTCAACGTTCAACAAAGATGCGGTAAGAGAAATCCAGATAGCACTATCCTTCATTATCCGTACAATGGCCGTTAAGTCCTGGTTCTTTCCTTTGCTATCCTGGTACTGAACTTTTATTTTAGCATTGAACGTCTTAAAATCAATATAATTCCGGTTCAGGTTTTCAATTGTTTTTTTTATCATCATCACCGAATCTAATTTAGACTGATCGATTATAGTGATATTTGATGAATCTTTTGGAGCTATGGCTTTATTAATTTGTTTAACGGTTTTGCAACCAGTAACCCAAAAAAATAAAATTGTAAAAAAAACTGCTGTTACTTTATATCTCATTATTGTTTTCTTTTTTTAATTAGTGCCTGTATGGCCAAAACCGCCTTCGCCTCTTTGCGAACTATTTAATTGCTCCACCAAAACCAATGCCGCCTTTTCAGTTTTTGCAATAACCATCTGGGCAACGCGGTCCCCTTGATTTATTACCTGTGCGGAACTGCTTAAATTAATAAGTATCACTTTCAACTCCCCCCGGTAATCAGCGTCAACTGTGCCGGGCGAATTCAGGCAGGTGATGCCCTGTTTAATTGCCATTCCGCTTCGGGGCCTTATCTGAGCTTCATATCCATCCGGCAATTCAATAAATAAACCGGTGGGCACCAGGCTGCGTTCCATGGGCTTTAAAGTTACAGATTCTTTCAAGTTGGCCCTTATGTCCATCCCGGCAGAGCCGGCAGTTGCATATTCAGGTAACGGGTTTGCAGATGTATTTACTATATTAACCTGAACTGTTTGCATGGGGGCAAAGTTAGCCAAGTATTAATTAAATTAAGCAAGGTATGTTGTAAAGGATTTTTTAAACGAATCAGCATGACAGTGTCATGATCGTAAAACTTGCTTCCGCGGTTGTTGGTGTAATTTATTACCGACTAAATTTTGTAGTCCAACCGGTATTTACTCGTGATAGCCCGGCACCAATGCCACAAATGCCTGAATTGAATTTCAGTTTGGCATAACATCTACAGGTAGCTTCCATTATGCATTTTATTAACCCTGTAGATACCATACAAATTTTGATTAATACCGTTAAGAAAAAAATTATTTTAAACGCAATAGCACAGTAGCGTAGGCTTTTAATCCTTCCTCACGGCCCACAAAACCTAAATGTTCAGTGGTTGTTGCCTTAACTGATACATCATGCGTTGTTATATGCGCAATTGCAGCAATGGTTTGCTGCATGGCGGGAACGTATTGTTTTATCTTAGGAGACTGTAAACAAAGGGTACTATCAATGTT
>JBBRCM010000189.1:0-7213 GCA_038204855.1 Chitinophagales bacterium
AGTTTTTTCAATTTCACTCTTGCTTCTTTGTTTGTGAACTGCCAATTTATCTTGCTGTTTTTATTATTTCTATTTGTTTGCCATGCTTCAACTTCATCTTTAATTTTTTTCATAGTGGATATATGTCTGTTTAGGCATTGACCATTTAATACATGTAATTCGATCTCTGCCATATTTAGCCAACTGCCATGTTTGGGAGTATATACAAATTCAAATCTATCCCAAAGTTTTTTTGCATCTGTCGGTTCAAATGCTTCATAAAATGCTGAAGGGGTATGCGTTTTAAAGTTATCCATTACCGGCGTTATCTTTTTTGCTTTTGGATATTGCTTATCTGCAATTTGCTTTATAAAATATGCCCACTCTTTTTTAGTCTTAAATTCCGTAACCTCTACAAAGCGTTTCCCTCTTAATGGTTCATTGTCCATAAATATATTTATTACTCCATGCCGTATATATTCATAATCAACCCTTGCTTCCTGACAAGGTTTCATGGCAATGGCAGTCTTTGCTTCTTCTATCAATTGTTTAGGCGATTCATCCATGCAAACCACCGGATAGTTTTTATTATAAGGCCTTTTGTAAACATCCAACACATGTTCCATATTCGCAACAAACTCACTGTTCTTCTCCGGAGGGATTACCCAGCCTTTTACTTTCCAGGGTTTAAGTTCGTTTTTTTTAAGACACTTCTTACAGTTACATGTGAGATGCTTTGTACATAATTTAGCTCCACCATCTTATCTGCCAATAAACGCAGCGACTACTTTGCATATCCTTTTGGCGGTTTACTACAGCACAAGGTTACTAACTTAGCCTCCACATCACCATCTGATTTTTTTTCATAAATACGGCTTGTGATACGTCTTTCCAATGAAGCCTCAAATCCTTCTTCTACAAATTTCTTCTTCACCCGGTCTATAGTCCGCATACCTACTTTCAGAACCTTACTAATTTGTTCGTTGGTTACTTTATCTGAATACTTCCCTTCATCACAATTCAACAAAATGTAAGCAACACGAAATGTTTGCGAAGTGTGGAAACCTTTGTTGATTATCACTTTAAGTTCTTCAACTTCTGCCTTTGTTAGTTTGATTGTATAACGGTCATTTGTAATAGAGTTTTACAAATACGATATAGTACGTCAAATTATATTTAACTTAACAATAGCATTTGTACCAATTTCTCAATAATTATTTGTCTGATCAAACCAAGGTTTACAGCCTTTACCGCTTTTACTGTGTTGGGGTGCAGGTAATGTAGCCGCCAAGGCATCTAAAGGAATAGATAAAAACAACTGGCCAAAATCAGTTTATAAAAATCTTTGGTGTAATAAACTTTGATGGGGAAAATAGTAAATTTGTCATGGATCTAAATATTAACGCTGCCCCACTTTGAACGCATTTTGTGCCAGTGTCGGGCCTTTTTTAATATTTATTTATCACCAAATGAAAGCCTAGTGTGGATTACGAATTTACGTGAAGACCCTTGATAGCGCAATCATAGCAAATAAAAAAAGTATTATCAGCATCAGCACCAGGAAGGCATAATTACCGGTGAGAAAAAAGCAGATGATGCAGAAAATAGATGGCGCTTCCATCAATGCCCATTGTATAAGGCATGCAGCCCGGTACAGACCAAATTTTTCTTTTCTCCCGCCTGCATTTCACGTATCTGCATAAGTTTCTTTTTAAAAAGCGCCATTCCTGCAAATATCCCTGCAAATGCTATAACCAATGCGGCAACCTGTAAAATTTTATCCAGGTTCTCTCCCATTGGCAAAACTGTATTTGAATAAATAAGGTACATAAACACAGAAGCAAATAATACCTGCCCCATCATTAAAACTTTGTGAATGATATTTAATGCTTTTAAAGCATTGCCTTTTTGCATTATTTTTTAGTTATAATAAGGGCTAATCAACAGGTAAACCAATACTCCGGTTACTGCTACATAAATCCATACCGGCCAGGTAATCCGCACCAGTTTTTTATGTTTATCGTATTCGCCTGCTAATGCACGGTAAGCTGTAAATAAAATAAAAGGCAAAATGATTGCTGCCAAAGGAATATGGGTAATTAGTATAAAATAATAAATCATTCTCAGGTTTCCGGCCAGGGCTTTTTCATCAATACTTAAAATACCATCGTGGTTAATATCGCCGTATTTTGTATCACCAGCCAGTAAATGATGTACTATGTAAGAAAGTAAAAACAAAACCGACAGCACTATTGCAGACAACATTATTTTCTTATGTAGCAAATAGTTCTTTTGCTTTATTGTAAAAAGTCCCGCCAATAATAAAATCGCTACCATTGAATTAATAATTGCATTTACCTTTGCAAATACATGCACATTAAAACCAAGATCAACCTGGAGTTTGAACTTGCTTAAAAAAACTACAGCAGCAAAAACCACAATAGATACCGTATAAATTAAAATCCTTGCTTTTTTATCATTTTTTGTTAGCGATGGTTGTAACATGATTATGCTCTTTTTTCCTGTTTATTTTTTTGACGGTTAAAAATAATTACAACAACAAAAACAATTCCTATTGCTATAAATATCATGGGCAGTATTGGGATAAACTCCCGGAACACGGAAGGTTTTTTCCTGTCTTTTTCAAGCATCAGTAAAGGTATATCCTGTACCAGCCTTGCCTGCTTTACGGTATCAAAGCCATTGTACCAGCCTCTTACAATAAAACTACTATCGAGTAAAAAGAAATTTTCGGTATGGATAAAAGAACTGTCAACTTCAGTATCGGCAAGGCCAGCCTTCAATTCATTCAGGGCAAAATTGTAAATCTCTTTTTTATTGCCGGTTACAAACCACCAGCTATCATGGTTTACATTATACCGGTCGGCAAAAGCTCTCAATTGCGGTACAGAGTCATGCTCAGGATCTATACTAATTGAAACAAACTGTACAATGCTATCGTTTTTTAAAAATGAATCCTGCAGGCGTTTCATGCTTCGGGCCAAGCCGGGGCAAATGCTCGGGCATCTTGTAAAAAAGAAATCAATCACAATAATTTTTCCGTGCAGATCATAGAGCGAAACTTTTTTTCCCAGTTGATTTGTAAATTCAATATTCTTTACTTTATGCCAGATGGTGTCTGTTGTAATTTTACCATTCTTTTCAATAACATCAACCCTGTCTGGTTCAAAATACCTGCGGGGCATGTGTACAGCATCTTTACTTAAATAATCAACTATTAAATATCCTGCAAATGGCATAACCATCGCAAGCATCAATGCAAAAACTGCTTTTTTATTCATACTCTTTTTTAATACCGGTGTAAATTTACGGCAATGAGAATCATTTCAGCTATAAAACAAAAAACCATCCCTGCTGTTTGCGGAGATGGTTAATATTTTCTTCTGTTCGAAAGTAATTAGGGTTTTGCGTCTTTCTCAACTGCCGGCATGGTACGTTGTTCCGTGTTGGCAGGACGAGAACCTCCATTGGTATTACGCAATGTTTTCCAACTGTTACCATCCCAAAGGAAGGCGGTTATAAACCATACAAACAACATCAGCGGAACCGCAATAGTCATGATCATATTACGGATCTCATCTCCCAGGTGCATGAAGATAGAAACAATGTAATACGCTTTGGCCATTGTTAAAATACAAACCATCCCTTTAAAGGCCAGAACCAAAGTTGCATTCGGATTTGCACCTTTGTGAATGTTATAAATAGCAAGGCCAAGCCCTAACTCAATAATAGTTAAAAGGGATAGCAACCAAAAAACCCTCCATATTCTTTTAGTACCTCCGGTATGTTCGGGTGCAAAACTAATTTCTGGCGATGTAACAACATTACTCATAATGCAACTATTTAAAATAATTTTCTAATTCAATTTTATATAAGATAAAAGCAAAGGAATACAAATACCCAAACCAAATCCACAAAGTGCCAGTACAGTCCTGCTTTTTCAATCATTTCGTAATGCCCACGCTGATCAAAATGACCAAGTTTGGTTTTTAAATACATAACTATGTTGATAATAACTCCGCTAAATACGTGGAAACCATGGAAGCCAGTTATACCAAAAAAATAACCACCAAACGCAATCGGACCGGGTGTTGCAACTTCCTGACCGTTAAACATCACTTCGGGACCCCATGGGTTTTTGCTAACCGTAGTACCCCAATGCTCAATATGGCCATTAACCAAAACTGCATGATCGCCGGTTATTAAATGCGTCCACTCCCAGGCCTGGCAGCTTAAAAAAGCAATCCCACCAAGAATAGTTAAGATCATATATTTTTCAACCCCTTTTCTATTCATGTTATGCCCTTCGTGCACCGCCAACACCATCGTTACCGAACTAAAGATGAGGATAAAAGTCATCAAACTTACAAACGCCAATGGTAAATTTGCATGACCAGCAAGGGGAAATGCATTAAATACATGATTGGGATCGGCCCAATGGTTTACACTAAAGCGGATAGTACCATAGCTGATGAGGAACGCTCCAAAAGTAAAAGCGTCGCTCATTAAAAAGTACCACATCATCACTTTACCATAGCTTACGTTGAAGGGGCTTCTTCCTCCGTTCCACCATTTGGTATTTGTTGGTATCGCTGCTGTTGACATAATTTTAATGGCCTCACCCCAACCTCCCGATTTTTATCGGGAGAACTGCTATGGGGCAGTTTTTAAGTTAAAAAATATATTTTATTCTTCGTTCAATCTTTGCCTTCATCTACTCCGTAATCAGTTCCCCTTTCCCTTCGACTTTGCTCAGGACTGGCGGAGGGAGTTTTTTATCTTATCATAATTAAAAAAATCAGCAAATATATCCATAGAATATCGACAAAGTGCCAATATGTACTTACCAGTTCAACCGGTACGCTATCGTAGCTTCTTGTTTTTGTACTGAATGCTTTTGCAAACAACACTATCAATGCTATAAGCCCTCCCAAAACGTGTGCAGCATGCAACCCAACAATAACATACATGAATGAGTAAGATACATTTGCAGTTAGTGTTATCTGCTTTGCCCATAGCTGCTGAAAACCCAGCAATTGAAAAACAATAAAAAGAACTCCCAATACCAGCGTGGTAATTACCAGACTCCGGTATTTCTGCATCATCCGTTGCTTAAAAGCTTTCCCTGCCAGGTAAATGGTTACACTACTCAAAATAATTGCTGCAGTGCTGTACCAAAAAAACTGAGGCAGGTCAAAGGTTTGCCAGTTTGCCTGGTTACGCTTAACTATATAAGCACTTGTTAACCCTGCAAACATCATTAGTAAACTGCCAATGCCCACCCACAGGGTAAACTTGTGCGGATGAATTTTTTTTCTTTGTTCCATTGCCACTATACTCATATCACTTTATCCCAAATGGGAATTTTTTAATTTAATTTTTTTGTACCAAGCTTCATTAATTCTAATCATCTTTATTGGCGTCGCACTCTTGTACTTTTTCTTTTTACTCAACTTTAATTGTGTTTTTTCAAAACTCCAATAATCTTCGCTTCCATCTCCGCAAGTTCGCCCTTTAGGGGGCGGAGGGGGGTTTGGCGTTTTACATTCTGTTCGCAAACAAAGCCAGCAAAACAATCATCAAATAAAAATAAGAACTGAACATTACCCTTCTTGCACTCTTTGCATCCATGCGTAAAAACAGCAGCACACTTACATAAACCATCCACAAATTACAAGCAAGCAAAATAAACAAACTTGTTATTCCGGCAATACCTGTATAATAAGGTACAAATCCCATGGGTATCATCAATGCACTGTAAATAATACTTTGCATTGCTGTGAACTTTGTGGGACCCTTATCTGCAGGCAGCAATTTAAAACCAGCCGTTGTATAATCTTTATGTGCCAGCCAGGCAATTGCCCAAAAATGAGGAAACTGCCATAAGAACTGTATACCAAATAACACCCAGGCTCCCGTCCAGTTAATTGGTTCGTCACCATAAGCAGCAACCCAGCCAATTAAGCAGGGCAATGCACCAGGTACAGCGCCGACCAATACCGAAATTGAATTAACCTTTTTAAGTGGTGTGTAAATAAAGCCATATAAAAAAAGGCTGAATAAACTAACCATTGCACTCTCGGTGTTAAAGAACTTCCACATCATAAACACGCCTACAGCACCTGTAATAAAAGCAAATATTCCTGCTTCATTTACGCTCATTCTTCCGCTTGCTACCGGCCTTTTGGCAGTACGCATCATCAACCCGTCAGATGTTTTTTCAAGTACCTGGTTAATGGCATTTGCCGAACCGGTAACCAGCATTCCCGCAACAAAAAGTAAAAGAACTGATATTATTTTTTCACGAACGTAAAACTGTTCATTGGGTGCTATTAAAAAACTAACCACCGTGCTGAACACCACCATAAAACTTAAAGTGAACTTGATCAGTTGAAAATAATCTTTCACTTTACTTGCCAAACCAAACGAGGTTGATTCAGCAATGGTACTTGTTTCTTTATTCATGACCTCACCCTCCCCAGCCTCACCCTCATTCCCTCTCCAAAAGAGAGGGAGGCCAAACTTCTGTTTCTATTTTCAACATTTGTAATTAAGCATTTCAACATTTTTTCTTTACTCTTCTTTAATTACGTTTTGCAATTCTTAGCTTCTATCTACTCCTTAGTTCCCCCTTCAGGGGGCGGAGGGGGGTTAATGATGCGTTAACTCATCATCTCCGATTGGTACATTCTGCGGAATAAACTCTTTACCATCTTTTGCATAATCATAAGCTCCGCGATATACTTCCGGAATTTCCCCAGGCCAGTTTCCGTGACCTGGATTGATTGGGGTTGTCCACTCCAATGTATTTGAACCCCATGGATTAGGATCACTAACTTTTCTTCCTTTAAACATGCTGTAAAAGAAGTTAAAAACAAACAATAACTGGGTAGCAAAAACAATCATGGCAACAAAACTGATAAACTCATTCAGTCCACTGAAATGGTTAAAAGAGGTCCAGCCTGAAAAATCATAATAGCGCCTTGGCATTCCGGCAAGACCCTGGTAGTGCATTGGCCAGAAAATTAAATACGCTCCTACAATCGTTACCCAGAAATGGATATAAGCCAATGTATTATTTAAATAACGACCAAACATTTTAGGGAACCAGTGATATACTCCGGCAAACATGCCAAAGAAGGATGCCACACCCATTACAATATGAAAGTGAGCTACCACAAAATAAGTATCGTGTAAATGAAGATCAAGTGCA
>JBBRCM010000190.1:0-7133 GCA_038204855.1 Chitinophagales bacterium
AGAAAAATTACTTCTTCTTATGACGGTTCTTTCTTAAACGTTTTTTACGCTTGTGTGTTGCAATTTTATGACGTTTTCTCTTTTTACCACAAGGCATAACTAGTCTTTTTTGTGTTTAAAATAATTTTTTTAAAATATGTATTACCGTCTTGATTTTTTTTGTCCGATTTATCCCGATTTATCGGGAAGAACTAAAGAAAAATTTTAGATGGTATTATGCCGACAGAACACTGTTGGCGATTAATACTTTTAGTCGGCATAGATCGAATATAACTTCGATATGTTACCGTAATGTTTTGATCCTGTCATCAACTTCCTGGCTGTAATGCGGATCATTCACCAACCTTTTGCTTACCGTGTACCACTTGACCGCTTCTGCTTTATCTCCTTTAGCTGCGTAAGTATCAGCTAAAAAAGCAACAGCTTCTACATTATCGGGTTGCGCTTTAATTACCTTTTGTAAACGTTCAATGGCTTTATCATATTGCCCCGATACATACCCGCCAACACCCAGCATCATTTGTGCCTTCATGTTGTTTGAATCTTTTCTTACAACACTTAACAACTGCTGAATGCCTTTCATGGTCTCTTCCGGTCCGCCCACTCTGCCCTTCCCCAGTATATAGCAACTTCCCAAACCAACTTTTAAATCGTCATTATCGGGGTTAAGTTCTATCGCTTTTTCAAATAAGGCTATTGCCTGTGCTGTTTTCCAGTTTAATTTTGCCTCGTCCTGTTCGGCCCGCAGGTTATCTAAAATTAATTGGGCAGCAAAGGTGAGGTTTTTTTCCGACTTATCCAACTTGGCAGCTTCGGATAAATAATAAATATAAGGTTCGAAGGACTTAATGCTGTCTTTCCAGAAATTAGCGAGTTGGGTATTTGCTGTAATTAGTTGACTGTTAACATCTCCACGTGTTACACTATTCTCTAATTTACCAAGATTTAAAATTTGAGCAGCTGTTAAATGTTTCTTCTCTTCCTCAATAAATTTCAGGATATCGAAGCTTTTTGCCGTGTTTGCAGCAACAGGTTGCACGTTGCTTTTGGGTGCAATGGTAGATCCGAATTTAAAAAGAAGAACAACCACTGCCAGGCCGGCAATAGAAATTATCAGTTGTTTTTTTGACATTTTTCAGAAGCCTGCTTTGCTTTTTGCAGGATTGCGAAGGTACGTTAGTCTTCGTTGTCATCGGCTGTTTCTGAACTCTCTTTGATGTTTTTTGAAGATTTTATTTCCTGCATAAATTCTTTGGCAGGTTTAAAAGCAGGAATAAAATGTTCGGGAATTTCTACAGCAATATTTTTTTTGATATTGCGGCCAATCTTGGTGGCTCTTTTCTTGGTAATAAAACTGCCAAAGCCACGTATGTATATATTTTCGCCTGCTGCTAAACTATTTTTAATAGATTTAAACATCGTTTCCAGCGTAACCAAAACATCCACTTTGGGGATGCCGGTCTTATCTGAAATTTCAGTAATGAGGTCTGCTTTTCTCATAAAAATTAATTTAAGAATTGTAACTGTTAGAAAAATACAACAAAAAATCCGAATTTTCCAAATTAAGTTGGTGATTATCAGGCAGTTTGTAAAGTAATGAATATAAATAGCTTTTGTTAATGAAAATATAACTCATTGATTACTATCGTTATGCACTCTATTTTATAAATTAAAACAATGTTTATTGCGTTAAAGGTTCAATAAAGCCAAAACTTACCACTTTGAGGTATTGCGGGTTGGGAAATTTAGAGTTAGCTTTATTAAAAATTCGCCTATGGTTAAAAAATAATCTATCACCCAATAAACTCTTCAAAAAAAATCATTTAATCAAATTCTAAAATTCTTAAAATGAAAACAATTAAAAATATTATCCCCCCCCCCTTGGAGGTTGCGGACAAAATACAGATTATAAAGAATCGGACCCCACTATTTTCATATTTGGAGGTATAAATTATAGGATTATTGGCGGAGTTGGGGCTCAACATAATACGGCAGTAATACCTCGAAGAAATATGATTTACAGCCGTACTTTCTGGCAAAAGCAATATCCAAATAATTCATGGTATCCTACAAAGAACAGGAAGGCTTATTTAACTGCAAGAGTTTATGGTCCTGTTTTTAAAAACAGTTGTACTACGCAAAGTGACAGGGATAGGGCTACCACAAAACGTAATCAGGTGCATGTAACAGTAAATGATGATATTAATGAAACCTATGGATATACAAGAATAGACCCTAATGTTATAAAAAGCGATCACTATGTTTTTATAAATATAGGAGCCGGATATACTGCTTCAATCATCGGCCTTAAATTACAGTAATCATTTTTTAATTGCAGGTTGCATTCAATTGCAACCTGCTTATTTTCTAACTTTATGAAGCAGTTAATCATAATGCTGAGTTTTATATTTTTATTTCATTCAGTAACCAAATGCCAGAATAGTTGGGGTTTTTATATCAATGCAGCAAACACTAATATAATAAATAAAGATGCTGCTTATGCCAACACAGCTTTTAATAGTATTGGCGATTTTGCTGAAAGAGAGCCTTTCTATGGTGGCTTTATAAAAAAGTCGGCAAGCTGGCATAAAAGCTTTGGGTTATGGTACAAAATCCCATTTAGAAATGAGAAAATTAAATATTATATCGTATTGGGTGTTGCGACTTTTGGACACAAAGAAGAATCGAATGGAGGTAAGAGTGAAGATTATCCTTATGGTCTAAGTTTTAATAGTTTACCTCCAGGTGATTCAAACATACATATTTCCAACAAATACTATAATTATTATTTTTCAATTGGAACAAAAGTAGAAGTCATAATGTACAAGAAACTTTGCTTCGAAATTCAAGTTAATTTCAATATAAATAAGAATAATCACGATAATCCTGTTAAAACATTCCGTTCATTATTTTCCTCTACTGCACGTACGAATATAGGGGCCTCAAACACAGGTAAAGATATTCCCTACAACGATGTTAACTATAATGGTATAATCTTTTTACAAGGAGGGGTTAATTATCAAGTCTATAAGCGCTTTAAACTCCATGCATTGTACAGTATTTCCTTAACGCCGGTAAATAAATATACTGAAATTAAAAAACTTTATTACAGGGCTATTTCTTTACAACTAAGCTATTCGGCTTGGTAAAAAAATATAAGTATGAAATCAAGAAATCAATTTATAGTTTTTGCAACGTTTATCCTTTTTACAACAGGCTGCAACAAAGAAGAAACAAGAAAGCCGTGGAATATTAAAATTGAAGATGGGGTAGAGCTATATAATTTTTCAGGGGATACTTATCTTGCTTCCGATGGCTGGTCAGCTTCTTTTCAAAGCACCAGTGGGTTAGGTTCTACAATGTTTAATACCCGCTCACAATTTTCAGTAAAATTTGGGAATATCAGTGGCCTTGATTTTACGCTTATTTTAAATACAAACGATAGTGCAACAGTAGCAAATTTAAATCCTTCAAACCCACAGCAAATAAGGTTTAACGCCTTTAAACAGGTTGTTAAAAAGGGAATCTATTCATTTGCCAGTGCGGCAAAAAGCCCCTTTGTTTTTTATACTGATAAAACTAACAATCTATGGGTAACTGATTTTTCACAAAATAATGTACTCGAAATAATATCAACTACCCCCAATACACAGGATAACACAGCAAATACTCTTATTGCACAGGTAAATTTCGATCTTGGGCTTAAAGGGTTTGGTTTTAGTGGAACAAAGCGGATAAAAGGAACTATTTTTAGTTTTTATACCATGAACTAATTAATGGCTGTTAAAACAAATAATGATTTCTTTTCCAAAAAATTGTTGCACTGGAATACAACATCCAACAATCGCCCCATGCCCTGGAAGGGCGAAAAAGATCCTTACAAAATATGGCTGAGTGAAATTATTTTACAGCAAACAAGGGTTGACCAGGGATGGGCATATTACAACCGCTTTGTTTCTACTTTTCCTGACGTTAAAAAACTGGCAAAAGCACCCGAAGAAAAAGTATTTAAGCTATGGGAGGGCCTGGGTTATTATACACGCTGCAAAAACCTGGTCGCCACAGCAAAATTTATTGCAAAAGAAAAGCAGGGCATTTTTCCCGATGCTTACGATGAGATATTAAGTTTGAAAGGAATTGGCCCATACACCGCAGCAGCCATCGCTTCCTTTGCATTCAACTTACCCCACGCAGTGGTTGATGGCAATGTTTTTAGAGTACTGTCGCGTTTTTTTGGAATAGATACTGCAACTGACAGTACTACAGGCAAAAAATTATTTACTGCACTGGCCACAGAACTGATTGATGCAAAACAGCCCGGAATTTATAACCAGGCAATTATGGATTTTGGAGCTGTAATTTGTAAGCCGCAAAATCCATTGTGTACTGAATGTCCGCTAAAAAGCAAATGCATAGCCTTTTTGCACGATAAGGTTGATCTGTTACCTGTGAAAGCCGGCAAACTGACAAAAAAGCTCCGGTGGTTTTATTATTTTATTGTTGAGTATAACGGAAAGATATATGTAAGAAAAAGAGGGCCAAAAGAAATCTGGGAAAACCTGTACGAGTTTTTGTTATTTGAAGCAGATAAATTATTATCCACAGAAGAAATAAAGGCAACCCGGTTTTTTAAAAATATTGCGGGTACAAATAAGAGTGATATAGTCCATGTTTCCCAAATATATAAACAGCAGCTTACCCATCAAACTATACAGGGTTGTTTTATTGAAGTGAAAGTGAAAGCAGAACCAGATTTAAAAGATTATAAACCAGTAACTTATAAAGAGCTTATCAAACTCCCTTTTCCAAAATTTATAACGGGTTTTCTGGCAGAAAATGGGCTAAAGGCATTCGATAGATAATGCCATTTTTGCCGCTGAATATCGGGATTAGATTGAAGTTTACATTAAGGCAGAATCTCAAACCCTTTTTCTGGCATCATCCTTATAAAAATGTATCTTTAAATTTGTGTTACAACAGGCTGTATTTTCAACTTAGGCATTAAATTAAATTTTATGAGAGGTGTAAACAAGGTGATGCTAATAGGTAACCTGGGCAAAGATCCGGATATGCAGTTTCTGGAAGGAAATATTGCGGTCGCGAAATTTTCGCTGGCTACAACAGAAACATATAAAGACAGAAGCGGTAAACTGATATCGCAAACCGAATGGCACACCGTTGTACTTTGGAGAGGGTTGGCAGAACTGGCACAAAAATACCTGCACCGCGGAAGCTTGGTTTATATAGAAGGCAGCCTAAAAACCCGTAGCTGGGAAGATAAGGAAGGCAATAAGAAATTTGCAACCGAAGTTGTAGGCGATAACCTCATCATGCTGGATAAAAAAGCAGACGGCAGCCCGGGACCCCAGGGAACAGAGGGATTTGAAGGACCGGATAATGACCCCGATATACCAACAGCGGAAGACGGATCGGAACGTTTGCCTTTTTAAAGTAGTTTTGCGGTGTTGTTATTACATTTATTCTTTTTTTAGTAAACGAATTAAACAGCATAATATTTTTTACCTAAACTCATTGTTTTGGATTACCATTCGGTTCACGATCTTTTTACTTTTCATCTTTTGGCAATAACACCTGCCGCAACCACCGTACTTATTTTTATTGTAGTTATACTTTTCATGTTGTCCTTTTTACTGGCAGGTTCAGAAATCGCCTTTTTCTCCTTAACCTTTAAGGACATAAATATGTTGCGTACCAAAAAGCAACCAGCCTATCGCCGCATCGTTAATTTGCTTGAGCAGCCAAAAACTTTGCTGGCATCTATGCTTATCAGCAATAGTTTTGTAAACATCGGCATCGTTTTAATATCTAACATTTTAATCGATAGCTGGATTGGCGCTTTCGATTTAACCTTTTGGCCAATCTTTTTAATTAAAGTGGTTTCGGTTACTTTTTTATTGCTTTTGTTTGGCGAAGTACTGCCCAAAGTTTGGGCAACCCATCATAAAATATGGTTTGCTGCTACCGCATCGCTTATAGTAGAAATTTTCAGCAGTATATTTTTCCGTTTCAGTAAACGTATGGTTCGTTACAGTGATAAAATTGAAAAGAAATTTTCTTCCGAAAATTCTTCAACCATGGACCGCAGTCACTTAGACTATGCCATAGACCTGCTGCCCGAGCATGAAGCAACTTCAGAAGAAAAATCGATCCTGAAAGGCATACGCAAATTTGGCGATACTACGGTAAAGCAGGTAATGCGCAGCAGGCTTGATGTAAGCGGTATTGATATTATTTTAAATTTTGCAGATACTATAAAACGGGTGGAAGAACTGCATTATTCACGCCTGCCGGTTTATAAAAACAACCTGGATGAAGTGGTGGGCATGTTGCATACAAAAGATATGCTGCCACATTTAAATGAAGCAGACGGCTTTGACTGGCATAGCTTATTACGCCAGCCATTTTTTGTACACGAACAAAAACTTATTGAAGACCTGCTGCAGGAATTCAGAAACAAGCACATGCACTTTGCAGTAGTGGTGGATGAGTTTGGCGGCACATCGGGCATTGTTACCCTGGAAGACGTGATGGAAGAAATAATCGGTGAAATAAAAGACGAATTTGATGACGAAGAAAGCAACAATAAAAAAATAGATGATTACAATTATGTTTTTGAAGGCAAGACCATGATCAACGATGTGTGCAAGGCAATTGGAATTGGTGCAGATGGTTTTGATGAAGTGCGGGGAGAGAGTGATTCCTTAGCCGGGCTGGTTTTAGAAATTGCAGGAGAGTTTCCGCAGGTAAATGAAGAAGTGGTAAGCGGAAATTATACTTTTATTCCGCTGGAAATAAATAAGAACAGGCTTGATAAAATAAAAATTACTATTAAAAATCCTGATACTGTTTAACGTTTAAATCATGGCATCAATAAAAACAGTATTGCAGTCGTTGAAGACTCAACTATCAACCACTAACTTTCAACTATCGCCTGCTTATTGCCTATTGCTTATTACCTATTGCCTTTCAGCCTGCAATTCTACCTACACCTCAAAAAAAACAGGTTATTATAAAATAGATTTTCCCGAAAGAAAATATACCAGCTTTCAAAAAGAAGGATTTCCTTACAGCTTTGAGTATCCCGTTTATGCAGAGGTTGTAAAAGACAGCAC
>JBBRCM010000191.1:0-7075 GCA_038204855.1 Chitinophagales bacterium
TAGGTCTTTATCGGTACAATCTTTATCTGTATTTTTTAAAGTGTGCGTCATCCCATCAATAATTTTTAATGTGCTTTTTTTGTTGGCGTTGTAAAGCATATCTGCCTCTGTTTCTTTTACCTGTTTATCGCAGGTTCCCTGTAGAATCAATATTGGTAATTTAAGTTTTTTTATTTCTGCTGCCGGGTTATATTTCATCCACGATACCATATAAGGCTGAACCGAAGGCCTGAAAATACTAAGCAGGTAAGGCGGTACAGAATCAATCTTGCCCTTTGTTTTCAGGATATTGAACAAGGAATCTGTTTGCTTTGCAATAGCCGGGTATTGGGCAGTTACCTGTTCTGTAATAATCAAATCAATGGTGCGGCCAACACCTGCAAGCGAAATATATCCTTTAGGCGTAGTTCGCTGTATTGCAATCATTGCTATTAATGAGCCTTCACTGTGGCCGGCAAAATAAATATCCTTGTAGCCCAATGTATCTTTCAGGTAAAAGAAAATTTCCTTTACATCATTAATATAGTCTTCAAATGAAAGGTCTGTCTCTTTAAGGTTTTTGTAACTGCTTTTTGCTATTCCTCTTTTATCGTACCTGAAACTGGCAATATTATTTTTTTGCAATGCTGATGCTAACAAACGGTAAGTATTGCTGCTAACGCCTGCAACGCTATTCCCATCGCGGTCTGTAGGTCCGGAGCCTGCAACGATAATCACCATTTTTTGCTTATTTGAGGCTGCCAACAATGTCCCTTCAATTTTTACAGCTTTTATAGTAATCACAATATTTTTACCAACAGTATCAATATGTTGAGCCATTAACCAATTGCTAATGAACAGAACAGTTACAGCAATAATTATTTTTTGTATCATTTTAAATTTTGTGTTTTTTATAATATTGGTAAGAAAAAATAACCGGTATCAGGGTAATTACAGTAACAATACTCATCAATATTATAAACCCGGTTTTATACGAAAAAAGCAACGTGGCTATTGTTATACCGATGCCGCCTGCAAGCCAGAGTTTACCTGCCAGTTGATGCGTAGCCCGCCAGGTATTTTCATCTTCTAAAGCCCAGGGAGTTCTTATACCGAAAAAATAATTTGGTTTAACACTGTGCATTAAATTGCCGAGGAACGCAAATAATAAACCAAGTAAAGGAAGCATAAATTTACTCATGCTGAAACTGCCTGAAACGGCGGCATTAATAATAAACAGTTGTAAAGCAGAAAGAAATACAACCAATGTTAGTGACAGTTTTTTAAAAGTAGCGGCAGAATAACCGGCTGTTTTTTTAGGGTCTATCCTTGGCAGGTTTGTTATTAAAAAATAAATGCCGATTGTTACTGTACTTAAAATTATAAACATCCATATCAATTCCTGTTTACTGCCGTAGCGGTCTGCTGTACCGTCTAATCCAAAATGTACCGGCACTGTTTGTGGAATGGCGTTATAAATTTTAAGGAGATACAATACAGGCAGCAGCCAGATAATTAAAGCGGCAAAACTGGATAAATTTTTCTTTATCATTTTGTTTTTTTTGATAATTGTAATAGCCATTTCAGCATTTCATCCATTACGGTTGTGTTAATGGAATAAATAATAAACTGACCTTCTTTCACCGATACCACCAGGCCTGCCTGTTTTAATAAATCTAAATGATGCGATATACTTGGCTTGGAAATATTAAACTGATCAGCTATCTCTCCTGCTGTCATGTCTTTGGTTTTCAGCAGCTCCAGTATTTCCCTTCTTGTAGGGTCGTTTAATGCTTTAAAAAGATTGTTCAAGAAAATGGTTGTTTATATATTTAGACAAATATCTAAATAACTTTTGAACTTTCAAAAAAATCTTTATACTAAGAACTCTTTTAATCCTTCTTAGTACAAATACAAAAGCCGCAAACTAATTTGCGGCTTTGCGATTTGTTATGTTGTTTTTGATAAAATTATCTTATCCTGTGCAAATAATCATTATTCATAAACTGCTTGTGAATATCTTTCAAGTCTCTTAAAATGCTGGCATCAACTAATGTGCCGTCTGTTTCCAATAAAAACCCACCAATCAATTCGTTATCTACTGCTGTTTCCACTTCAAATGTTTGTCCCGCAGTTGCTGTAGCATTCACATTAGCCATGATGGCATTCAGCATATCATCCGTAATTGGATCGGCAGTTGTAATTTTTACTTTATGAATATTACGCAGTGCATTAAACTGGTCAATATAAGTAGTAGCAATTTCGGGCAGGTTTGTTTCTCTTGCTTTACGCACCAGTAATTGAATAAAAGCGCTTGTAAGTGTGCTTACTCTTTCCTTGGTTATAGCTTCAATGATTTTTGCTTTGGCTGTTGGCTTAATAACCGGGCTGCGCAGCATGTTCACAAAATCGGGGTTGCTTTTGCAGATGCTATGTAACCATTTCATATCGGCATATACAGCATCTACCTGGCTTTGCTCTGTTGCCAGATCAAGTAAACTTTTTGCGTAACGGCCTGCTAAACGTGGATTGTTCATTTTATAGCTTTTAGCATTTAGCTTATAGCTTTTAGCCGCACCGTTCTTGCTAACGGCTAACAGCTAATAGCTAACAGCTTTAATTCAGTTTTACCTCTGCAGCCAGGGTTTTAATATAATTTCCCTGCTCTGCTTTGTTGCTTAATTCTTTACGCAATACTTTTTCACTTACTTCCAATACTAAGCTGCCTACCTGGTTTTTAATTTCGGTAAGGGCAGCCATTTTCTGGTTTTGGATAGATGCATGTGCCTCAGTCATGATTTTATTTGCCTGCACTTTCGCTTCTTCTTTCGCTTCGGAAATCATTTTGTCTTTGGTTTCCTTTGCTTCTTTAAGCATGGTAGCTCTTTCTTCACGTGCCTGGGCAAGAATTGCTTCATTGTCATTCTTCATTTGCGCCATTTCAAGCTTTATTCTTTCGGCAGTAGCCAAAGAATCAGCAATGTTTTTTTCACGTGTTGCCAGGCCGCCAATGATCATTGGCCATGCAAATTTTTTCAACAGAAAAAACACGATAAGGAAGGCAAGAAGCGTCCAGAGAATAAGGCCAAAGGCCGGTGTTAATAATTGCATTTTATAGTATTTATAAAATAAAAAATTCTGAAATGTTCAATATTGTTATTCTGTACAAGAGTGCGACGCCAATGAAGTTTGATAGTAGCACAAAGCCCGGCTCAAAAAAACTAATTTACTTTTAATGCATTTCTCGACTTCGCTCGAAATGCTGACTCCGCCCCTTCGACTTCGCTCAGGATGGCGAAAAAATTACTGCATCCTCCGTCCTGTACTTTAGATGCAGTAAAGGTTTTTAAAGCACCATAGCTAAGAAACCGATGATGATCGCAAACAACGCTGCTCCCTCAACCAAAGCGGCTGTAAGGATCATGTTACTACGGATGTCATTGATAGCTTCGGGCTGGCGGGCAATTGATTCCAATGCGCCTTTACCGATTTGACCGATACCTACACCGGCACCGATTGCACCAAGGCCTGCTCCGATTGCACCACCTGCGTTAGCTATTGCTTCTAATAAGAAAAAATTCATAATTGTGAATTTATATTGGTTAAAAAAAACGTAAAATAATATTTATGCCGCCGCAGGATCAATATGTCCATGGCCTTCTTCCGCATGTCCGCCCTCAAAAGCCTGGCCAATGAATACGGCTGTTAATATAGTAAAGATAAAGGCCTGTAAAAAAGCAACCAATACCTCAATAAAATAAATGAAAATGGTAAAAGCGATAGAGAACGGAGAGAAGCCCCAACCAACATACTGGTTTAATGCCGCCATGATAAAGATGAGCGAAATTAAACAGATGATGAGAATATGGCCGGCCACCATATTTGCAAACAACCTGATCATTAACGCAAATGGTTTGGTGAAAATTCCAAGAATCTCTACCGGAACCAGAATAACTTTTACCCAACCCGGTACTCCCGGAGGATTGATAATGTGCATCCAATAATGTTTATTGCTGCTGAACAGAATAACTATAAAAGAAATGATGGATAAAACAAATGTAAAGGCAATATTACCGGTAACATTAGCTGTGCCCGGTATTAAACCTACAATATTATTGATGAGGATGAATAGGAATACCGTTAAGAGATATGGCAGGTATTTATTGCTTTTTGCACCCAAGTTTGGTTTTGCAACTTCATCGTTCACAAAGTTTACGATAGTTTCCATAGTGTTTTGCATGCCCTTTGGTGCGCTGGTAATGCCCTGGCCGGTACCATATTTTTTGGCAACCCTGATGAGGATAATAACGAGTAAAGTAAGTGCCAGTAACATTTGTACCACGTTACGGGTTAAAGAAATATCGTAAATACTAACTGATTCATTTATTTTGCCGGTTTCGTCAACAGCTACAATTTTTCCTGCAGCATATTTATTACGGTCCAGTTTTTCTTCATCAATTCTTTCGTTGGTCAATAATGCATAACCATTTACTTCATGCTCGCCATGATGAAAAGCAGATGACATAAAGCAGGAAAATCCTTTTTCTGTCGAGTATAAAATAACCGGCAGGGGAATGGTTGCGTGGTGCTCGTGCCCGTCGGATCCCTTGTAAGATAAAAAATGAAACTCGTGTGCATCCATGATATGGCCGAAGATCACTTCGTTGGCATCAAAAATCTTTGCTTTTTTGGCAGGTACGCCTGTTGGTTCGTGTTGGGCAAAAGCTACATTAGAAAAAAACACTAAACTTACGCTGAAAACCGCTACCAGTATTGATTTGATGGTCTTTGATGACATAATATACCTGTAATTTGGCGCAAAGATAAGGATGGAGGGGTGAAATTAAAAATTGGCGGGGAAGAATTTAGGAAATATTGTCCTCACCCATGTCTTCCCTCAGTTTCTTGATTTTTTCAAGTTCAATTACATCAATCTGGTCTTTGGGGCGGTTTACCGCTTTTTTATTGGCAATAAGGTGGTTAATATTTAGAAATGGGACAAGGATGTCTTCAATCTCACCGATATTTGAGGCCTTTAATGCTTCATTAAAAGAAATATCTGTAAGGCCCTTCATGTCAATCATAATATCCAGCCTGATTCCGGGACCGATGTAGAAGTCTGACCAACCGGGTACAAACTGTATTTCTTCCCAGGTTACTCCATCGTAACCGGATTTAATCATGGCATTACCAAAATTCAGCCTGTTTGGTATGGTATCTTTTAACCAGATGTCAACATCATTTGTAGTTCGGGTAAAACCATGCATATTAACAGCAAAACCTCCTACCATAATATATGATACCTTATTGTCGCTTAAAGATTTCCAGAATTCTAAAAGAGATTCGTTATAAATATCCATGATAATTGGTATTTATTTTTTCTGCAGAAGTTTTAGTTTATTCAACGTGTTTGCAACACGCAGCATGGAAGTGAAGGCATAAAATTTTTCTGTATCAGTTTTTTTAATCGCTGCTATTAAGTTTTTTTCTTCGGCCAGTGCATATAATTTATCCATTTTCAACCAATATGTATCATCGTGTAAATGCGGAGTATCATTATTTGCAGACATATTGCAATTTACAAAATTTTTAGATTACGATAGCCTGCTTATCAAACTGCATTTTATGCAACTGGTAGTAAAATCCTCTTTTTTCCAGCAACTCGTAATGACTGCCAATTTCTTTTATTTCGCCCTTATCAAGCACCATAATTTTATTGGCTTTGCGTATGGTACTAAGACGGTGGGCAATTATTATGGATGTGCGGTTGGCAATCAGTTTTTCAATGGCATGTTGAATAAGGGCTTCACTTTCAGTATCAACCGATGAAGTTGCTTCATCGAGGATGAGAATAGCAGGATCATACAACAAAGCTCTTACAAAAGACAGAAGTTGACGCTGGCCTAAGGATAATGTGGCTCCTCTTTCCATCACATTATAATCGTAATTACCGGGTAGCTGCATAATGAAATCATGAATACCGATCATTTTTGCAGCCCGTTCCACTTCTTCATTTTTTATATCTGGATTACGAAGCGTAACATTGTCTTTTACCGAACCGCTGAATAGAAAAACATCTTGTAATACCACGGCAATTTTTGCCCTCAGATCATCCAGGTGAAAATCTTCGATATCAGTATCATCAATTTTTATAGTTCCTTTATTTATATGATACAGGCGGTTTAGTAAACTGATGATGGAAGTTTTACCGCTGCCCGTATGTCCAACAATGGCAAGGGTTTCGCCGGCATTCAGCGTAAAACTGATGTCCTTCAAAACATACTGCTCATCAATGTAGGCAAACCAAACATTGTCAAATTCTACTTTGCCTTTTATATTTTGTGTAGAAATATTGCCTTCGTTAATTGTAGTATCTTCATTATCCAAAACTTTAAAAACCCTTTCGCTGGCGATCATGCCCATTTGTAAAACGTTGAACTTATCGGCAATTACCCGCAACGGCCTGAATAATAAATTGAGGCACATAATAAAAGCAGTGATAACGCCGGCAACTTTTGTAGCCTCATCCTGGCTAACCACTTCTTTGGCTGCCCACCATACCAGCAAACCCGTGCTTAATGCCATCACCAGCTCAACCACCGGAAAAAAAACAGAGTAAGCAAAAATGGCTTTGATGTTTGCATTACGGTGATCTTTATTAATAGCATTGAATTTTTTAAACTCCCGCTCTTCGGCCGCAAAGGCCTGTATAACGGCCATGCCGGTAATATGCTCCTGCACAAAAGCATTTAGGCTGGCAACCGCATTGCGAACCTGGATAAAAGATTTATTTACACTTTCCTTAAAAAAATAAGTGGCTATAATTAAGATGGGAAATGGAGCAAGGCATACCAGCGTTAGTACCGGACTTACAGAAAACATATAGATCAGCACAGAAATAATGGACAGCAAATCGGCAATGATGGGTATTAAACCATCGCTGAAAATATCGTTTATAGATTCAATATCGTTGATGGTACGGGTGGTAAGCGTGCCAATGGGTGTTTTATCGTACTGCGATAAATTAAGATGCAGAATTTTTTTGTAGGTACTTACCCGCATGTCTCTTACAACATTTTGCCCCAATGACGCAGTA
>JBBRCM010000192.1:0-6884 GCA_038204855.1 Chitinophagales bacterium
TGCGTATTGCTGGTACACATTTGTGATAGCAGTGATGGTTGTTGGCGAACCCTGTATGGCAGTGCGTTGCAGGTAATGCTTTACGCCACGCAGGCCGCCCATTTCTTCGCCGCCACCTGCACGGCCGGGGCCACCATGCACTAGCAATGGTAAAGGCGATCCATGCCCGGTACTTTCTTTGGCACATTCATTATTTAACACTAAAATTCTTCCGTGATGCGATGCTGCCCCAACAACATATTGCTGTGCAATTTTATAATCGGCTGTTACAATGGTTGAAACAAGGCTTCCCTTGCCCAGCTTACTTAATGCAATGGCGTCTTCAGTTTTTTTGTAGGGCATGATGGTACTAACCGGACCAAATGCTTCTATTTCGTGTGCTTCTTTTGATGTGAAAGGTGTTTCGTTCATAAGCAACACCGGGCTCATGAATGCGCCCTTGTTTGCATCGGCATCAATTACTTCTACGCTATCCAGACTACCATAAACTATTTGTGAAGATGCCAGCAGTTTTTGAATTTGTTCTTTTACTTCGTTGCGTTGTGTTTGCCCGGCGAGTGAACCCATTCTTACTGTTGCATTCAACGGATCACCAATAATCGTTTGCGACAGGGATTTTCCAATTTCCTTCCAGATATCTTCCATTTTATTTTCCGGCACAAAAATGCGGCGGATACCTGTGCAACGCTGACCGGCTTTTAAAGTCATTTCTTTACGAACTTCTTTTATAAAAATATTCCACTCGGGTTTATCGGGTGTTACATCTTCGCCCAGCACAATACAGTTCAACGAATCGGCTTCCATATTAAATGGTACATTCTCTCTTAAAATATTAGGATTTGATTTAAGCATCAAACCGGTTGTTGCAGAGCCGGTAAAAGTTACCACATCCTGCGATGTAACATGATCGAGTATATCTCCGGCACTGCCGCAAATTAATTGCAGCGAACCTTCCGGTAAAATTTTTGATGCAATTATTTCTTTCACTACCGCTTCGGTTAAATAGCTGGTAACAGTTGCCGGTTTAACAATACAAGGCATACCGGCTAATAAATTCACCGCAATTTTTTCAAGCATACCCCATACCGGAAAGTTAAATGCATTGATATGTACTGCTATCCCTTCCTTGGGTACAAGAATATGTGTACCCATAAAACTGTTGTTGGTACTCAGGTTGTGGCTATCACCATCAACCACAAAAGTTTCGTTAGATAATTTGCGGCGCAGCGATGCGTTGGCAAAAAGATTTCCAATACCCCCTTCAATATCCACCCAGCTATCGGCTTTTGTTGCGCCGGTTTTATAACTGATTGCATAAAATTTATCCAGGTGATTTCTTAAATGCATGGCAAGTGCTTTCAGCATATTGCCACGTTCGTGAAAAGTCATTTTGCGTAGTGCCGGGTTGCCAATGGTTCTTCCGTATTCCAGCATCTGTTTAAAATCAAGTCCCTTTGTTGTTGCGGTTGCAATGGGTTCGCCGGTTACAGCGTTGTATAATTGTTGTCCGTCGCCATCGCCGGTTGTCCAGTGGCCGGTTATATAGTTTTCGAGTTTGTTCATGTTGACAATATTAATGTAAATCTTAGTATTGGTTATAAAAACGTAATTTTATTTTCATATCAACGTTTATGAATTCTATTGAAATATACACAGGATCCGACAATCAGGTTCAGATAGAGGTTACATTTGATAATAATACTCTTTGGTTGTCTTTAAATCAAATATCAGATTTATTTGAACGGGATAAATCAGTAATCTCCAGACATTTAAAAAATATTTTTAAATCTGGGGAATTATCATATTCTGCAACTGTTGCAAAAAGTGCAACAGTTCAAAATGAGGCAGGTAGGGAGGTTGTAAGGTGGATTGATTTTTATAACCTAGATGCAATATTGTCTGTAGGATATAAAGTTAACTCCAAAAGAGGAAGCCAGTTTAGGCAATGGGCTACACAAAAATTAACGGATTACTTAGTAAAAGGATATGCTTTAAACCAAAAGCGGTTAGAGCATTTACAAAAAATAGTGGATGTAATAAGTAATTCCGGCGATAACGAAAGCCTTAAACTAAATGAGGCTAAGGGATTATTAAACATACTAGGTGCATACACACAAAGCTTTGTCCTATTAAACCAATATGACAGCAATAATCTACAACCAGCATCACTTAATGACAATATTACTTACGAGTTAAGGTATGAAGAGACATGGTTTGTTATTGCAGAACTTAAACAAAAATTGATCGGACTAAAAGAAGCAACCGAACTATTTGGTAACCCAAAAGATGAAAGTTTTAAAGGCATTTTGGGAAGCATTGTTCAAACTTTTGATGGCCAGTATTTATATCCAAGTATTGAGGAACAAGCTGCTCATTTATTATACTTTGTAATTAAAAATCATCCCTTTAGCGATGGAAATAAAAGAATTGGCGCATTTTTATTTATTTGGTTTTTAGACAAAAACAAACACCGTTTTAAAAAATCGGGAGAGGTTAAATTAAATGACAATGCCCTGGTTGCATTAGCTTTGTTAGTAGCACAAAGTAATCCAGAAGAAAAGGAGTTAATGATAAAATTAATTATCAGCCTGATTGACAGTAGTCAATAATATTTGTATTTAAACAATACTACATCACCCCAAACTGCCTCAAATGGTGCCTCACATGTTTATAATGCAGCAGCACCCATTCTTCAAAATTCAGTTCTCCAAAAACCGGGTGCAGTGTTATTTTTGATGCGTCTTCTTTAAAATAATTTTCAAAAGCTACAATTGATTCTTCCAGTTTCTCTAAAGCTTCTTCCATAGTTTCATACCGCAATGGCAAAGCTTCTTCGCCAATTACACTGGTAGGTGCTTTTGTATTTTCCCTGAATTCCTTATCGCTCAAAAGAAACTCCCTGTACTTTGCCAAATGCTCAACCGGTGTTACCAGGTCAAACTTTATTTTCCCGGCAGATACTGCAAAGAATGCAGCAACATGCTCCACCATTTGCTGACCGTTCATTAAGCCCCAGGCACCAATTGCGTCGCCTTTTATATTTTTAAATTGTGGTAGGCAATCTTTAGTTACAAACTGTAGCTTTTCTGTGTCCATGTATTTGTTTTGTATCACAATGTAAAACAAAAAAGCATCCGCCAAATGGCGGATGCTTAATACTTTCATACTTTATAAACCTATTAGGCTCTTTGATCAATTTCGGTACAAAGCCTTTCAAAAATATCATCAATGGTGCCTTCGCCTTTTACCATCACTACCTTATCAAATTTTTGGTAATAGTCTGCAACAATAGCCGTTTTGGTTCGGTATTCAACAATACGTGCCCGTATTACACTTTCGTTGTTGTCATCGCTTCTGCCACTTGTTTCGCCTCTTTTCAACAGGCGCTTTACCAGTTCCTCCTCACTCACATCTAATGCCAGCATCACAGCAATAGGTGCATTTTTAAGCTCGAGCAAGTTATCAAGAGCTTCTGCCTGCGCAGGAGTTCTGGGAAAACCATCAAACAAAAATCCCTTCGCTTCCGGGTTTTCATCCAGAGCAGAGCTGATCATGCCAATCACCACTTCATCCGGAACCAATTGACCCTTGTCCATAAAATTCTGGGCTTCTTTACCCAATGGGGTTTCCCGGCAAATTTCATTACGCAGCAAATCGCCTGTACTCAGGTGTTTTAAGCCATATCGGGCCATCAGTTTTTCGCTTTGCGTTCCCTTGCCGCTGCCGGGTGGGCCAAATAGTATTAAATTAAACATAAGCTGGTTGTGCTTGTGAAGATAGCAAATATAAGAATCGTACTTTAAATTTTCATTAACAGTACCATGAATCTGTTTAAAATCTTAAAATTCCGGCATTTCGTACATTAAGAACTATTTATCACGAAATTTGTTAAACCAGGTGCGGCCATTCATTTATATAACAATCACTGTTACGTTAATTATTAACGGCTGCAGTAATCCGCCTTTTAAACAAGCTAATACAATCAATATGGATTCAACTAAAAAAGAGAACCCCGTTTTCTCCAAAACCGATACCGCCAAAGTTGAGATAAGCAACGACGAGTGGAAAAAGATTTTACCAAAAGACGTTTACGAAATAGCCCGTGAAAAAGGCACCGAACGTGCTTTTACAGGAAAGTTCTGGGATAGTAAAGAAGGCGGAACCTATTACTGCGCAGCGTGTGGCAACCCCTTATTCAACAGCAATGGCAAGTTTGAAAGCAGTTGCGGCTGGCCCAGTTTTTTTGAACCCATCAGCAAGGGCAGCATTATTTATGCCCCCGATAATGCCTATGGTATGAAACGTACCGAAGTAATGTGCGGAAAATGCAAAGCTCATTTAGGCCATGTTTTTGATGATGGTCCACCACCAACAGGCCTGCGGTATTGCATCAATTCGGTAATTCTTGATTTTGAGAAAGCAAAGGATGCCGAAAAAGATTTTAATAAAAAAGCAGAGTAAAATAATATTTGTTACAAACGCCGTTCATACATTTCATTTGTATTGACGGCGTTTTTTTTGCACCTTCATTGTTCAAACTTCAACAATGAATAAAAAATACGGTGTTCTTTTTTTTCTATTTCTGATTACAATCAGTTTGAATAGTTTCTCCCAAAAAATTTCGTTAGATCAGTTTAAAAACCTGAAGCCCCGCAGTATTGGCCCTGCAGGCATGAGCGGCCGTGTAACTGCCATAGATGCATTATATACCAATCCCGATTTGATTTACCTAGGTACCGCATCGGGCGGCGTTTGGAAAACTGAAAACAGCGGTAGCAACTGGACACCCGTTTTTGATGACCAGCCTACATTAAATATTGGCGCAGTTGCCATTCAGCAAAGCAACCCATCGGTTGTTTGGGTGGGCACTGGCGAGGGCAATCCTCGCAACTCAATTAACCTGGGCGAAGGCATTTATAAAACAATGGATGGCGGAAAGACCTGGAAAATGATGGGCCTTGAAAAAACAAAAGATATACACCGCATCATCATCGACCCTAATAACCCCAACATAGTTTACGCAGCGGCTATTGGCAATCCGTATGCCGTGCATCCCGAACGGGGCGTTTACAAAACAACCGATGGCGGAGATACCTGGAGCTTAATATTACATACCAACGACAGCAGCGGATGTGCCGACCTGGTGATAGACCCAACCAATCCTAATAAATTAATTGCCGCTATGTGGCAGCACCAGCGTACGCCCTGGAGTTTTTATAGCGGCGGAAAAGGAAGCGGACTTTATGTTACCGTTGATGGTGGCCGCAACTGGAAAAAGCTGGGTAAAGAAGATGGAATACCGGAAGGTGAATTGGGCAGAATCGGTTTAACCATTGCTTACAACGAGCCGACACGGGTGTATGCATTGATTGAAGCCACCAAAAATGGTTTGTATAAATCTGATGACGGGGGATTTAAATGGGAACTGGTTAACAGTGATAAAAGCGAAGTTACCAACAGGGCTTTTTATTTTCAGGATATTCGTGTTGACCCAAAAAACGAAAATCGCCTCTACAATATCAAGCAAACCATCACCATGAGTGAAGATGCCGGCAAATCTTTTAAAACAATTATTCCTTACAGCGGCATTCATCCCGATCATCATGCTTTCTGGATAAACCCACTTGACCCCAATTTAATTATAGATGGTAATGATGGTGGCATTGGCATAAGCCGCGACCGTGGCCGCAACTGGAACTTTAATGAACGCATTCCCGTGGGACAGTTTTATCATATTGCAGTTGATAACAAAATACCATACAACGTAATGGGCGGCATGCAGGATAATGGAACCTGGCATGGACCTGCTTACACTTGGCGCAATGGCGGTATCAGAAATTTTTACTGGAATAATATTGGCGGTGGCGATGGTTTTGATGCATCGCCCGACCCGGATAATAATGACTGGGTTTACAGCATGAGCCAGGGTGGCGAGTTGGGTAAACAGAATATTGCAACAGGCGAGCGCATGGGTTTGCAGCCTCCTATGCCCAATCTTAAAACTAGATTACGTTTTAACTGGAACGCTGCTTTTGCACAAGACCCCTTCGATTCAAAAACAATTTATTACGGCAGTCAGTTTGTACACAAGAGCAGCAACAAGGGCCTTAGCTGGGAAATTATTTCTCCAGATTTAACAACCGACAATAAAGTACAGCAGCGCCAGGATGAAAACGGCGGACTGTCTGTTGATATAACCGGTGCCGAAAATTACAATACCATTCTTTGCATTGAACCATCAGCCAAAGATAAAAATGTGATTTGGGTTGGTACTGATGATGGTAATATTCAGTTGAGTAAAGATGCCGGAAAAACAGGGACCAGCTTTCGTGGAAAAATACCCGGCATGCAGGCTGGCGTTTGGATACCGCAGATACGTGCCAGCCGCTACAATGCCAGCGAAGCTTTTGTTGTTTGTAATGATTACCGCCGTGGCGATTTTAAGCCCTACATTTTCCGCACTAAAAATTATGGCCAAACCTGGGAGCGTATGATTGATGAGAATAAAGTGAAAGGTTATGCTTTGTGTATGATACAGGATCCTGTAGAACCTAATCTTATTTTTGTTGGTACCGAACACGGCCTTTGGATAAGTTTTGATAATGGCACCAGTTTTCAGCAATGGAAAAACGGTTACCCAAATGTTTCTACTTACGATATGGCTATTCAGGAAAGAGAATCGGATTTAGTGATTGCAACTTTTGGCCGTGCCCTGTATGTTTTTGATGATATTAAAGCTTTGAGAAAAGCGGCAGCAAACAATGGCAATACTTTCACTAAAAAATTAACCATGTTTCAGGCACCTGCTGCTTACATGGCAAAGTACAAACCACAGCCGGGTTACGACTGGAGCACCTGGGGTTTATATGAAGGCGAGAACCGTA
>JBBRCM010000193.1:0-6880 GCA_038204855.1 Chitinophagales bacterium
TAATGCATCGCCTCTCCCAAATCCAATTTCTTCTTTTTATTTGCTTTAACCATTAATACAAACGGCACGCATATTAAAAACATAATGCTCAGGTATAAAAACACATCCATGTAAGATAATACCGCAGCCTGTTTCATCACCATTCCATTTAAACCTTTGTAACTGGCCTTAACAGCTGCATCGGCGGCCATGCCTTTACTAACCATGGCACGTTGTAAGCCTTGCAACCGTTGCTGCACGGCGGGATCGCTTGCATCTAATTTACTGGCAAGATTACTCCAGTGCGTAACATTCTGCCGGGATAAAAAAGTGGTGATAAGTGCAATACCAAACGAGCCGCCCAGTTGCCGCATCATACCCGTAAATGCTGCGCCCTGGCCAATTTGCTGGCCTTTTAAAGTAGAGAGCGCCAGTGTTGTAATCGGTATAAATAACATACCCATGGCAACACCTCTTACAATCAGCATCCAGAAAAAATCATCGGCGCTGGTATTGGGCGTTAAAATATTGTAACCCCAAAATGAAAATACTGCAAACAGAAACATGCCTCCGGCAGCAAGGTATTGTTGCGGCACACCTTTTTGCAGTAACATACCAATCATGGGCATCATCACGGCTGTTGTAAGGGCAGCGGGCACCATCAGCATACCGGCCTGTTGCGCAGTCCACCCTAAAATAGTTTGTGTGTACAACGGAATAATAAAAGTGGAGCCATACAAACCAAAACCCATGATGAAGGATAAAATGGTACCCACCCGCAGGTTGCCATTTTTTAAAGTCCGCAATTCAACAATTGGTTTTCTGAAAGTTAATTCACGCCACACAAAAAAGTATAAGCCAAGTCCTGCAGTTATGGCAAGCACTAAAATAGTGCTGCTGCTGAACCAATCATCATCCTGTCCTTTTTCCAGTACATATTGTAAGGAACCGATTGCGATTGCCAGTAATCCAATACCCAGCCAGTCAATATCCATCACTTTACTTTTTTCTCCGTACTTCGGACTTCTTACAAATTGCAAAGTGAGCAAAGCTGCTATTATGCCAATTGGAATGTTGATGTAAAAAATATAAGGCCACGATGCATGGTCAACAATATAACCGCCCAGCGGTGGGCCAAGCGTGGGACCGATGATTACTCCTAAACCATAAATAGCCTGCGCCATACCTCTTTTTTCCGGCGGGTAACTTTCTGTAATAATGGTTTGAGAAGTAACTAATAATGCGCCACCACCAATACCTTGTAAAAAACGGAATGCAACCAGCTCCCAAATACCCGATGCATTTCCACATAAAAAAGAAAACACAGTAAATATCATGATGGAGGCTGCAAAATAATTACGCCTGCCAAACTGTTGCGATAACCAGCTCGTCATAGGTACGATGATAACATTACCAATGGCATAAGCTGTAATTACCCAGCCAACTTCACTAAGTGTTGCACCCAGAGTTCCCTGCATTTTAGGAAGCGCCACGTTAACGATAGTGGTATCTACAATTTCAAGCAGCGCACAAAATATGGCAGTGATGGTGATGATCACTCTTCTTCCGCCGTACTCCACTAAAGATTCCATTTGTTGCATAAGCTACAGTTATTTTTAAACTGCGTTATTTTTAATTAATGTGCACGTCAACATTTACATTCATACCCGGTATCAACTGTTTTATCAATGCCTCATCTGTTTTATTAAATTCAATTTTTACCGGCAGGCGTTGTACCACTTTTACAAAGTTGCCGCTTGAATTATCAGGAGGCAATAAAGAAAATTTAGAGCCGGTGGCCGGAGAAAAAGAAGTAAGCGTTGCTTCAAAATTATGATTAGGAAAAGCATCTACATGCACGGTTACCTTTTGGCCTATCTTCATTTTTTCAAACTGTGTTTCTTTAAAATTGGCAACCACCCAAACATCATCGCTTATAACAATGCTGAATAAAGATTGCCCTGCCTGAATGAACTGTCCATCCTGTACATTCACTTTTGATATTAGTCCGGTTTCCTGTGCAAGCACTGCGGTGTAAGAAAGATTCAGCTTTGCTTCTGCAACTTCTACCTCACGTTGCTTTATAACAGAGCCTGCTACATTTACCTGCGAAGAAGTTGCATTGCTTTGCGATGCAACCGTATTGGTTTGCTGATTTACCTGGTTTCTTTGCTGCTCTAATATCTGCACTTGCTTTTCGGCACTTTCTTTAGCTGCTGAAGCTACCTCAAACTGCTGTTGTGTTATGGAATGATCTTTTATAAGATTGGCATACCGCTCATAGTCCTGTGTTGCTCTTAACAGGTTTACTTTCGCAGCTTCTATCTGTGCATCAATGGTTGATACACCTGCATGTGTGCTGGCAATACTTGCCCTTGCAGCATTGGTATTTGACTCTGCAGCGCCCAAATTATTTTTTGCTGTTGCCAAGGCTGCTTCTGCCTGTAACACACGCAAAGCAAGGTCACGATCATCAAGCAATAAAAGGGTATCACCTTTTTTTACCACCTGGTTATCTTTAACACGTACTTCTTTTACATAACCTGCAACCCGTGGTATTACCGGGCTTATGTTTGCTTCTATTTGTGCGTCATCGGTTTCTTCATGCTTAAGGCCATGCTGGTATTTACTAAACCCAAACCAGCCGCCGCCTATAAGCAGCAAGGCAAGAACAATAATAAAGCCTTTGCTTTTTTTCTTTTTAGGAACAGCGGCAATTTCTGGTGCTGTGGTTTTTTCTGTTGTATTCTGATCCATAGATCTGTCTTTTGTGTTTAGTTAATATTTTAAATCACCTGCTGTTTGTAATAATTTATTGTAGGCAACAAATGAATCGGCTTTTGCATTGGTAACCCTTAATTTGGTTTGAAACAAGGCTACGTCTGCATCTAACAACTCAGTTGTTGTGGCCAGTGAATTGTCGTATTTATTTTTGGTGATGCGGTAGTTTTCTGTAGCCTGTGTAACGGCTTTTTCATACACCTCTATTTTTTTCACACTTACCAGGTAGGTTTGGTAAGCTTCATTTATCTGCAGCCGGATATTATCATTTAGCATATTTTCTCCTGCTATTATTTGTTTTACCCTTGCTTCGGCCTGCTGAATTTTTGATTTGTTTTTCCAGAGAGAAGCAATATTGTATTTAACACCCACGCCGATGTTTACTGCATTGTACACGGTGAGGAAATTAGGAATATCGGCGGCAATATAACCACCGGTTAATGCGATGGAAGGATATTTATCAGCCTTGATTGATTTTAGTCCAATGTTCGCATTTTTTTTTCGGGCATTTACAGCACCGATGTCTTTCCTGTTTTGAATGGCATCCTGCTCATATTCTTCAATTGTTTTTATAGATGTTGGTAAAGCAAGGCCGTTTTTATCTGGTATCAAAATAGTTTGCTCTGGCAGACCCATCATAATGCTCATGTTAACACTTGCCAGTTTGTAATTGCTTTCAACATCTAATAAAGTAAGTTCGATGTTGGATGATTGCAATTCGGCTTTTAATAAATCATTCCTTGCCAGCAAACCGTTTTTCTCCAGGTTGGTAAGGTCTTTAACTCTTCGCTGCGATTGCTGCAGATTTTCTTTTACCAGTTCAATGGCCTGGTAAGCTTTATACAAATTGATACAGGCGCTTGTTATATTCATGATCACCGCTGCCCTGTCATTTTCAGCATCCAGTTTAACTGCCTGCTCAAGCAGTTTAGCCGATTCAATGCCATATCTTATTTTACCGCCGCTATAAACTGGTAACGAAACATTGGCAGTACCATAAGCGACCTGGCTAACAGATGGGCTGCCACCATTGCCTGAACCGGATTTCATATCAATATTTGGATGAACCGGCAGATACAGGTAAGATCCGCTAACACTTGCGTCGGGTAATTTTCTTTCTTCAGCTTCTTTTATGTTTGCGGTTGCTTCTAATATTTTTGCTTCGTTACTTTTTAACTGGTTACTATTCTTTAAACCAAGATCAATAGCTTCATTTAAAGTAAGCGTTTTGGTTTCCTGTGCATACATCAACTGCACCAATAGCAAACCTTTAATCAATAAAATAATTTTATGCTTCATGCGTAAGTATTGCTTTAAAAATGAATTTCAGATGAGTACTTATTTTTTTCTTCATCAGTTTTTGAAACTGTTCGTCGGGCATTTCCTGCAGGTTGTTTATCTCCCTGTAAAAATGCTGTGTGGTAACAAGGTTGCTCACCGTACCCACCAGTGTAGCCATTAAAATGGGCACATCCACATTTTTAACAAAGTCTCCGCTCTTTTGCCCTTCCTGTATAATGGCTTTAACCAGTGTTTGATTGTGTTTTTTTAATTGCTGTATCAGTTCCATGGTAGCAGTTCTTTGCTTAGCTACCTGTTCTCTCATCATTATTTTATGGAAACAGGTTTCCGAATGAAATTTATCAACAAAAAAATCAATCATCATGTTCACTTTTTCCAGCGGAGCAAGCTCTTTATTTTCCAGCATGCTTTCCAGCTTCAGCGTTGTACCTTCCATCCGGTGCGTAAATAAGGCTTCCAGCAGTTTTTCTTTCGAACCAAAATAATAAGATATCATCGCCAGGTTTATATTGGCCTCATCGGCAATGTCCCGTACAGATGTGCCGGAAAAACCATTATCAGCAAACAGCTTTTCGGCTGTTTCTATTATCTGAATCTGTTTGTCATTAAATTTCATAATCGGTAAATAAAACACAAAGTTAAACAACTGTTTAATATTAATCAAACATTTGTTTAATTTTTTTTCTTTCACCAAAAAAATCCGGCGGTTGCCTGTTTTGAGTTAGATTTGAAAAAAATAAAGCTATATGTCATTTCAAAACAAAACAGTCATCATCACCGGCGCCAGCCGCGGTATAGGAAAAGCAATTGGATTAAGATTGGCGGCTGAAGGAGCCAATATTGTAATTGCATCTAAAAGTGTAGAAGAAAACCCAAAATTGGGGGGCACTATTTTTTCGGCTGCGCAGGAGATGGAAGCTACAGGTGGTAAAGCGTTAGCGGTGCAATGCGATATCCGTTTTGAAGACCAAGTGCAAAATGTAGTTGATAAAACTGTGGAGAAATTTGGTGGCATTGATATTTTGATAAACAATGCATCGGCTATTAATCTTACGCCTACAGAACAAACAGAGCCTAAGCGTTTTGACCTGATGTATGATATTAATGTACGTGGTACTTTTATGATGAGCCGGGCCTGCATTCCATTTCTTAAAAAAGGAACCAACGCCCATATTTTAAATTTATCTCCACCCATAAATATGGATTTAAAATGGTTCGAAAATCATTTGGCTTATACCATCAGCAAATATGATATGAGTATGATTGCATTGGGTTTATCTGCAGAGCTAAAAAAATTCAATGTAGCTGCCAATGCACTGTGGCCACGCACTACCATTGCAACTGCGGCAGTAAACAATTTACTTGGCGGTGCCATGCTCATGAACATGAGCCGCACGGTGGATATAATTGCAGATGCTGCTTATTATATTTTATCTAAACCTTCCACATCCTGCACGGGCAATACTTTTATTGATGAAGATGTACTTGCCGCCGAAGGTATTACAGATCTTGAAAAATATTCGGTAGTACCCGGTGCACAATTGTACAAGGATCTTTTTGTTTAAAGCCGGCTGTTAAAAAAACCCTAAAAGCCTTTTTCTTTGATGAACGGTAACATTTATTGGGGGATGTACGTTTAATTTCGTACTAACATCATTATGCCATGAATGATGTATTCGCAAACCAATTAAAGTATAGCCATGAAATGTTTTCTCACCAAAGCATTGTGCTTTTGCATGATGCTTACCACAACTGCGTACGCCCAAACGGCGAAAAAGCAGCTTGCTGCAAAAAGAATTACTTCAACCATTAAAATTGACGGCGTTTTAGATGATGCCGCCTGGAAGGAAGCTCCGGTAGCAGACAAATTTATTGAACTTAAGCCCACACCTTTTAAACCTGAAAACGCTGATAATAAAACGGAAATTTATTTTGTATATGACAACCAGGGTATTTACATTAGTGGGTATTTACATGAAAAGTATAAAGACAGTATTGCATCTGAATTAACAGGCCGGGATGGCTTTGGTAATAATGATTTTCTCGGAGTTGTTTTTGATACCTATCACGATAAATTAAACGCCTTTGAATATTTTGTTACGCCGCTTGGCGAACAGATGGATGCAAAAGTATCGCCCAATACAAACGGTAACAATGAAGATTTTGCCTGGAATGCTTTTTGGGAAAGTAAATCAAAATTACAGGCAGATGGCTGGAGTTTTGAAATGTTCATACCTTATTCTGCTATCAGGTTTGGTAAAAAAAATGTACAGGATTGGGGGCTGAACATTGTAAGACGCAGACAAAAAAACGGTCAGCAATTATTCTGGCAATCAATTGATCCTAATGCAAATGGTTTTTTAACACAGGAAGGATTGTTTACCGGATTAGAAAATATTAAGCCACCGTTTCGTTTACAATTTTCACCATACCTGTCAAGCTATGTAAATCATGATGAAAATGTTGCCACAAAAAAAACAGCCAGCTCAATAACGGGTGGTATGGATGTAAAGCTTGGACTTAACCAGGCGTTTACGCTGGATATGACACTGATACCGGATTTTGGCCAGGTGCAATCTGATAATGTAACTTTAAATCTATCTCCATTTGAACAACAGTACAGTGAAAACAGGGCTTTTTTTACTGAAGGCACAGAGTTGTTTAATAAGGCAGGATTATTTTACAGCAGGCGTATTGGCGGAGAGCCAATACACCGTTACGATTTTAATATTGGCGGTAATGAACAGGTAATTAAAAACCCGGGGCAAACTAAATTATACAATGCCACAAAAATAAGTGGCCGAACACAAAAAGGATT
>JBBRCM010000194.1:0-6814 GCA_038204855.1 Chitinophagales bacterium
AACATGAAAAGTAAGATCTTTATGGATATCGCATAGATCAGCAATTTCTTTTAAATAAGCATTCATCTTTTGGTTGCTGAGCACGGGTAACAATCTTCCTTTATTTACTGCAGCCGGATGATCTTTATACTTATTGATAATTTCCATGGCTGGTGGTAAAAGTGGAATGTGTGAAGCCGTGTTGGTTTTTTGCCGGGTGGTGAATATCCATTTTTCACGATCCATCCCAATAGCAATTTGATTTGGTGTTAAATTAACCACATCAATAAATGAAAGACCGGTATAACAACTGAAAACAAAAATATCCCTTATAAGAGCAATTCTTTCTACTTTCAATTCTTTATTTGCCAGGATATCGAGTTCTGATTCAGAAAGGAAGTTTCTGTCAACTACCTTGGTTGTAATCTTATAATTTACAAATGGATTTGCTTTAAGCCATCCCTTTGCCAGGCAATCATTTATTACTTTTTTTGTGTTCTTGATATATTTGGCTGCGGTATTATGGTCTATACTTTTTTCAGTCTTGAGATAAAATTCAAAACCAGATAGGAATTCATATTTAAGTTGCGAAAGACTGATATCGGAAACTTTATATTTCCATTTCAGAAAGCTTTCCAGGTGATTTACTGTTGTGTTGTATTTGGTGAGGGTCGGCTTGGCATAATCCATCCCAATCAGCTTTTCAATGTTGCTATTATGGGCTTTGAAAATTTCTATCAAATAATGCGGCCTCTCTCCTTTACCTGTATAGGCATTTCTGAGGGATTCGGCACTGATATCAGCTCCATCCTGGAGGAGGTTTTTATGGCATTCGTAGAGCTTACTTTTTATCGTGTCAATGTATGCATTGAAGGATTTCACTTCTTCCTTAGTTCCTCTCATCTTACCCCCTTCCCACTTTTCGGGATCAATTTCCAGCGCTGTGGCAGTTTCGCTGCGCTTGCCGTCAATAGTTATCCGAAGGTACAGCCTAACTATCTCTTTTTCAGGGTCTTTTGATTTTTTGGGGTATAACAGGAAGTCGAAATTCTTAGACATGGCGGTGAGTTTAGAAATGACTCACCGAATTTACAGTTTTTTGTATTAAAAGAAGAATATTTTCATTTTTTTAAAAATTAAAACTCAATACTGTAAAGGATTTCAGCGTTTGGAGGTGAGTAAATTTTTGCTGTTTCCCGACTCACCGAATCACTCACCTAAAGTATGTATTTTTTGCCCTTTTTTGCGTACCTGGCTAAAAACAAAAAGCCCGCAAACGTAGTATTTGCGGGCTTTTGTTGAAATTTGTTGATTTCTAAGCGGACCGGACGGGACTCGAACCCGCGACCTCTGCCGTGACAGGGCAGCATTCTAACCAACTGAACTACCGATCCAAAAAATTGTAGCTTTATCTATACAAAGCCACCCCTTTTTTAGGGACGGCAAAGATAGGTTTCTTAGGTTTCCGTTCCAAAACTTTATTAAAAAAATTGTAAGCCCTAATTTTACAAACTATCTTACACTTCCTAATAATTCAAATAACATTTAATTGTTAATTTAAATTCTAACTTTAGTACATGATCGAATTAAAAAAACGACAGTTTCTCGACTTTGAAAAACCCATCAAAGAACTATACGACCAGATAGAACAACTAAAAGTCACTTCTGAAAAGTCGAAAACCAATATGAGCGGCGCCATTACCATGCTTGAAGAGCGGATTGTGGAAACAAAAAAGCATCTTACAGCAAATGTAACGCCCTGGCAAAAAGTGCAACTGAGCCGCCACCCCGACAGGCCCTACACACTCAAGTACATTGAAAATATGTGTACTAATTTTATTGAGCTGCATGGCGACCGGAATGTGAAGGACGATAAGGCAATGGTTGGCGGTTTTGCGCAATTGGGTGGAGAAACCGTGATGATACTGGGCCAGCAAAAAGGGGCTAACACAAAAACCAGGCAAATGCGCAACTTCGGTATGGCAAACCCCGAGGGTTACCGAAAAGCATTAAGGCTGATGAAGCTCGCCGAAAAATTTAATAAGCCGGTTATTACGCTGATTGATACCCCCGGTGCTTTCCCGGGACTGGAAGCAGAAGAAAGAGGCCAGGGCGAAGCCATTGCCCGTAATATTTATGAAATGATAAGGCTGAAAGTGCCTGTAATATGTGTTATCATTGGCGAAGGTGCCAGCGGCGGTGCATTGGGTATTGGAGTGGGCGATAAAGTGTTTATGATGGAGAATACCTGGTACACCGTAATATCGCCAGAAAGCTGCAGCAGCATTTTATGGCGTAGCTGGGATAAAAAAGAGACTGCAGCAGAGCAACTGAGGCTTACCGGCAAAGATATGCTGGGCTTTGGTTTGGTTGATGGAGTGATACCCGAACCATTAGGAGGCACCCATTGGGATTACCAGGAAGCAGCCGATATTTTAAAAGCATACCTGCTACCGGTTATAAAAGAATTAAAAGCAATTGATCCCGATAAGAGGGTGGAACAGCGCATTGAGAAGTTCGGTAAAATGGGTTTTTGGGAAGAAACGCCCTTAACCGAAATCTAAAATCATTTAATTAATATTTCTCTGCAACGGAGAAACCGGTAAAATAAATTTATGCTGAAAGTTGGAGTTATAGGAGCCGGTCATTTAGGAAAATTTCACTTAAATAACTGGGCCGAAATTGAAGGTGTTCAATTGGTTGGTTTTGTTGACACTGATGATGCAAATGCAGCACAGGTTGCCCAAAAATACCAGATACCGCGTTTTGAAGAGGTAGAAAAATTAATTGATGCCTGTGATGCGGTGGATATTGTAGCCCCCACTACCAGCCATTTTGAGCTTTGCGAACTGGCTATAAGAAAAGGCAAACATGTTTTTGTAGAAAAGCCGCTTGCCAATACCATGGACGAAGCAAAGACGTTGGTAAAACTGGCAAAGGAAGCCAATATCAAATTTCAGGTGGGGCATGTTGAGCGGTTTAACCCGGCTTTCCTTGCTTTAAAAAATCAGGTGTTGCAGCCGATGTTTATCGAAGTGCATCGCCTGTCGCAGTTTAATCCACGTGGTACCGATGTGAGTGTGATACTGGACCTGATGATTCACGATATTGACATCATTTTACACCTGGTAAAAAGCAATGTAAATTATGTAAGCGCCAATGGCGTGGCGGTAATGAGCGATACTCCGGATATTGCCAACGTCCGCATAGAATTTGACAATGGCTGCGTAGCCAACCTTACCAGCAGCCGTATCTCCATGAAAAAAATGCGCAAGATGCGGCTCTTTCAGAAAGATGCTTATATCGGTATTGATTTTCTGGAAAAGAAAACAGAGATCATCCGTTTAAATGCGCCCGGTGACAGCAATGTTTTTACGTTTGATATTGAAACCAACAACGGTAAAAAAACAGTTGCTATTGCCAATCCGCCGGTGCAGGATGTAAATGCCATTAAGATGGAACTGGAAGCATTCAGAAATGCAATCGTAAATAATACCGATACTCCCGTAAGCGTGCTTGACGGCTTTAGGGCAATGGAAGTGGCCCACCAGATTTTAGAAAAGATCGGCAACGCAACCAACCACTGATAAACAAATTTATTTTACGCTAATCATAACCTGATTCTTTGAACCAACCCAGAATACATATAAGCTGGTATGCTTTAGGTGATTGTATAGCGGCTATTCTTTCCTGGATAATTTTTTATTTTGTAAGAAAGCATATCATTCACGAGGCTTTTGTAATTGGCCCCAGGTTTTATATTGGCATTGCCGTTTTACCGTTTATCTGGCTCATGGTTTATTACCTGGTTGGCACCTACAATAATCTGTATCAAAAATCAAGACTGGTAGAATTTTCCAATACCGGTATTTATACATTTTTTGCCAGCATCGGTATCCTCTTTTTATTTTTATTGTACGATGTTACCGGCGATTACAATATTTACTATAAAGAATTTATCTCGCTCTGGCTGATACAGACATTCTTTACATTTTTTATAAGGCTGCTGTTTTTAAACCGTGCTAAAAAACAACTCAACAGCGGAACCGTCTTTTTTAATACACTCATTTTGGGCAGCAGCAGCAATGCTGTTAATTTATACAACGCCATCATCAACAATAAAGAAAAAACGGGTTACCGCATTGCCGGGTTTGCCAATACCAACGGCAGCAACGGCACCGCTTTGCCGCCAGGTATTATTAGCCTGGGCAATGTTGCCGATGCCGGTTCCATTATTACCCATAACAAAATTGAAGAAGTAATTATTGCAGTAGAAAAAAAAGAAAGAAGCCAGCTTGAAAAGATATTGCAACAATTAAGCGACACAGAAGTAAACATTAAACTAACTGCAGACACGGTAGATATTATCAGCGGTTCAGTTAAAACCAACAATGTACTCGGCGTTCCGTTAATAGAGTTACAATCTGGTTTAATGCCATCATGGCAACAAAATATAAAGAGGTTGCTGGATATTGTAACCAGCGTACTCAGCATTGTAATACTGTTGCCACTGTTTATCTACACCGCCATCAGAGTAAAACTATCATCCAAAGGAAATCTTTTTTACCTGCAGCAACGCATAGGTTATAAAGGCCGGCCTTTTACGATGATTAAATTCAGAAGTATGATACCGGATGCAGAAAAGAATGGCCCCGAACTGAGCAGCGACCACGACCCACGCATTACGCCCTGGGGAAAAACAATGCGTAAATGGCGGCTGGATGAACTGCCACAGCTTTGGAATATTATTAAGGGAGAAATGAGCCTGGTTGGCCCCAGACCCGAAAGGAAATTTTATATAGATCAGATACTGCAACTGCACCCCGAGTATAAATTTCTGTTTAAAGTAAAGCCCGGCCTTAGTAGCTGGGGCATGGTTAAGTTTGGCTACGCCGAATCGGTTACAGAAATGATTGAGCGCATGCCCTACGATTTGATGTATATTGAAAACGTTTCGCTGGCATTGGATTTTAAGATCATGTTGCACACTATAAGGATTATATTCTCTGGAAAAGGGAAGTAAGGAGTTAGGAATTAGGAATTAGGATTGAACGCAGCGTTTGTTTATTTTTGATAAAACAATTTCGTTTTGAAAAAACTATTCGCTTTTATTTTTTCTTATTGCTTGTCGCCAATTGCTTATTGCCAATTGCCAAACTACTGGCAACAACAGGTTAACTACAAGATTGATGTAACCCTCAATGATGTAGATAATACACTGGATGGTTTTGTAAAGATGGATTATTACAACAACTCGCCCGATACCCTCTATTTCATCTGGATACATCTTTGGCCCAATGCCTATAAAAATGATAAGACTGCTTTTACCGATCAAACGCTTGAAAACGGAAGTACCGCTTTTTATTTCAGCAATGCCGATAAACGGGGTTACATAAACCGCCTCGATTTTAAAGTTAATGGCGAAGTAGCAAAAACCCAGGATCACCCGCAGCACCAGGATATCATCAAACTTTTATTACCAAAACCCATTGCACCAAAAAGCAATGCAAAAATTGAAACGCCCTTTCATGTAAAACTGCCTTACAATTTTTCGAGAGGCGGACATGTGGACCAGGCTTATCAGATAACACAATGGTATCCCAAACCTGCCGTGTACGACCGAAAGGGATGGCACCCCATGCCCTATCTTGACCAGGGAGAATTTTATGCCGAGTTTGGTAATTACGAAGTACAGATAACATTACCCGGAAATTATGTGGTAGCTGCAACCGGCGACTTGCAGAATGAATCAGAAATTGACTGGTTGAAAAATAAAAAAACTTTCAGCAGGGAACCAAAACGAAAAAAGAAACCGCAACCCACAAAACCGGGCGCAAAGAAAAATAAGCCGGAAGAAGATGAAGTAGCTTCTTCCACCAAAACAAAAACACTCCTGTATAAACAAGATAACGTACACGATTTTGCGTGGTTTGCTGATAAAACCTTTTCTGTAAAAACAGATACGCTGCAATTACCATCAGGAAAAATAATAAAACTGCAGGCATTCTATTATTCCGAACACCAGGAAAACTGGAGCAATTGCATGGCCATGATAAAAAGAGCCGTGCTTACTAAAAGCCGCTGGTTGGGCGAGTATCCTTTTAATGTGGTAAGCGTTGTTGATGGCGGTAATGGCGGCGGTATGGAATATCCTACCATTACCCTGCTGGATGATGCCGGTTCGGAAAAAATGCTGGATTATGTTATTGACCATGAAGTTGGCCACAACTGGTTCCAGGGAATTTTAGCAACCAACGAACGTACACATCCATGGATGGATGAGGGTATGAATACCTATTACGACAACCGCTATGCCCTGCCGCAATACGGCAATACAAATATTGACATCATAAAAACAAAAGCTGCTTTTATAAACAAAAGATTACCCGACGATCTGCAGCATACTTTATTGCAAACGGTAACTGCCATAAAAAAAGACCAGCCCATTGAAACCACCTCAGAAAAAATGACTGCCTTCAACTACAATATGGTTACCTACATTAAAACCGGCGACTGGATGAAACTGCTGGAAGATGAATTGGGTAAGGATATGTTTGATAAGTGCATGCAGGAATATTACAAACGCTGGCAATTTAAACATCCGTACCCCGAAGATTTTAAAAAAGTGGTGGAAGAAGTAAGCGGCAAAAATGTTGATGCCGTTTTTGCATTGCTCCATAAAAAAGGCGACCTGAAAAAATCAACTGTAAAAAAAGACATACGCTTTGCCGCTTTTTTCAGCCTGAAAGAAACGGATAAACATAATTACATTTTTGCATCGCCCGCCATTGGTTATAATTTTTACGACAAATTTATGCTGGGCGTGCTGCTGCAT
>JBBRCM010000195.1:0-6814 GCA_038204855.1 Chitinophagales bacterium
TTCCCTACACACAAAAATTAGTAAAAAAATATTTACCCTGGCATAAACGGGCAGCAAAGTATAAATTGTTTTCAGTTCTGCTCAATCGTATTTCACCGGTTGTATCATATTATTCAGTTTTTCCGGAGTTCAGCGAAAAGCTACAGCAGGAGTGGGCTTTGCTTGATACGCATGATTCTTTAACAGACTGGCACAAAAGATTCAGAAACAAAAAACAGATTACACAGGCACTTGCCAACCTTGGCGCTGTGGATATTCATTGTGCTTATGGGGGCAATGGGGTAGAGGCTAATTGTAAAAAACCATAAGTAAGTAATTTAGCAATGAAAATCCTTCACATAGCATTCAGCGGCCTGGGCGGACATGGCAATGTTTTTTTTTCGATGGCAGATGCCGACATACAAAAACAGCATCAATGGGAAATTATTTTTTTCGGCAATGAAGAAGTAAGAGAAGGTTATAAACAAAAAGCAAACCAACGAAATATACCATGGTACTTTGTAAAAAAGAAATCCGGTTTTGACTTTAATTCCTACCGGCAAATTGAAAAAATAATCAGAGAAACGATGCCTGATATTATTTTCCTGCACAGTTCTTCTTATATCTTTCCTGTAAAAAAGGCAATCCTTTTTAGTAAGAAAAAAATACAAATTATTGTACGGGAAACCCAACCGAATCATTTAAAAACAAAATTAAACTGGCTGGGTTTGTGTGCTTCATTAATTACCGCAACCAAGGTTGTTTTTTTAAGTACCGAGTACAGGGATGTAATAAAAAAGCGACTTTCTCCCTTTTTCTCTGATAAGCGAACTGCTGTAATACCCAACGGTGTTGACCTGAATGTATATAAACCTGCATTGAAAGATGGGCATAAAGGAATTAACATTGGTATGCAAAGCCGTTTATCAGAAGCAAAAGATCACGCAACTTTGATTGATGCATTTGTATTGGTTTTAAAATCATCAACAGAAAATTCGATAAAACTTTATATTGCAGGCGACGGGGTTTGCAGGGCAGCGCTTGAGAAACAGGTGCAGGAACTAAACATTGGCCATGCTGTTGAATTTACCGGCATGCTGGAAGAAACCGCTTTACCGCAATTCATAAATTCGCTGGATATTTATGTGCATGCAACCCTTGGTGAAACTATGAGTACGGCAATCATGCAGGTGATGGCGAGCAGGATACCGATAATTGCTTCGGATGTATTGGGGGTAAACAATATGATAAAGCATAATCAAAATGGATTGCTGGTAGCGGCAAAAAATGCCACTGCCCTCTGTGAGGCTATTTTGCTCCTGATTAAGGACAATACCTTTGCAGAAACACTGGCAGCAAATGCTTTTACATTTGCTACAGAAAATTATAGTAATAAAAAAATGCTGCAACGATATAACGAAATATTTTTGGCCGGCGTTTAAAACAGCGTAATTAAAGTAAAGATTGAAAATTCTGCATGTAATATATACGCACGGTGTTGGTGGTGCCGAAAAATACCTGAAGCATTTGCTGCCGGGGCTAAAGGCTTATGGCATCAATTGCGATTTAATTGTAGTATGCACAAAAAAAACAGAAAGCACATTTGCAGCATATTGTAATGAGGTAAGCAATCTGGGCATAAAAACAACTTTAATTGTTGCAGAGAAATATGCAATTTTAAAAACAGCAAAAAAAGTGAATAATTATTTAAGGGCTGAAAAGATTGATATTTTACATACGCATCTCTTTCATGCTGATTTAATGGCAGCGGTATTAAAGACATTTTTTAATAACCAGGTCCGTACTATTTCAACAAAGCATGGTTATCAGGAAAAAGTGCTACAGCAATATGATCCCGTAAATTATAAAAAGCTGAATGATCTCTATTATCATATTACAAAGTACATCCTGCGAAAAATTGATATCAATATTGCTGTATCCAAAGCAATGGCCGATCTTTATTTTAACCTCGGAATCAGTAACACCCATTTCCCTTATATCCATCACGGAATTACTTTGCAGGAATTTGATAAATCTGAATTTGATTCAAAGTACCGTAAAGCCCGCCAGCAGTTGATTACGGTGGGCCGGATTGAAATTATTAAAGGGCATCATTTTTTAATTGACGCTATGCCAATAGTACTGGAAGCTTTTCCGGATGCAAAATTGCTGGTACTAGGCGATGGTACAGAAAAAGCAAATTGCGAAGAGCAGGTGAAAACTGCAGGCCTGCAAAACAATGTAGAGTTCATGGGTTTTGTTCAACAGCCTTATCATTATATAACAAATTCCGACATCATCATTCAACCTTCTTTCTTTGAATCTTTTGGATTGGTTTTTATAGAAGGGCTAGCGTTGAAAACCCCCATTATTGCTTTTGATGTGCCTGCTGGCAATGAAATTCTCGAAAATAATAAGACAGCATTGCTGGTAAATAAAGGCGACCATAAAGCCTTAGCCGAAAAGATTATTTATTTGCTTAAGAACCCCGGCGTTTCAAAACAGGTTGCGGAGAATGCTTATGAAAAATATAAAAATGAATTTACCACAGCAGCCATGGTAAAGAAAATGGCAGCCTGGTATAAAAGCCTTCCTTTATAATTTTTTGCCAACCGCATGCCAGAAAGCTGATTTTTCGCCAAACCTGATCTCTTTTAAACCTGCTTCTTCCATCATTTCCTGAATTTCGGATTTTAAAAACCGTTGCTCCAGCTTTGTTCCAAAGCGGTCCAGGCAATCGTTCCGGAGATTATAAAACGGTTTATTGTAGTAGGGCTCCAAAGGAATTTTTTTGGCAAGACTATGTAAATTCATTTTATGCAGTAAACCCGCAAACCTCGACAGGGGCCAGTAAATTAAAACAGCCAGCATATCGCAGGTAAATTTTTTCATACACTGCGGCATTCTGGATATAATTTTGCGCAGCCCGTCCGACAGGTAAAAAATCGTTTTAAAAATTATTCCCCGGTTATCAAAACGATAATAGAGGTACACATAAAAATGCCCTCCTTTTTTTATTTTCTTTACGCAACTGATCAGTGCTTTTTTTGTATCGGGTATATGATGTAAAACACCGATGCTCATCCCAAAATCAAATGTTTCATCATCCCAGGGGATGGTATCAACACTTGCTTTGGTAATGCGTACATTATCTTTTTGCCCCAGCATTTTATCTGCTGCAAATACAGCATCACTGGGGTCAATGGCTTCAATAAATGCAACCTTATCAACAAAGTAATCTGTCCACCGGCCGCTGCCACAGCCAATATCAATCATGTAAGTATTTTTATTTACAATAGTTTTATCTATTATATCAAAATACTCTTTGCGCAGTTCCTTTACACTTTCATCGCTGTGTACAGCAAATTTTTTCCACTCTTCACCAAAATCATTAACCACGGCTGCGTCCATATTTTCATTGCCGTCAAGTTTGGTAAAAACTTCAATAGGTTTATTGAATGCCTGTAAGGTTTGCAGCGAACGTTTATTGTACGGTTTCATAAATAATTTTATTTCGCAGCACCGGTCAAATACTGCCACCACGTTGGTTGATAATACATTTTTCCTTTTTCTGTGTGGTTTGTTGTTTTATAATTACCGGCAATGATGTCAGCTAATACATCTTTTAATGCACCTATACCAACAGCTATCTGCAAAATGGGATAGGTAGCAAAATTATCCTGTTTTTCAGGTTTAATAAATACCTGCTTAATAACAGCGCCTGTGTCAACCCCTGCATCAATCAAGTGGATGGTGGTGCCAAATTTTTCAATATCATTATTAAACAAAGCCCAGTAGCCGCCGTGGCTGCCGCGATAGTAAGGGGTAATGCCTACATGCATGTTTACAAAAATTGCATTGGTGCTTTGTAATATTTTTTTGCTGATTATACGGGTGCCGTTTACTACAATAATATCCGGCTGCAACTGTTGTATTGCATTTAAGCACCCCTCGTCATTTACAGAACTTACCCTGTATGTTTTGCTGCTGTTGAAATCAGTATTGTTTAACCCATATTGATTTACGAGGGATGCTTTACGTTTTTTAGATTTCATTCTTAAAAATGGAACAACAAAAATCGAAAATAAAACCTGGCCTGCAACGGGAAGAATACCAATTTTTTTAATCCGGTTTTTTGCCAGTTCTTTTTTGCTTACCGGCTGCTCAAGAATAACGGCTTCAATGCCTGTTGTTTCCTGCAATGCATTATATACCCATAGGGATGATTCACAGTCGGAAGCCAGGAAAATAATTTTTTTTTGTTGCATGTAAATCTCAATACTTAATAAAAGAAACGGAAAATGTAAATTAATGAAACAGATTTAGAAACCTGCAGCCTCTTTCATGGTAAGACTGGCAAAGCCGTATTTTGAATGCAGAAACTGGTAGTGTTTTAGTAAGGTAGTAAGGTTTTCCATATTCTCTTTGATATTAATTCCAAAGTTATGTGGATGCCACCACAAATGATATAGCTCATTACTTTTTGCGGCATGGGTCATTTCATTCATTATCCTTTTTAACTTCAGTTTTTCAAGCCAGGCTAAGTTTTTATTATATGGTTTTAGAAAGCGGCTGGCTGGTACATTAACAGGCACCCCGGCATTTTTATTTACGGAAAAAGTATTGTATCCCGAAACCGGGAAGTAAGTATCCAGCAGGCGGCAAAGCCTTATAAAAGGCACTTCAGCCGAAAATTTTCGGGGCTTGTATATCCACGATTCGGGGTTACCACGGTAAACTTTTATACCGTTATCTGCTAAAACCGGTAAATAATGTTCATTGATCTGGTTACGGGGAAAAACCAGGCTGCATAGTTCTGTATTTTTTTCTTTCGCAATCTTTACAGCGGCTTTAATATCAGCGTCAAATTCTTCTGCAGATTGTCCTTCTTCCAGGCAAAAATAATGGCTAAAGCTGTGTGTCGCAATTTCGTGAGGGCTCTGTTTCAGCATTTCAAAAAGGCTGTATGCAAAATGATAGGGATCATCATTTTCATCGTTGCCTATTGTTGCAAATTCTTTTAAGTAAACATTATATTCCGGATTGGAATAGCCAGGTTTTTTATCAGGGATAAAATGCCCCAGCCCTTCTTTATTTTCAGCAAATAAAAATCCAACTATGGCAAAAGTTGCTTTAATATCATAATTTTTAAATGCAGCCAGCAATGCGGGCATTACTTCTTTTACCCCTGTAATATGTGCCCCGTATTTCTTTTTTGTTGTAACATCCCATACCCCCCATAGTAATTCAAAGTCAATCGAAATTACAAATGCGCCCCTATGATCAGTATCGTTATTCATGCAGTAAAAAAATATTAAATGCTGGCAAAATTAACTGATTTAGCCCAAACATGTTGAATATACAATCTAAAACATGTAAGAAGCTGCTGCAACAATTAAAACTTAGGGTCCGTAAAACTAAGCAGGCTTTTTTTCTTTGTCTGTATAGGTGGTGTACAAACTAACCAGGGTAAAAAAGTAAAACGGAAGTAAGATTATTTTATACCTGGCCATGGTTCCAAAATTAAAAGTAGTAAAACCAATTATAAGGGCAAAAAATATGGAGATGATAAATGAAACCAAAATAAAAGGGTTATTAAACATCTCCCTGAAGAAACCCAGTAATTTCAATTTAATCATAACATACAAGGTGCATAAAAGCAGCAGCAGTGATTCAAATGCACCAAATAAGATAAAAATTTTACGGCTTTCCCAAATAAAGGGCCTGAACAGGCAATTAAAAACAGCAACCGGGCTATGGGCAATCATTCCTGCAAGAGACAGATCCATTTCTTTTATTTCAAGCGTTGCCCGGCTTCGCTCATCTTCATTTTGAACTGCTTCATAATTACGTTTGAATGAATCTACCTGCACCATGGAGTCTTCTGCCAATAACTGTAATTGATCAGAAAAATTGGTAATAAAAGCAATAACCAGCACCCCACACAGAAATACAGTAATAATAAACCCCCTGATGACTATATTTTTGAAAGGCGTAATAAATTTATAAAATACAAATACAGAGAAGCCTGTTACCAGAGCAAGTATGATGTAACTTTTTATAACGCTGATTATATAAACAAGTACCACCAGGCCTATGAAACTTTTGATTGAAAATTCTTTTTTTATGAATAGTTTATGAAGAAAATAAATAATGAAGCCGATACCACCAATGCATACCGAATCTTTTATAAGACCGCTGCCCCAAAACCACACAGAAGGTACAAATAAAATTGCCCAGGCTAAAAGTTTGAGTTCTTTGCCTTTGTTGATGTCTTTAAACGTCAGGAAAAGCCTCCACAGGCCGGCAAAAGAAAAAAGGCCGAAAAATAAGGTTGTGATAAGGTATTTGTTAAACGTAATTAAAGAAAGAAGTGCCGAGATCTTCATAATAAACAGGTTGGAGGCTGTGCCAAAGTAACCTGCGTAATTTATGTCTCCAACTTCAAAGTCGTACCATGTTTTTACTTCGGCAGCCGACTTGAAAAAGTATTTGATATTGCCGGCATCCTGCGTAACCTGGTTGCTTAAAAATTTACTCCCGTAAAAAAAAACAAACGAATCGCCATAACCATAATAATACTGTACCATCATGGCATAAGCCACTGCACCAAACATGTGCAGGTAAAACGATACAATAAAATACTTCCGTAATTCAGCATCAGGATATTTAACCGAAATCTTTTTGACAATTAAGTAAAAGATAAAGAGGTAAACCGGCAATAGGAGATAATCAAAAATGGTTATGTACTGCATTTGCCCGGTTGATGGTTATTTGGTTGAAAAGTTAAGGTAAATTAAAGCGGCCATAATTTAAAATGCAATATACTCATTGT
>JBBRCM010000196.1:0-6810 GCA_038204855.1 Chitinophagales bacterium
ACAGGCAGAAAATGCTATCCAAAAAATTATCCGTGCCGAACCACCCGTATCAGGATTAGAAGACTTAATTAAAAAAGCCCTAAAAGCCATTTGACAAGAACGCTACGTTAATCGATTTACCGGATGTTGCTTATTAGAAAAGAAAACCTGAGCCTGATTGGCTGTGCTGTGTTAACGGTAACCCTGTTTGTATTACAGGCAAATACTGTTAAGGCCACCCCATATCATTACGAAAACAAAATTAACAAGGGAGATACTGTGGTGCCCAATTACGGCGACAGTTTAAAGTACCCCATCAGGGATCGCAGGGGCGACTTCTTTGGAAGTAACAGGAATCGTACTCTGGATTTGAAAACTCCTGCAAACATTAAAGACTCGGTTGTTTACGACCCCGTAACCCGCCGTTATATCGTTTACGAAAAAATTGGTACAAAATATTACCGTACCACAACCAGCTACAGTTTTGATGAATACTGGCAGATAAAGGGCAAACAGTCTGAGACAGAATATTTTCAAAAACGCAGTAATTTAATGAGCGTACTAAACCGGGGAAGGATAAAACCAAAACTATCGCTGTACGATAATTTATTTAACCGCCTTTTTGGTAACGGTAAAATAAATATAACCCCGCAGGGAAATGTTGACATTACTGCCGGTTACCAGGGGCAGAACATAAAGAACCCAACCTTACCCGAAAGAGCCAGAAAGAGCGGCGGCTTTGACTTTGACATGAATGCGCAGGTAAATGTAAATGCAGATATCGGCGGTAAATTAAAATTCCCCATTAACTATAATACCTTAGCCAATTTTGGGCAGGATAACCAGTTGAAATTAGATTATACCGGCCTTGATGATGAGATTATTAAACGCTTTGAATTGGGTAATGTTTCATTTCCATCACCCAGCACATTAATACCCGGTGCCCAGCAATTGTTTGGTGTTAAAGCCACGGCGCAGTTTGGAAAACTGTTTGTTACCGGTGTTATTGCCAACCAAAAATCGCAGCGGCAATCGGCTAACCTCGCCGGCGGTACAGCATCGCAGTTATTTGAGGTTAAAGCTGACGAATATGAAGAAAACCGCCACTTTTTACTGGCGCAGTATTTTAAAGAGAATTATAATAAGGTAATGAGCAAATTGCCTGCTATTACCGCACCTGTTCAAATTTTAAGGCTGGAAGTTTGGGTTACCAATAAAAACGGAACCACTACCGACACCCGTGAAGTGGTTGGTTTAACCAACCTGGGCGAATCCGGCACGTTTCCATCTACCATACCTGCTAATGGCAGCAACCCTTTATATTCAAGCATCATTTCGGATCCCAGCAACCGGAATGCGTCGGCTGTTTTCTCTAACTTAACCAACAATTATGGGTTAAAACCCGTGCAGGATTTTGAAAAGATATTTGCCCGTAAGCTCGACTCATCGCAGTATATATTTAACCGCCAGGTTGGTTTTATTTCTTTAAGCCAGCCATTGCAGACTGATGAGGTATTGGCTGTTGCTTACCAATATTCATATAACGGCAAAATCTTTCAGGTAGGCGAGTTTTCGCAGGATCTGCCGCCAGACAGCACCCAGGCTACGCAACGGATATTATTCTTAAAATTATTAAAGGCAACATCACAGCGGCCTACACTACCAATATGGGACCTGATGATGAAGAATGTGTATGCCATTGGTTATGGCACATTAACCCCTACCGATTTTAAACTGGATGTATTGTACCAGGAACCAGGACTTGGCTGGAAACGGTATGTTCCTTTCGGAAATAAAAACCAGGGTACCCCAATCATATCGCTTATAAACCTTGACAGGCTTAACAACCAGCTTGATCCGCAGCCGGATGGTGTATTTGATTATGTGGAAGGTTTTACAGTTTACTCGCAATACAGCCGCATCATGTTTCCGGTGCTGGAACCTTTTGGGCGTGACCTTGCTGCGGGTATTTATACAGATACCAGCACGGTACCCAATATAAAAGACAGTTTGTTTTATGCGCTGTACGATTCTATAAAAGCAGTGGCGCAGCAATACCCCAATCTGAACCGTTTTGTATTAAAAGGCTCTGCCAAAATTTCGGGTTCTTCCGATATTAGTATCGGGTATAATATTCCCAAAGGTTCTGTAACGGTTTCTGCCGGGGGCAGGGTATTGATTGAAGGAATAGACTATGATATCAATTACGATTTAGGTACTATAAAAATTACCAACTCGGCAGTTATTAATTCAGGCATTCCGGTTCAGGTTAATTACGAGAATAATGCTTCCTTTGGCCTGCAGACGAAAAGCTACATGGGTCTGCGATGGGATTACTTAGTAAAAAATACGTTAAAAACACAATTATCCGTCGGTGGAACCATTGTGCGATTAAGTGAAAGACCCTTCTTTAGTAAAGTAAGTTATGATAATGCAAACTCGGGCGGCACCAATGAGCCTATCCGTAATGCTATGTACGGGCTGGATGTAAATTACCGAAAAGATGTGCCAAGGCTTACCAAGTTATTAGATAAGCTGCCGTTTTATAAAACCACGGCACCATCAAGCCTTAACGTTTTTGCCGAAGGTGCTTATTTAAAGCCCGGCCATGCCCCGCAGATAGGCAAAGGCTCAAAAGGAATTATTAATATTGATGATTTTGACGGAACACAATCCGGTTATGATCTTCGTTTTCCGCCAATAAGCTGGGCCCTGGCATCGGTACCGGAGGGCGCAACTAATCTTCAAGGCAATCCTATCATCACCGAAGGAAATGGCACCAACGCAAGTAACAATATAAACGCAGGAAAAAACAGGGCCAGAATTGCCTGGTACCAGATTGAACCTACTTTACAACAATATAAAGGGCCAAATAATCCTTTTTCAAGTGACCGTGTTGAGTTAAGCGACCCAAGGGTTAGACAGGTTTACCAGAAAGAGATTTTTCCGCAAAGAACTACCGGTTTTGGTGAAAGTCTGCTTACAACATTCGACCTGGCTTATTTTCCAACTGACCGTGGCCCTTATAACTACGACGATGTAAACGTGGATGCCAGTGGAAAATTAAAAAATCCCACAACACGTTGGGGTGGTTTAATGCGCAGCATTGATCAATCTGATTTTGAAACAGCTAATATTGAATTTATCGAATTCTGGATGCAGGATCCGTTCATTAACTACGGCACCAGGTATCCAAATATCGCAAATTCAAAAGGTGGTCAGCTTTATTTCAATCTGGGCAATGTATCCGAAGAGGTTTTAAAAGATGGCAAGCGTTTTTATGAGAACGGTTTGCCTACGCCCAATGCGCCTGCACCTGTTGATAATTCAAACTGGGGCAGGGTGCCTACTAATTCTTTTCAGGTTACCAATGCCTTCACCAATAATCCGGAAGACCGCAAATACCAGGATATAGGTTTTGATGGCCTGGATGATACAGCAGAAGCAACCAAACGCTCGGCTTATTTAGCCCAGCTTGCGGCAACCTTTGGGATAAATTCAATAACCTACAAGCAGGCAATACTGGATCCTTCTTCTGATGATTATCACTATTACCGTGGTGATGACCTGGATCAGCAGGGAGTGGGCATTGTTGGGCGTTATAAAAACTACAACAATCCCGAAGGCAATTCACCGGTCGCCAATAACAACTCTACCTTTTCGTCTGCCGCTACTTTATATCCGGATGCCGAAGATCTGAACCGGGACAATACGCTGAACCAGACCGAGGAGTATTTTCAATACATCGTTGACCTCCATCCTGCCAGCAATCCGATCATGGCTATAGGTAGTAATTATATTATTGATAAAAAACCGGTTACTGTTAATCTGGTAGATGGCACATCCCGTAACGAAACCTGGTACCAGTTCCGCATACCTATCCAGGCATACAAAACTAAAGTGGGCAATATTCCCGATTTTAAATCCATCCGGTTTATCCGCATGTTCATGGCAGGTTTTGAGGACAGTGTGGTACTGCGTTTTGGCGAACTACAGTTTACCCGCAATGTATGGCGCAAATTCCCTTATAAAGTTGACACACTTGGAACCTATACACAATTGCCCAATGGCAGCAATACAATTTTTAACCAGGGCGCCGTAAATATTGAAGAGAACGACAAGCGTCTGCCTTTGCCATACCGTACTCCAAGAGAAATTGAAAGGGTACAAACCTTAAGCAATAATGGTGTTAACCTGCTGCAAAATGAACAGTCACTTACACTGCAGGTATGTAACCTTGCAAAAAACGATGCAAGGGCTGTGCAGCAAACATTTGCCAACAGAGACCTTCGCCAGTTCCGCAAAATGCAGATGTATATACACGCAGAAGAGAATGTAAAAGGAGGTACTGGTACCTTGAAGAATAAGGACCTTACTGCAGTGTTCCGCATGGGTACCGATTTTGTAAATAATTATTACGAGATACGCATCCCGTTAATATTAACCGGTCTTGCTGCCGGAACCACCATGGACCCAAATTCTGAGGCTTATAATGATACACTTTGGAACCCGGCAAATTCGCTGGATGTAGACTTGCAGACCCTGGTTAAATTAAAACAAGCCAGGAACGTTGATCCAGCGGCATCGCCTGATAAGATTTACAGGCAACTGCAGGCAAGCGGGCATACATATTCCGTGATGGGTAACCCCAACCTGGCCGAAATACGAGGCATATTAATGGGGGTTGAAAACACGAAGGTACCAACTGCCTGTGCCGAAGTATGGGTAAATGAACTACGCCTGTCTTCCATTGATGAACACGGCGGCTGGGCTGCATTGGGAAGGATTGATCTGAACCTGGCAGATCTGGGAACTGTTTCAGTTTCGGCGAATACACATTCTACCGGGTTTGGAACACTGGAGCAGCGCATTAACGACCGGTTCCGTGATAATTTTTACCAGTTTGATGTTTCAGCAAACCTGGAGCTTGGTAAACTGCTGCCTAAAAAAGCGGCTTTGTCAATACCGGTTTTTGCCAGTTACCAGCAATCGGTAAGTACACCGGAGTACGATCCTTATGATATGGATATCAAACTGAAGGATAAGTTAAAGAGTACTTCGGGTTTAGCAAAAGATTCCATTAAGAATGCTGCCATAGATTTTACATCAACCACCACGGTAAACTTTACCAATGTGCGTAAAAACCGCACCAGCACTAAAAAACCCAAAGTGTATGATATCTCCAATTTTGATGTCAGCTATTCTTACCTGAAAATCAAGAATCATACACCGTTAATTGAGAACAACGAAATTACCAGGCATAAATATGGCTTGGGTTATAATTTTGCACCGAAGGAAAAGTATATTGAACCATTTAAACGGATCAAATTCTTTAAAAAAAGAAAAACACATTGGTTCGATCTGGTGAAAGATTTTAATTTCAACCTGGTGCCGTCGCAGTTAAGTTTCAGGGCCGATGTTAACCGGCAGTTTGGCGCTATCAGGCCACGCAGTATTGGTACATCCAAATATAAAATTCCGGAAACGTACGATAAGTATTATACCTTCCAGCGTAATTATATTCTGCGCTGGAACATTACCCGCAGTTTAAATTTTGATTTTACTGCAGTTAATAACAGCCGTATTGATGAACCGGAGGGTAGGCTTGATACCAAAGAAAAGAAGGATACGGTGTGGAGAAATTTATTGAAAGGCGGACGTAACACAACCTATAATCACTCGGCTAATTTTACGTACACATTGCCTACTGCTAAATTCCCGCTTATTGACTGGACCACCATTAACCTGCGTTACCAGGCTTCTTATAGCTGGATTGGTGCATCACGCCTGGCAGTTGAATTGGGTAACATACTTGAAAACGGCCAGCAAAGTGAAGCTACTGCACAGTTTGACTTTAACAGGCTTTACCAGAAATCGAAATGGTTAAAGCAACTGGAAGCACCAAGCAATAAAGCCGACCAGGAAAAATGGAGGGCAAGAATTACCAGGTATAAAGACACCATTGTTAAAAAGAACGGAAGAAAAGTAGTTCAAAAACATCGTAAGGTTGATCAATCAGCTGTGCCTTACGTGAGCACCGGTTTAAAAGTTATCGGAAGACTGGCAACCAGTTTAAAACAAGCCAGCTTCTCCGTTTCTGAAAATGCGCATACCAGGTTACCGGGCTATACAGACAGTACCAAATATGTTGGTCAAAACTGGAAGAGCATGGCACCCGGTGTTGATTTTATTTTAGGGCGACAACCGGATACAACCTGGTTAAATGCTGCTGCCCGAAAAGGGTTGATAACAAAAGATACTACTTTCAATTCTATTTTCCAGCAAAGTTTCGATCAGCGTATTACTTTTTCTGCCCAACTGGAACCCATACGTGACCTGAACATTACGTTGAATTTAAGTAAGACCTTTAACAAAAATTATTCAGAAACCTTCAGGTATATTGATACTACAGGCGGCACCAACCACAGCTTTAAACATTTGAATCCTTATGCAGGTGGTGGGTTTGATGTATCGTACATTGCATTTAAAACCTTGTTTGGCAAGTTTGACCCCAACCGCGTTTCAGAAACCTTTAAAAAATTCCAGGATTACAGGGTAATATTATCTGAAAGGCTGGGCAAGTCAAATCCATATAGTGCAGGCCAGCCGGTTGGTGCCGATGGTTTTTATTACGGATATGGCAAATATGCCATTGATGTATTAATACCTGCATTCATTGCCGCTTACACCGGTGACGATCCAAATTCTGTTTCTTTGATCAGGCAGAATAATCCAAATATAAAGTCAAATCCTTTCAGGGGCATTAAACCAAAACTAAACTGGAAAGTTGACTACAATGGTTTAAGCAAAATAAAACCTTTTGATAAGCTG
>JBBRCM010000197.1:0-6437 GCA_038204855.1 Chitinophagales bacterium
TGGAAAGAGAAGAAAAATTCCGGCTGCTTGCAGATTCTATGCCACAGCATATATGGACTGCTGATACGGCAGGTAATTTAAACTATTTCAACAGGTCGGTATACGATTATAGCGGTTTAACTCCGGAGCAAATAAGCAAAGATGGATGGATACAGATCGTACATCCCGAAGAGCGGGAAGCAAATGCTGCCGAATGGTTAAAATCGGTTTCCTCGGGCAATGATTTTTTATTTGAACACCGTTTTCGCAGGTATGATGGGGAATACCGGTGGCAGTTGAGCAAAGCCATTCCGCAAAGAGATGCTGCAGGTGCTATACAAATGTGGGTGGGCACCAGTAACGATATACAGGAAATAAAAGAACAGGAGCAGCAAAAAGATTTTTTTATAAGCATGGCCAGTCATGAACTAAAAACACCTATAACCTCCATCAAAGGATATGTGCAGATATTGCAGAGTACATACGGCAAGAGCGAAGACGCTTTTTTAAAAAAATCGCTGAAAGTAATTGATAAGCAGGTTTTAACCCTCACCCGGTTAATTTCCGATTTGCTTGACATTTCAAAAATAAAATCAGGCAGCCTGGTACTTACTAAAACGGAATTTGAAATTACTGCCATGATGCAGGAAGTGGTTACGCAGGTGCAGCATATTAATCCTGATTACCTTTTCAGTATGTCAGGAAATACAGCAGTTGTATACGCCGACAGGGAACGCATCAGCCAGGTTTTAATTAATTTACTTACCAATGCCGTTAAATATTCACCAAACTCCAAAGAGATAATTATTAAGAGTTTTATTGAGGATGATCAGGTAGTTGTATCTGTACATGATACGGGTATTGGTATAAATAAAATCGATCAGGAAAAAATATTTGAACGTTTTTACAGGGTTGAAGGAAAAGATGAAAGAACCTATCCCGGATTTGGTATCGGTCTATTCATCAGCTCCCAAATTATTCAGCGGCACCAAGGCAAAATAAGCGTAACCAGCGAACCGGGCAAAGGATCTGCTTTTTATTTTTCAATCCCGCTGATTAATTAGTCTTTGCAGCAATACCATCATTTTAAACTGCCTCTTTTTTGTACTTTGTTTGTTTGATTATCTTCAGCCTCATCCAGCGAATGTGATTCTTTTACTGATTGGCTTGCTTTTGTAAGGCTGCTTAGTTTTGCGTAGTATTTCTGTATCACCTTTAATTCATCCTCGGTAATATTTTCCACATCCACCAGCCTGTTACTGGCCATTTCATGCGATGCCACCAGCTCATTTAGTTTTAATTGTATCGCAAGTGAATCCTTGTTCTGCGATTTCTGGATTAAGAAAACCATCAGAAAGGTAATGATAGTTGTACCGGTATTGATCAACAATTGCCAGGTTTCAGAATAATGGAACAAAGGGCCTGTAATGGCCCACAATAAAACAATTGTAAAAGCACCTAAAAATGCTGCACTGCTTCCCGCAGCTTTGGCGCCCCAATTATCCAGTCTTTCAATAAAGCCGGCCTTTCCTTTTTGCTTTGCTTTTTTCATAAAATTTATTTTAAGAAATAGTCTATTCAAAAAGAGTGCTAAAAATTCGCCATCGCAAAACTGTATGCCGGTAGCTGCGTAATTTCTTACACTATTATCGCTTTTTTATTACAAAGGCATGGTTATTGGCTTATTGAATTATACCGATATACCAGTATGTATTGCAATGCTGTCTAGTATCGGTATAATAATGTACCTAAAAACTTAAAGTAAGTGCATGCGTAAAAAAAATGCCGGAAAAGATATTTTTGACATACTTCCGCAGGCGATTGCATCCTTTAAAAAAAACATGGTAGCCCCGTTTTTGGGAGAGGACAACGCACGGTATGAAAATGACAGCCCACCATTGAGGGCCGAGCTGTTTACCGAAGAACAGCTTAAACAGCACGCCAGACTTATATCTAAAACACATGAGCTTATCTCAGAGCATCCTTCGGAACAACTTTTGAAACGGCTTGATGAGAACGAAACCATACTGCTTGAAGTACATAAAAAGCTGACCGATGCCGTTAACAACAATGAAAGGATTGTACCTGCTGCGGAGTGGTTGCTGGATAATTTTTACCTGATAGAAGAACAGATCTATATCGGTAAAAAACACCTTCCCAAGGGGTATAGTAAAGGGTTGCCGCAACTGGCTAAAGGCAAAATGGCAGGATTGCCCCGCATTTACGATATGGCTGTAGAAATTATTTCCCACAGCGATGGACATATTAACCTCACTAACCTTACCAGTTTTATAACAGCTTATCAAACAAATACCGTTTTAAAAATAGGCGAGTTGTGGGCTTTGCCTATCATGCTCAGGCTGGCCCTTTTAGAAAATCTTCGCCGCATTTCAATCCGGATATTTATTGATATCGATAATAAAACACTGGCAGATGAATGGGCAGAGAAACTCATCAGCACTGCGGAAACCAATCCCCGGAACCTGGTTTTGGTAATTGCAGATATGGCAAGATCGGAACCGCCGATGGAGAGCTCATTTGTGGCAGAGCTTACAAAGCGGCTTACAGAGAAAGGTAACAGCCTTTCGTTACCCATAAACTGGATAGAGCAACAATTGGCCGAGCATGGCCTTACCACCGAAGACCTGGTACAACAGGAAAATCAAAAACAGGCAGCCGACCAGGTATCTATAAGCAACAGCATCAGCAGCCTGCGTTTTTTGGGGTCTACCGACTGGCGTGAATTTGTTGATAAGATGAGTGTGATTGAGCATATTTTAAGTACTGATATTGGCGGAGTATATGAACGCATGGATTTTCATACACGGGATCAATACCGGCATGCCGTGGAAAAAATAGCTAAGTGCAGTTCCCTATCAGAACAGGAAGTTGCGTTAATGGCTATTGAAGCATGCAAAACGAACACGTTAAATAACACCGATGCTGCAGCATCCCATGTTGGATATTATCTTTTGGGAAAAGGCCTAAAAAAAATTCACCATCAGGCAAAGGTTAAATTACCTGTTGCAGACATCTGCCGGAGTATTCCTGTGCGTTTCCCGCTGCTTGCATATATAGGAATGATGACACTGCTGACAGCACTGTTTTGCTCATCGCTGGCGGCCAAGGCTATGCGTGAAGGCCTGCATGGCTGGCAACTGATCGTGCTTATTGTTATAAGTTTTTTTGCTACCAGCCAGTTGGCATTGGCAATTGTAAATTGGTTATCAACACTGGTAGTAAGGCCATCTATATTACCCAAAATAGATTTTTCAAAAGGCATTACAGATGAATACCGCACTATGGTGGTAATACCCACCTTACTCAACAGCATGGCCGTTATTGATGAGCTGGTTGAAAACCTGGAAGTGCGTTTCCTGGCCAACCGCGATGCTAATCTTTACTTTGCATTGCTTACCGATTTTAAAGATGCGGATGAAGAAGCTATGCCGGAAGACAAAATGCTTTTACAGGCAGTGCAACATAAAATTATTGCATTAAACAGGAAATATGAGCGGACAACAAATGACACTTTCTTTCTTTTTCACCGGCCACGCAAATGGAATTCCACCGAAAAAAAATGGATTGGGTACGAACGAAAACGGGGAAAACTGGCTGCATTAAATCAATTGATACTGGGTAAGGATAGTTATGATTTTATGGCGATTGTTGGCGATAAAAAAATTTACCGCAGCATAAAATTCATCATCACGCTTGATACCGATACACAATTACCAAGGGATGCTGCAAAAAAAATGTCGGGTACCCTGGCCCATCCGCTGAACCATGCTGTTTATTCCGAAAAAAAGCAACGGGTTGTACAGGGCTACGGCATACTGCAACCACGGGTATCAAACAGTTTGCCCGGTGAGGAAGGTTCCATTTATGGAAAGATTCACGGCAACGAACCGGGAACTGATCCTTACACAAGGGCGGTATCGGATGTATACCAGGATCTTTTTGAAGAAGGATCATTTACGGGAAAAGGCATTTATGATATCGCAACATTTGAAAAAACACTGAGCAACAGGTTTCCCGAAAACAGGATACTTAGTCATGATCTTTTAGAAGGCTGCTATACAAGATCGGGCCTTATCTCTGATGTGCAGTTGTACGAAGAATATCCCTTCCGGTACATGGAAGATATGCGCAGGCGGCACCGCTGGATACGGGGCGACTGGCAGATTGCCATTTGGCTGCTGCCCCTCGCAAAAACAGGCGATGGAAAACTGCACAGGAACCGGATATCGTCGCTTTCGCGGTGGAAGATTTTTGATAATATCAGGAGAAGTGTAGTACCTGTCTGTTTATTATTGATGCTTCTTTTTGGTCTTATTATTTCTTCATCGCCCTGGTATTGGGCAACCGCTGTTATTTCAATAACCCTGCTCCCCACTTTATTGGGAGTGGTTTGGGAATCTTTCACCAAGCCGGAAGATGTAGTTTTTTCTCAACACATCAACTACACCTTCAATGCTGCCAAAGACAGGTTCATACAGGCTTTTATTGATTTTGCTACGCTGCCCTACGAAGCTTATTTTACTGCCGATGCCATTGTGCGTACTGGCTGGCGCATTTTTATTTCCCGAAAAAATTTACTGCAATGGAATCCTTATCATAATCAAAAGAGCCAGAAAAATATCGTTCAGTTTTATGGAAGCATGTGGTTCACGGTATTCTTTGCTGTGGCCGTATTCATTTATCTCAGTCTTTTTTCGCCCTTACAACTGGCTGTTGTAGCGCCGCTATTGATCCTGTGGTTGCTTGCACCCGTTATTGCGTGGTATGTAAGCCAGCCTGATGAAAGTAAACAGGAAGAACTTACCACCATACAAAAACAACAACTGCGTATGCTGGCCAGGAAAATCTGGAGTTTTTTTGAAACCTTTGTTACTGCATCCGATAACTGGCTTCCGCCAGATAATTACCAGGAACAACCGGTTGAAAGAACCGCACACCGCACATCGCCTACCAATATAGGCATGGCGCTGTTATCAAACCTTACTGCTTACGACTTTGGATACATTACGGCATCGCAATTAATTGAGCGCACATCTAACACCATACACAGCGTAGAAAGTATGGAGAAATACCGCGGCCATTTGTTTAACTGGTACGATACGCAGACACTTTTGCCACTGGCGCCAAAATATATTTCTACCGTTGATAGTGGAAACCTTGCCGGCCACCTCATTACACTTAAGCAGGGTTTACTTTCTATAGCCGAAAAAAAAATTAACGGGCCGGAATTTTTTGAAGGATTTATCGATATTTTACATATCATAAAAGAAAAAACAGTCTCTCCAAATGCCCGCAATTTATTTGATGGCTATATACAAAAGCTAAACGAAAATTATCCAGATTCGTTAATCAGCCTTACAGAAAGTAAAAAATATATTGATGAAATGCAGTCTTCTTTTGCAGAGCTGTTGCAGGCAGTTAACTTTATTACATCCGGTGAAGAAGACTGGTGGGCGCAAAAAGCACTGTTGCATATCAGCCAGGCTAAAACTGAAATAGAATCTCTTTGTCCCTGGTTGTCATTGGCTCCTGCACCTGAAAAATTTGCTGAATTGATGCCCATGCTTCCTGCGATACCCAGTATCCTGCAGGTTTCAAAAATCGAAGAAATTCTTCTGCATAAAATAATTAACTACGATTCTTTAGAAAACAGTGCCGAAGAAAACGGCTGGCTTAATAAATTAAGGATGGTGATTACAGAATCGGCCAGGCATGCCAAAGAGTTACGGATAACATTGCAGCAGCTTGCAGTAAAATGCAACCAGCTTGCCGATATTGATTTTGATTTTCTGTACTACCGGTCACAACACCTGCTTACCATCGGTTATAATGTAGATGAACAAAGGAAGGATAATGGTTTTTACGATCTGCTGGCTTCGGAGGCAAGGCTTACAACATTTGTTGCCATAGCGCAGGGTAAACTGCCGCAGGATAGCTGGTTTGCATTGGGTCGGCAGCTTACCAATGCAGGCCCAACGCCCATACTTTTATCGTGGAGCGGATCGATGTTTGAATACCTGATGCCCTTGCTGGTGATGCCGGTTTATGAAAACACCCTGTTGAATCAAACCTATAAGGCCATCATTCAAAAACAAATTGAATATGGTAAAAGACGGTCAGTTCCCTGGGGTATTTCCGAATCGGGTTACAGCTTTACAGATGCACAGCTTAATTACCAGTACAAAGCATTTGGTGTGCCGGGCACCGGCTTAAAACGCGGGCTGGCAGAAGATTTGGTAGTTTCTCCCTACTCTTCCATGATGGCATTAATGGTAGAGCCGGAGCAGGCATATCATAATCTGGAAACTTTAAAGGCCGCCGGTTTTGAAGGCAGGTATGGCTTGTATGAAGCGATTGATTACACCACTGCACGTTTACAAAGAAAACAATCCTACTCGGTTATTAGGTCTTTTATGGCGCATCACCAGGGCATGGGC
>JBBRCM010000198.1:0-6373 GCA_038204855.1 Chitinophagales bacterium
TTCAATATTATTTTTATCCGTTTTTTGCCAGGCCCCTTCATTAAGCCGGTACTCAAATAAAGGATAATAACCGGTAAGGTCGGCGCCCGAAAAGCTGATGCTGATATCGTTTTTATCGTAGGGAAGTGTATAGCTTTTCATTACCAGTGTATCAATACCGTGTATAGAAACGCCTGTAATAAATGTGGTTATATCTGCTACAGGCAAATGTAACGCTGCCGGTAAAAAACTAATGCCCCCATTGGTAGCAACAAAAACAGTATCGTTGCTGATGCTGATATCATTTACCTGTTCGCCAATCAACCCATCTGACAAACCAAAAAAAGTATTGTAGTAAATAAACCTGCCTTTGCTGTACTGGTACTGGATCTTATTCAATCCTTTATTTGTTCCCAACCACATGATGCCGGGCGTATTGCTGTATAAAGATTTACAAACATTTCCGGGGATTATGCCACCGAGTGCTATTGATTTTATCACATTGTTATTTTGCATGACTATCAAAGAGTCGGAACCCAGGCCCACCCAAAGCAAATTTTCCCGGCTGTTAAAAATGCAGTTAACGCGGTAGCTTAATGCCTTGTATGTTTTACCAAAATAAAAAAGAGAATCTTTATCCCAGCGGTACAAACCATCGTTGGAGCCGATATAAATTTGTCCGGCAGCACCAAGCGCCGTAATTCGTTTAACTATGCTGCGGGTAATTTTATTGGAAACAACATTATAAACCGTTGCCTGCGAGTGCGACCCCAATAACAAAACAGAATCATTCAGCAAAAAAGCTGCCTTGGTTGATGCATTTTCTTTTCCCTCAAACCGTTTTACAATAGCAAGTGTTTTTTTATCTAATAAAAAAGAACCGGTTTGGCAGGCTACAAAAATTTTATCTTTCAGCTCAATAATTTTCCTGATCACGCCATCCATATTTTCTTCGGGGTTCAGGCTTCGTTTTTTAATATCATATACCCTATCGTAAATAATCAGTTCGCCATAATTATTGCCTGCAAATATTTTTTTATTTTGTATGATAAGCGAATTGAAGTTTTGTGTTATCTCATCATTAAGTGCTTTGTTGGTTATAGTAAAAGATGATATTCTTTTTTGCTGAATCTTTATTAAACCCCTGTCAATGGTGGATATCCAGGCACTGCCATTTTTATCTTCCAGCACATTTCTTACCGCAATATTGTACAATAAAGGATTTTTTAATTCAAGTGTTGTTGCATCTAATGGATAGGTGGTACGGTTTAATGTGGTTACAGCAAGGTCTTTACCCGATCGGCAAAATATACGGATATTGAAAGGAAGTGTCTTTTCCAATATCAATCTTATATTTCCATCTTCATCAACCTGGTACTTTTTTATTTTATCGCCCGAACTAATGTAAAGTGCATGATTAAAATACTCACAACTAAAAAAACCGGTCTCCATTGAAAATGATTTTACGAATTCATCTTTAACAAGTATCCTCATTGAGTCTGAACCTATTACCAGGTATTTATTCGGGCTAAACTCAATCGTCTTTTCAATGTCTGAATACTTTGTAATATTCATTAATGCTTTAAGCACGGTTACTTTTCCATTCTTATAAATAAATAAAGCGTGTTGGTTGTTACAAAATACAATGCCTCCAAATTGTAATACACTGATGCGGTTAGCATTTGCCAGTTCAATTTTTTTTAGTTCGGGGTCGGTATCTTCGTTTTCAAACCGGTCTTTTTCAGGATTATAATAGGCGGTTGTTCTTCGGAACGGAGACACCCAAATACGGTTATTGCTGTCGATAAAAATATCGGTTATCTCATTATCGGGTAGCCCTTGTGCTGTGGTATATATTTTAAAATTCTTTCCATCAAATTTTGCCAATCCATTATCTGTAGCAATCCACAAAAAGCCGTGGCTATCTAAAACAGATTTATAAATGGAATTGGAAGGTAGCCCGTCTTTGGTGGTATAAAAAATGGTTTGTGTTGATTGTGCAAACGAGGACCCGGTTATAATTATAAGGTAGCAGGAAATACATATATGATGAATAAGTTTCGGCATCTACCATAAATATAAAAAAAGCAGAGCAATAATTTTACTTTGCTATATAAGAGGCTTCTTTTAATTGTATAAGTGCAGCATAGTTTTTCGCAAGCTGTAAATATTGTAAAACAACGCTTAGGGCAAATTCGTCTTTTCTGTAAAGCTGGGCCAAAAATTAAAACCTTAAATCTTGCCAAATACCCTGTATTTTTAGCCCCGTTAATTTTATATATTTGCCAACTAAAGATATAATTATGAAGTTTATCGTTTCCTCATCGGCCCTGCTTAAGCAATTGCAACAGATCAGCGGCGTAATTAATGCCAATACAGTATTACCCATACTGGAAGATTTTTTGTTTGAAATTGAAAAAAACAAGCTGACAGTTGTTGCTACCGACCTGGAAACCGTAATGAAGGTTCACCTGGATGTTGAAGCAAAAGAAAGCGGCAAAGTGTGTATTCCTGCAAAAATATTGCTTGATTCGCTGAAGAATATCGCAGAGCAGCCACTTACTTTTAATATTGATAAGAACTTTGCGGTGGAAATTACCAGCGATAATGGTAAGTACAAGGTTATGGGCGAAACACCTGATAATTTTCCGAAAGAACCGGCTGCTGATGATGCCAATGCTTTTACCATGTCGTCAACCGGTCTGGTTACTGCTATCAACAAAGCGTTGTTTGCTGTAAGTAACGATGACCTGCGCCCGGCAATGACGGGTGTATTTTTTGAACTGGATAAAAAATCAATCACTTTTGTTGCTACCGATGCACACCGCCTGGTACGCTACACACGTAATGATGTAAGTTGCCCTAAAAAAGATTCTTTCATCGTTCCTAAAAAACCTTTGAATTTGTTAAAAAGTGCTTTGCCCGATAATGAAGACGAATTGAACATCTCTTACAACAGCAATCATTTATTTGTAAAGCATGGTACAACCGAACTGGTTTGCCGGTTGATTGATGCCCGTTTCCCCGATTATAAAGTGGTAATACCGGTTGACAATCCTTATAAGATGACGGTTAACAAACACGATTTTCAAAATGCCTTACGCCGGGTGAGTGTGTTCAGTAACAAAAGTACCAACCAGGTTGCATTAACCATCAGTGGCAGCGAACTACAACTGGCTGCACAAGATGTTGATTTTAGTTTTGAAGGTAACGAGCGCATGGCCTGCCAGTACGATGGTGAGGACCTGCAGATTGCTTTTAATGCAAAATTTTTAATTGAAATGCTGGGCGGTGCCGATACCGGAGATATTAATATGGAACTGAGTACGCCTACAAAAGCAGGTATCATTAAACCAACCGAGCAGGGCGAAGGAGAGGAGCTGCTGATGCTGGTGATGCCGCTGATGTTGAATAATTAAGGAACCCCCTCCGCCCCCTGCCCTTCGACTACGCTCAGGATGAGGGGGAACTGGAACATTAATATTTAAACCGCTTTCATTTAGAGAGTGGTTTTTTTATTTTGGAATTGCCAAGCCTTGAAATTCATTCCCGCTATTATTAATTATTTTATTGAACTTACAGTTCTAAACCTAAACATCATGTTTTTAATAATCTTCGGAGTTATTCTTATAATTGTAAGTGCAGTGTTTTTAAAAGACAAGCCCGCACTGGCAAAATTTAAACCCATTGGCCGCATTGCGGGTTTTATATTTATTTTACTGGGTATTTTTAATGCCTGTGTAAAACAGATTGATGCCGGCGAAGTGGGTGTAAAGGTTTTGTTCGGCAGTATTCAAAATGATATTATGGGCAGCGGCCTGCATTTTATTAACCCATTACTGGATGTAAAAAGGCTGGACGTGAAAACCCAAAACTACACCATGAGCGGTGTACATGATGAGGGTAATCAATTAGGCGATGATGCCATACGGGTGTTAACCAGCGACGGGCTTGAAGTAACTATTGACCTTACCGTTTTGTACCGGGTGGTTGCAGGTGATGCTCCCCGATTGTTAAGAGAAACCGGTATTGATTACCGCGATAAAATTGTACGCCCCATCACCCGTACAAAAATCCGTGACAATGCGGTGTATTACCAGGCTGTTGATTTGTTTGGCAATAAACGGGAAGAATTTCAGCAACGCATTTATAAAACCATTGAAGCAGATTTTAAATCCCGTGGACTGATGCTGGAGCAATTGCTGGTACGCAATATTACATTACCTAATTCTGTAAAAGCATCCATCGAAAGTAAAATAAATGCCGAGCAGGATGCAAAGAAAATGGAGTTTGTGTTGCAGAAAGAAAAGCAGGAAGCCGAACGCAAAAGGGTGGAAGCCCAGGGTATTGCCGATTACCAGCGCATCATTAACACCGGCTTAACCGACCAGCAATTACAGTACGAGCAGATTAAAGCCATGAAAGAACTGGCGCTAAGTGCCAATGCTAAAGTGATTGTAATGGGCAAAGGTGGCGCACCAATTATTATAGACGGAAAACAATAAAGAATATGAATTTTAAAATAATAGCTACTTACGATAATTATATGCTGGCCAACATGACCATGGGCATGCTTACCGAAAACAATATCAAATGCCAGATGAAGGATGAGAATATTGTTACGGTTGATCCGTTGCTCAACCCTGCCGTAGGTGGTATTAAGCTGCTGGTAGAGGAAGGGGATTTTGACCAGGCTGTAGCTTTAATGAAAGAAGCGGAGAATGACTACTTAAAGGATATTACCTGCCCTAATTGCAAAAGCCATTCATTAATTGTTGAAGAAAAAACAAATATGCCAACCGATTTTTGGGGTAGGTTAAAGAACCAGGTTTTATTTGGGCAAACATCTACCTACAGCAAAGGTTACCGATGCACAAATTGTAAAAGATATTTTAGCGAACTGCCGCCTTCATTTTAAATTGATTTAATCAGCCAATGAAAATAATTGCCATGATTCCGGCACGTTATGCTGCCACACGTTTTCCGGGTAAGCTGATGCAGATGCTGGGTGATAAAACAGTAATCCTTCATACCTACAACAATACCGTTGCTACCAATCTTTTTGATGAAGTAATGGTAGTAACCGATAGCAAAATAATTTTCAACGAAATAATAAACAATGGCGGCAAAGCCGTTATGAGTATTAAAGAACACGAAAGCGGCAGCGACCGTATTGCAGAAGCCATTGCAGATATGTGTGTTGACATTGTTGTGAATGTGCAGGGTGATGAACCCTTTGTACAAAAAGAACCGCTTGAAAAATTATTACAGGCTTTTACAGACCCACAGGGTTCTGCGAATGAAAATGTACAGGTAGCTTCTTTAATGCAGGTTTTGCACGATGAAAATTTTATTGCCGATCCTAATTATGTAAAAGTGGTTGTTGATAAAAACTTTAATGCCCTCATGTTTAGCCGCAGCCAGATACCTTACCAGAGAGATAAAAACGTTTCCCCTGTTTATTACGAGCATATTGGTGTGTATGCATTTCGCAAACAGGCATTATTAAATTTTACTGCCTGGCCAATAACGCCGCTGGAAGCTGCAGAAAAAATTGAATGCCTGCGTTATCTCGAAAACGGCATCTCCCTAAAAATGATTGTAACGGAATACATGGGTATAGAGATTGATACGCCCGAAGATTTAGTGAGGGCAGCTTCGCTGCTAAAATAAATTTACCACAGAAATACGGAAGCACTAAAAAAATACAGGTTCAATTCTGTGCTTCAGTACCTCTGTGGCAATAACCTTTTTGCCGAAGGCAAAACCTTCGTGGCTTAGAGGCTTCGTGGCAAACCTTTTTTGCTAAAGCCAAAATAAAATTCCTGTAATTTCGTAGCAGTATAAAAAACAATCTATGGCATTCAGAAATTTTAAAATGGTTGGCTATGTAATTTATGGCCGTGGTTCTTTCAATCAGTTAGATGAGATCATAGCTCCCCATCGCAAAGCAAATGCGCCTATGGTTTTTTTGGTTGATCATTTCTTCGAAGGAAAAGAACTGGTAACCCGTGTTCCTGTAAAAAGCAACGACAAAATAATTTTTGTTGATGTAACCTACGAACCCAAAACAACTTATGTAGATAGCCTGGCCAACCAGCTTAAAGAAGAGTTTGGTACTGTAAGTGGCGTAATAGGTATTGGCGGTGGCAGCACCATGGACCTTGCCAAAGCCGTTTCGCTAATGATGAACAACCCCGGCAGCAGTGCCGATTACCAGGGCTGGGACCTGGTGAAAAATGCCGGCGTATATAAAGCAGGCATACCTACACTCAGTGGAACCGGTGCCGAGGTAAGCCGCACAACCGTACTAACCGGCCCAACAAAAAAGCTCGGTATGAACTCCGACTTTACACCGTTCGACCAGATAGTTTTAGACCCCGAATTAACTGCC
>JBBRCM010000199.1:0-6354 GCA_038204855.1 Chitinophagales bacterium
GAATGATACCACAAAGCCTGCTACCATTAACAGATTTAAATTATTTAACGGATCAGGTACATAAGCCATGGCAATACAACTTATTATTAATCCTATTTGACCCAAAAGTACCCAGGGCCTTTTGCGCCCCATTGGCAAATAGGTATAGCGATCCATAAGTGGCGCCACTATAAATTTAAAACTCCAGGGCAATCCACATGCTACGGCAAAGCCAGCTATTTCGCCAGGTGTTTTGCCATTCATTGCCATCCATGCCGGAATGCCAAAGAATAACATTCCTTCCGGCACGCCTTGTGCAAAATACAAGGCAACAAAATTGAAATACCTTAAAAAAGTATTTTCGGAAAGGGCTGGAATTTGGCTACTTTGTTTAAGCGGAATGCTGATGGTTGCTTTCATTGTATGTAAGGCTTTACAAGAGCAGATATGCTACTACAGCTTTAAGGTAAATGATTTTAATAAAGTCCTCAAAGGTTTAGTAAACCTTTGAGGACTTTAAAACAGCTTACAAACTTATTTCGAACTTAAGTCGGCACGCAGAAAAAGTAATTCACTCCAGGTTTCATCAACATAGTCAGCCAAATCATTTTGGAACTGTGCATAAGAGCCTTCTCCATTTGCAGCTTCATATGTTTCTTTAAATGGTTTACGAAAACCTGTTGCTCTTTCTTTTAAACCCTGCTTATACCTGGTTACTATTGTATACTGAGCCGGACCCGAAGAACTGGCTGAATAAACAGCAACTGTTACCCCAGCAGCAACCCAGTTTTTCTTTAATTTCTTAATCATGCTTACTACATTATCCCCCTTGCCCATTTTAGGATACAGATGTGTGATATTGATTTTATCAGAAAAATCACCCAATGCCACTGTACTTAAAGAATCCTGGTAAACAGAATAACCAGTCGATTGCCTGTCTGTTAAATAAATGGCCACATTCTTATTCCAATCCAGGTTGTGCTCGTTTCCTAAATTACCCCTTACATCTTCTGCCTCCCAGCTTGTTGGCCCCTCAGTAATATGAAAACCGCCTGCATCTGGTCCGGATTGTATGGCAAACACCCGCCAAAAGGCGGTACCACTGTGATACTTTTGGGCATGGGCAGCAATGGCTTTTTCAAATTCAAGCACTTTGTCCACTTTTGGAAAAACCCGATGAGTGGAAATCAAATTTTTGGTTTGGCTCATGCCTGCAAAAGGAATAAGCATACAAAGAAGCATAAACATCTTTGTCTTTAAAAGGAAATTCTTGTTCATGTTAGATTGGTTTATTGGTTAAAAAGAATGGTTTGATTGTTTATTTATTACTGCCTGTAGCGGCTACGGGCAACAGTGTAAAATTCTGCAAATCAATAACCTTTAGTGAGTACAAATCAACCATTGTATTGTACATATTGCCCTATTAACCGGACAAATTGTGCAAGAGCAGGATTAATTCGTTATTTTACAAGAAGAACTTTAGTTTCTTTTTTAACCCATGCTTAAAAAATGGGCTTTCCATTTATCTTTATAAACAAATGCATAAAACCCTTATCAGCATAAAGACATTGCTTACCCTTTCCATGGTCTGGTGGGTATTGGTTACACCTGCACAAACCCCTCCTGCTTACGAATCCATTTCTACAGCCCAGGGCTTATCGCAGGGAATGATTTTTGATATGCTGCAGGATGAAGACGGCTTTATTTGGGTGGGTACAAAAAATGGTTTAAACCGGTATGATGGGTATAGTTTTAAAGTTTTTGTGAATGACCCTTATAATAGCTACTCCCTTAGCAGCAATACCATTGTAAAATTATTTGAAGACAGTAAAGGCAGGATATGGGCTGGTACAGAAAATGCCGGAGTAAACCTGTATGATAAAAAAAGTGGTGTTTTTTACCGCATAGCGCATACACCTGCAAATGCTGCCAGCCTTTCTGGCAATGGTATAAGGGCTATAGAGGAATTACCCGATGGAAGGATACTGATTGCTACAGATGCCGCAGAATTGAATATTGTTACGATTACCAATGATTTTTTTAAAAACCAAGCGGCACCACTCATTACGAAACTTTCGTTGCCCAGCCATGCACAGGTATATGGCATGGGAAAAGATAAAGATGGAATTGTTTGGATTGGAGGAATGGATGGGGCAGTTTATCAATTCGATTTTAAAAACAGCAGCTTTACTTCCTTGCCTAACGGAAGGTTGTATAACAATGGGTTTCTTAATAAAGATGGTACGGTTGTTATTAACGGAAACCTTTTCCTGGATAATGGGAAAAGCATCCTTCCCCTATTTGATACGAAAAGAATGCCGGAAGGTAATATCATTTTAAGGCCCAATAGTGCATTGTGGGAGCTTCATCACCGTGAATTTAATTTTTACGATATGAGCAAATGGGGAAAAGGAATCGTAGTAAACTGGCAAGAACCATTACCGATTGATACTGCTACAAGAATTTGTTATCCGTTTATTATTGACCGGTCTGGTATAGTGTGGAGTGGTTCTGTTGGCTATGGATTACGTAAATACAATACTACCAACAGCATCTTTACAACACAGGCAAAAGGCACCAGTATCCGTTTAATTATACCAACAGTAAACAATGAACTTTTTCTGGTGAATTATGGATACAAATGGATGCAGTTAAAAAAAGATAAGCAGATTACAGGTGCTTTTACCGAAATACCATCTGTAGAACAGATTGATTACATGCTTATTTCTTCCAAAAACGATTACTGGATTAAAAGTGACCGAACGGGTTATTATGCTTACAACCCTGCAACTGCTTCTCTTACTGCATATCCCCAAATAAATGCCAATCAACTCTTTGGAAAAAAGCAACCTTTTTTAGAAGATAGTAAAGGCAATATTTGGTTGCCAGGGCAAGATGGTATGCTTTCCATTTATAACAAAGCTGCTAACAAACTGGATAGCATCAACATTAAAAAAGGAACAGATAAAGTTTTATGCACGGCTTTGTTTGAAGATAAAACAGGGGTAATATGGATTGGTACTGAAAATGGTTTTGCCAAAATTATATTTACCAACAGCAATATTTCATCAGCACAGGTACAATGGTTTTACAATAACAGCAATAACCGAAATTCTCTAAGTTATAATTTTGTTTCCTGTTTTTTAGAAGATCCTCTAAATCCAGAAAAATATTTGTGGTTGGCCACAAAAGGCGGTGGCTTAAACAGGCTAGATAAAACCACTGGCGATTTTTTTCAAGTAACTGCAAAAGACGGATTGCCCGACGATGTAGTGTATGGCATACTTACAGATGCTGCTGGCAATATTTGGGGAAGTACTAATAAAGGTATTTTTTGTATGACGGTAACTGCTAAAAATAATGCAGTGTCATTTAATTTCAGAAACTTTACAAAAACTGCCGGCCTGCAGGATGATGAATTTAATACCGGCTCCTACGCTAAATTACCAAATGGAAATCTTGCTTTTGGCGGAGTGAACGGGCTTAATATCTTTGATCCTAAAGAAATACTGGTGCCGGGTTTTATGCCCAATGTTTTTATCACTGATATCCTCATCAACAACCAATCCATTGCACCTGGCGATAATACAGGTGTACTGCAAAATACCATTGAGCAGTCAAAAAAAATTACACTTACCCATTTGCAGGATATTCTTACGCTGGAATTTTCATCACTTGATCTTACCGCTTCGGCTCAAAATAAATACCGTTATCAATTGGTTGGTGTAGATAAGGATTGGGTTGAAAGTGGCACACGCCGCACAGCAACTTATTTACACTTACCTGCAGGAAAATATATTTTTAAAGTACAGGGCAGTAACAGCCAGGGCATCTGGAGCAACAAAATCGCTGAACTGCAGATCACTGTATTGCCACCCTGGTGGCGAAGTTGGTGGGTTTATCTCATTTATGCAATGCTGCTGGGTTTAGGCATCAGGGCTTATTTTAAATTCACGGTAAACCGGGCCAAACTTAAATCGCAATTAAATTTTGAACAACTGGAGGCCAAAAGGGTGAAGGAATTAGACTCGGTAAAAACACAGTTATATACCAATATCACCCACGAGTTTAGAACCCCGCTAACCGTTATACTCGGTATGGCGCAGCAGGTTAAAAGCAATCCGCCGCAGCATTTAGATAATGGTATAGACATGATCATAAGAAACGGACAAAGCCTGCTAAACCTGGTAAATGAAATGCTTGATCTGTCGAAACTTGAAACCGGTAAAATGATATTGCAACCGGTAAACGGCGATATCATTAATTTTCTCCGGTACATTGTAGAGTCATTTCATTCACTGGCCGAAAGCCAAAAAAAGCAATTGCATTTTTTGGCTGTGATGGATTCGCTGTACGTGGCATACGATCCTGAAAAAGTTAGACAGATCATTGCAAATCTTTTATCAAATGCTTTAAAATTCACTCCACAAAAAGGGAATATCTACATTACCGTGAGTGAAAACAACCAGTTACATGACGCAGGTAAATCAACATTGATCATTAAAGTAAAAGATACCGGTATCGGTATTCCTGAAGGCCAGTTGGAACATATTTTTGAAAGATTTTATCAACTAGATAACAGCCTTACCCGTAAAACAGAAGGAACGGGTATTGGGCTGGCACTAACCAAAGAACTGGTTAAATTAATGGAGGGAGATATTACGGTTAAAAGTCCGCCAACAGGCGCTAACAGAGGAACAGAATTTACGGTAACACTACCGTTGATAAATACGCCTGCAGCAGAAAATATTATTTACCCGGATATAAAAGATGCCGTATCCAAACAAATAAATACAGCTTCTTTCAGCAACGTAAATCCGCTTGAAGAAAAACAGGTAAAAGAAAAACCGCTGATCCTTTTGGTAGAAGACAATGCGGATGTGGTAGCATACACAGCATCGTGCCTGCCCGACTACCGCCTTGCAGTTGGCCAGGATGGAAGAGAGGGTTTTGAAATTGCTTCAGAAATAATTCCTGACCTGATCATTACCGATGTGATGATGCCCTTTGTAGATGGGTTTGAATTGTGCAGGCAATTGCGCAACGATGAGCATACCAGCCATATACCCATCATCATGCTTACTGCCAAAGCAGATATAGAAAGTAAAATGGAAGGACTGGAAAAAGGTGCAGATGCATATCTTGAAAAGCCATTCAACCGGGAAGAATTATTGTTACGGATAAAAAAACTATTGGAGTTAAGAAAAAATCTGCAACAGTTTTATTTGAAAAAAGCAGGTCTTAATAATAATTCATCAGCAACAGAAAATGTTTTGCCGGCTGAAGAAACGATCAGTGAAAATAAAATAGAAGACGAGTTTGTAAAAAGAGTAAGGGAAGCTGTTGAAATACATTTGGCTGATACAAGCTTCACGGTTGAGCAATTGTGTAAAATGGTATTCATGAGTCATTCTCAGTTGCATCGAAAGCTGGATGCATTAACCGGATGCTCTCCTAATAAATTTATCCGCATCATCCGCTTAAATAAAGCCAAAGAGATGATGAAGCTTTCTGCCGGCAGTATTGCTACGATCGCCCTGGATTGTGGTTATAACGACCCTGGTTACTTTGCCAGGGTATTTAAGCAGGAGTATGGAGTTACTCCGCAGGACTGGCGGACTAATAACTAAAAAATACTGCTTAAGACTAAAACAAAAAAGCCCTCCATATAAAATGAAGGGCTTTGCATTGGGTGATTCGTCGGGATGAACGGACAAATTTCGAACCAATTTATTAATGACTTAGAAAAAATTAAGCCTTTTCTAATTTAGTTAAGAAGCAAATAAAAATCTAAATCAAAAGAAATAGTTGTATAAATTTGTAACCAATTTGGTAACATTTAACTAACTTTGCCAGTGAAATATTGTTATGAGAATAATTGCTGTTAAAACTTTGAAAGAATATTGGAAAGAGTTTCCATCAGCAAAACAGTCTTTACTGGCATGGTATGAAGAGGTTGAAACAATAGAATGGAGTCATCCAAATGAATTAAAAGCTCAATATCGAAATGCTTCTATATTGACAGACAAGCGGGTTGTATTTAATATTCATGGCAACAATTACAGGTTGATCGTTGATATTGAATATCGTTTAAAAATTGTGTTTATCGTGTGGTTTGGCACACATAATCAATATGATAAGATTAACGCAAAAAAAATAAGTTATGGTAAGACCAATAAAAAATAATACGCAATACGAAACTTCTCTGAAAAGAATATATACATTACTTCAAAGAGAAATCAAACCAAACTCTGATGAATCTGACGAGTTGGAAATTTTATCTATACTTGCAAAAGAATATGAAAATGAACACTACCCCGTTCCTTCGCCAAATCCTTTAGAAGCTATCCGGTTCAGGTTAGACCAAATGAATAT
>JBBRCM010000200.1:0-6236 GCA_038204855.1 Chitinophagales bacterium
AAAGCAAAACAGATAACCAATGATGTGTACGATGACCTGGATGCTTCCTTTGTAGCTTTCCCCAATAAAACGGGTATTATTTTCAGCAGCAACAGGCCAACCGCTACTGCTAAAGGCGGCGAAAAAGTTTTGCCAAGCGACAGTAAGTACAACATTTTTTTAATTACCAATTTTGGCGATAAGCCAGAACTGAACCAGATAACCCAGTTATCTGCTTTAAAGTATGGCAATGCCCGTTCTCCCATGCAGTACAACGAAAATCACTTTACGTTTGTAAGCGACGAAAACGGTATTGGAAACCGCTATGCCGGTTTCTTCACCACCAAAAAAGCAGGATTGGATACGCTTGTTTTAATTGCTGATCAGATATTACGTAACCCATCAGCCAAAGAAGTTGACAGCACGTTAAAGGCATATAGAAAAACGGATGTTGATTCTATTGCTGTTGTTTCTGTTTCTGAAGATTCGGCCTACACATTTCCCTTAACCAATTACCAAAGTACGCTGGCCGAAACACGCATAGCAGGCGATAATAACCAGGTGAGTGAAGTTACCCGCCAAAGCGACGAAAAGGTTTTATATAAATTAAAGATTGATGACAATGTTTTGCGTCGCAGAAACGTAACCGCCCAGCCAACCGAGTACATGAAAAAGCTGATGAATGAATATAAGGATACTGCAGCCGCCAATAAAGCAGCAGGTGTGGTTAAAAAAGAAGATGATATTTTTCAAACAGAATTTGCCAACGAAAAAAGAGACACTGCTGTTGCAGGAAAAGAAATTGCAAATATCTCAGCCAAACGTGATGTTTTAAAAACGATGAAAAAATTCAGGTATAAACCACCAAAATTTTCAGTTGATTATGGTTCTGCCGGTTTTTATTCGGGTGTATTAATTAACCGCTATCAAACTTATGGCGGAGGCTCTGGCCCCATCAGGCTTAACTCGGGCACACCGCTTAGTGGCCTTATACGCATGGGCACAACTGAATTGATGGAAGATGTAAAAATTAGCGGTGGTTTTAAAATAAGCACCAATTTAAAAGATAATGAATGGCTGATGAGCTATCAGAATTATAAGCGCAGGCTTGATTGGGGTGCAACTTACTACAGGAATGTACAGGAAACCGGCGTAAATTTAATCGCAGGAAGCACCATTATAGCCCAATACCCCGCTAAAACATTTACCAATCTTTACCAGGTAAATATTTCTTACCCTTTTGATAAAACAAAAAGCATCAGGTTAACAACTGGTATCCGTTCAGATAAGACTGTTATATCGTCTGTTGACAGTCTTAGCAACGTACTGGAGGCTGATAAAACACTATACTCCACCACCAAACTGGAATATATCTATGACAATTCCATGAACCCGGCCATGAACATTATGAACGGGTTGCGTTACAAAATATATTTTGACTACAACAGGCAAATCAATAAAGTACAATTTGCAGATGGCCCCAGCACTTTTAACCTTGGGTTTGATGCAAGATATTATTACCCTATTTACCGGAATTTTATTTGGGCAGGCCGGGCAGCCGGAGATTTCAGTTGGGGTAATCAAAAACTTATTTATTACCTGGGCGGTGTTGATGGATGGCTTATGTTTGGAAACAATGTAAAAAACAATGGTCAAAACAGGTATTTTAATACCGCTAACCAGCCGGCAACCGATCAAAACTATGCATTTGAAAGCCTGGCTGTTAATATGCGTGGTTATATACAAAACGTTGCCAATGGAAACAATGCATTGGTGATCAATAGCGAATTCAGGTTGCCCATTGTTTCAACATTCTTTGACCGCACAATCAACAATTCGTTTTTAAATAATTTCCAGATTGTTCAGTTCACAGATCTGGGTACCGCCTGGAACGGACAGTACAATGCTCTTAAAAGGCCGTCAGTCAGATACAATACCGTGGATCCTATTACTATGCAGCCAGGGGCTGTTACTGTTATTAAAAAAGCTGGTGGCGTAGGGCCTTTTGCCGGCGGATATGGTTTTGGTGCAAGAACTACACTGCTGGGATACTTTTTAAAATTTGATGCAGCCTGGCCTATGAATGTTTTCTTTAAAGGAAAACCTATAATGTATTTTGCTTTGGGCCTCGATTTTTAAACTTCTTCTTAAATAGTATTTGCCCGGCTTAAATAGCCGGGCATTTTTTTTAGGGAGATATATAAAAGATAAAAAAAGATGGTGAGTGTTCCGGTAACAGCCCAGGTTTGCAAGTAATTAAAAGGTGAAAAAATGCGATGGCCGATTGACCCCAGCAATTTAAAAGGGTTGCTGATAATATCCCAACTGTTCCACTTTAAAAACCTGCCCAGGTAAACACCGAAAGAAGCAAGAAACAAGATCATTAAAATTGCCGCTGACTGTAATTTTCTGTGAATTGCTTTTTGCAGAAATTCTTCCACCCGGTATAATGAAATAAAAGCCATCATTAAACCTGCTACCGATGCCGAAAACAGTAATACCGCATCAAACCATTTAGGAACTTTACTTTCAATTTGCAGGTGTATTAAATCGGTAACTATATAAAGACTATTAGGGAAAAAAGCCAACCAGCAAATGAGGACTAAAAATTGTTTTCCTTTAGCTTTATCTGCCAGTTTATAAAAGATGCTGCTGATCGCAAATGGTATCCACGCAAGAAAAATATTCCACACTAAAAACAAATAAAGTGTAGAGCCTGTATAAAATATACGCACAGCAATCAACAAACCTATAAAAGCCAAAAAGGCCAGTAATGTTTTTTGAAAAGATAATGTTTGGCTCATTTTTAAAGGGATTTGATGAAGTAGACTATTTTAGGCAGAAAAATAATAGCGGCTGTTATTAAACTAAATATTGCAGCAATTAAAACGGCGCCTGCGGCAATGTCTTTTACTTTCTTTATTGCCAGATGAACCTCTTCATGAACAACATCACAAAGTTTTTCAATAGCTGTATTAATCATTTCCATCGTTACTACAAAAGCAATGCAAAAGCAAACGGCTATCCATTCTGCTGCAGATATGTTTAACAGCACAGAAGCTATTATTGCAGCAATTGCAGCAAATAAATGAATGCGGAAATTGCTTTCAGATTCAAAGCAGGATTTTATTCCTGTCCATGCATAGGTAAAAGATTTTATCAGTTTCATAATATTGAAGGTTCAGGTTAGTATATCAGGATGTTTTTTCTGCAGCCCATTTCCACCAGAAAGCGGTGCAGGTAGCATAAACAAAAATCTCATATAGTTCATCGGTAACTGAGTATGCATTCCGGTCAATTACAAGTACAACAGGTATCATAAAAACGATTACCAAAATAGTAACTAAATATCCCGGCGGTTGAACAGGTATATAAAACCAGCCTGTTTTTTTAAACCATTTCTGTTTCATAAATTTTTATTTATTTGTTGCTTCAGATCGGCTGTGGGCTGATCGAGTATCTCAAACCATTTCCATTCAGAGATGGGTACACATTGTTTTCCCCGTACATAAGCTTTTTTAAAACTTCCCCAATACTCAGGCATTGTAATAAAACCATACATCACAGTTGCTGTCACCGGAAAAGAAATATGCCCGTTGCCCAGCATAAAACATTGCAGGCAGCCTTCCCCTTCATCCGTAGTATCATAACCTAGTAAAATATGCTTAATGTCGTGGCGGGCATAGTAGGGTAAAAGATCAAGATCCTTGGCATCTAAAAAATCAACCAGGTCTCTGCCCAGGCTTTTATCCGGAAAGCCCTTAAGTTCTTCCTTGTTGTAGGGAAAAATTTCAGCTTTGCGTATTATACGTAACACAGGTAAGGCCATCCTGTGCGTAAGGTACACCAGCAATGCAGAGCGCAGCTTGATAATAGATTTATGCATAATTTAAAAGTACTTTGTTTTTCAAAGTAAACGTGTAAAAAAATCTATTTTACAGATCCTATCATTTTCGTCAACGCATCCAGGTGCAGTTTAAATTCCTTTTCGCCATTCTTTGTAATTGAATAGGTTGTATTTGTTTTACGGCCTATAAATCCTTTCTGAAACTTTATAAATTCGCTATCCTCCAATGTTTTCAGGTGACTCGCCAGATTACCATCCGTTATATCAAGCAGCTCTTTCAATTCATTAAAGCTAACCGCATCATTTACCATCAGGGCACTCATAATGCCCAGGCGTATTCGGCTGTCAAATATTTTATTCAGATTTTCTATCGGATTTTTCATCAGGCTCATAATTTACTTCCGTTCGTATTTCCACCACATCATGGCACCATAAACAATATGCAGAATACCAAAGCCCATTGCCCAAAACTGCAATCCATATCCAATCCACCATAAATTAAAAAGTCCCAGTACAATTTGTCCGTAACCCAAATACCTTACTTCGCCCAAAGTATATTTGCTGGCATTAACCAATGCAAGTCCGTAAAAAATTAAACAGCCCGGCGCCACCAACTGGTATTCTCCCATCTGCATCATCCTAATTAAAAAAATACCACCAACAGTAATCGGTATCACCATATTCCAGAATAAACGAACGGTTGTTGTGCCCCACATAGGCGTACCATTTTTTTTGCTTCGCAGGTATGTAAAAATAAAAGCCGACACAAATGCTGCAATAAAAGTGATGGTAGCAATCCAGAAAAGATCGTTGATCAATTGAAAACCGTTTGATGTTATCAGCAGGCTCAACTGGCAATCGCCATTTACCCAGCAATGAATTTTCTGGCTGGCAAACCAAGCCCCCGCCAAAGCACAGATACCGGCAGCAATGCCACTCAATCCGCTCAGGCTAATAAACCGGCTGCTACGTTCCATCATTTTTTTAATGTGTTGCAGGTCTTCCAAAGGTTGATGTGGTGTATCCATATAAAAAGCACTTTGAGATACAAAGTAAACTATTGGTTTTGAATTGTGCAAATTATTTTTTGGGCCCGGCTGTTAAATCTTTTTTGAGCTGCGTATGCAAATATGATTTTGTTATTTCAAGGCTTTTAATAAAAGCATTGAAATAATCACTCTTTTACATCATATCTTTATTGAGCAAATAATAACCAGCTTCTACCAAAACACAATCAACTCAAATGCTAAGAATTTCATTTCTTTCTTTTTATCTATTGTTTTTTATCACCGGCTTCTCCCAAACAATATTCAATCCTGCCAACATAGATATTGTACGTGATTCTTTTGGCGTACCACACATCTTTGCAAAAACCGATGCCGAAGTAGCTTATGGCCTGGCCTGGGCTGAGGCCGAAGATGATTTTAAAAGCATGCAGGAAATTATTCTGCCGGCAAAAAACCTGATGGCCAGTGTACAAGGCAAAAAAGGAGCAGCAGGTGATTATGCTTTTGCCCTTTTTCGGTGCCGGGAAATAACAGAAGAAAAATGGAACACGCTTACCCCTGCTTTTTTAAAATTGATTGAAGGTTATTTGCAAGGGCTAAATAAATATGCAAAAAAACATCCGGAAGAAATATTGCATAAAAGCATTTTTCCGGTTACTGCAAAAGAATATGTTTCATCTTCGGTATTTGCCTTAACCATTTTTAACGGAGCCGATCAGGCACTCATCAGAATATTTAATAACAAAGAGTGGGAAGCACCCGAACTGAATAAAAAAGGCAGTAACTCGTCTGCCATCAGTGCTTCAAAAACCACAACCGGCGAAGCTTTTCTTTTGATAAATGCACACCAGCCAAACACAGGGCCGCAGGCATTTTACGAAGCACATCTTTGCAGCGAAGAAGGATTAAATATTACAGGCGGTTTGCTGGCAGGTGGCCCCTGCATTTTACATGGTGTAAATGAAAACCTGGGTTGGGCACATACAGTAAATTACTGCGACAGGCTGGATGAATTTCAATTAGAGATGAATCCGGATAATGCGCTGCAATACAAGTTTGACGGACAATGGCTTAACCTGGAAGTAAAAACAATCAAACTGAAAATAAAAGGCATCCCCATTAATGTAAAAAGGAAACTTTACTGGAGCAGGTACGGTGCCACCATGAAAAACGAACATGGCTTTTTTTCCATGCGCCTTGGCGCCGATATGAAGATTGGCGTGCTGGATCAATGGTACCAGATGGACAAGGCAAAAAACTTTACCGAGTTTTACAACGCACTTAACAGGCAGGAGCTGAGCATGTTTAATATTATGTATGCCGACAGATACGATACTATTTTTTATGTAAACAATGCACTGATGCCCATTAGAGATACTTCGGAAAATTATAACTGGAAAAAA
>JBBRCM010000201.1:0-6200 GCA_038204855.1 Chitinophagales bacterium
CCTGCTGCTTTGGGCTTTAAGTACTTATGGCCCCAAACAAAAAATGGCTGCTGTTACTGCAAAGTATGAGCAGTTAATAAAGGATAATCCCCAACAGGCAAATGAATTTAACAAGCAACGTAAAACAGCTTTGCTGCAAAGTTCTTTTGCCGGTACTTTGGGTAAAGCCATTGAGCCTGCCATACGCCCCCTGGGTTACGATTGGAAAATTGGTATTGCATTGATAACCTCATTTGCCGCACGGGAAGTTTTTGTAGGTACTATGGCAACCTTGTATAGTGTTGGTGAAGATGCAGACAGCAATAACAGTACACTGCGCCAAAAAATGGCTGCGGCTGTAAGGCCCGATGGCAGGAAAGTGTACGACCTGGCAACCGGGTTATCATTGTTGGTGTTTTATGTGCTTGCTATGCAATGTATGAGCACGCTGGCGGTTGTAAAACGGGAAACCCGAAGCTGGAAATGGCCCACCATTCAATTGTTCTATATGACAGGACTGGCCTATTTTATGAGCTGGATTGTTTATAGAATTTTTATCTAAGAAAATCGCCTACCAATCAACCGCATAACTTATTTTATTTTTTACCTGCGGATATAACTTTCGGTACAGCTCACTCAAAACATCTTCTTTACGGGGTTCATTATAATAACTGTTGTTGATCATGGCCCAATCGTTGGCACTTAATGCACGGCTGTCGCCGCTATAAGATGCATGTTCTTCTTCCCAACGGTAATCTTCTCTAAAAGTATTGTACACAATGTTTTTACGGGTTGCAAGGTCTGTAATATTTATTTCCATATCTGCATTGGCGGTAAAAGATTGCTTTGCAATATTTATGGTTGCATACACGGTTCTGTAAATAATGCGCCCGCTGGTATCACGCCCCACTTCAATTTGCTGACTGGCATTTCGGCTGTAAGTATAAGTTTGCGGCCGGGGAATGTTCATATTTCTAAGCGTAAGGTTAACTTCCCAATCGGGTTGTACATTATCACGCCTGGCTTCCCAGTCGGTATAAAAGCGGGCTGGATAGCGGCTGCTGTTTATGCCCTTAAGTTCTCTTACTAAAGTTTGCTGAAAATATTCATTGCTGTAATTATAGCCATTATTGCCCCAGCCGGTATTAAAGAAATAAGAATTATCCTGTACCGGGTTAATGACCACATTTACAATTGCATGTTGATAAGCCTCATCCATTTTCAGGTTTGCATCTTCGTAACCTGGCACCAGTTTATCGGCTTTCTTAAAATAGGTGTAGGCTTTTTTTGCATCATCCCGTCCGGGCTTATTTAAAAAACCGGTGGCCAGGCCATAATAATCAGCCGCAGCCTGATGTTTAGTTTCGTAAATGGTTTGCTGGTAATTTACCGGAGTTACCACCCGGCTGGCGGCATCGTTTTCAATAATCGCATTGTGCATTTCCTGCAAAGTGCCATATGCATTGATGATTTTATCCCAACGGTCAATATTATTGGAGCCGCTGTAGCTGTTTATTTTACGCAGGCTTCTTTCCTGGGCCAGTTTATATAAAACAGGTAAGGCATTCAATGCGGTAGTGTCGCCGTTATGCTTTTTTAAAGTTTTAATGGCATCAAATAGGGTATTGTCATTATCACTGCGTGATAAATAGTCTTTGCTGGTATTGCAACCTGCTAAAATTATCAGGCTTAATAAAGTGTAAAAAATGTATTTCATAATGTTTCCTCCTGCATATTATGCGTACAATATAAGAGCCAATGTTACATGTAATACGGTTGTTATAAAATAATTAACAGCCTTATCGAAATGCTCTTATTTATCAGCCATAAATATCTATGTAACCATATATTTTACCCTAAGGTAGTCCATTTATACCCCAAAATTTGCCATTCATCCAAACATGTTCTTTCTAATAAAATATTTTTAAACTGCTAAATCCAATACTGTAAAGCCTTTCAGGCAAAAATAGCTAATATCCACAGCCCACTACTATAAAAAATATGGTATTATGTGTTGCATAGTACTAAAAAATAATTATCTTTGTGTTGTGGTCGGGGATAAACCGGTTATTTCAAGTCACAAAGTTCTTAAAGTATAGCATAAATACAATTCGATCTTCGCTACACCCTTTCTTTTTGAGAGGGCTGGGTGAAGCCGAAAAGTATAGCCATGAAAAATTATTTTCTGAAAAGACTCACTTTGTTGTCTTTCCCGCCAGCCATCGGGAAAGACAACCGGGAAGGGTTAAAAAAATGAAGCCATGAACATTGACAACACAGCCAGCCAGATGCGTAAGGGAGTTCTGGAGTTTTGCATCCTCTCTATAATAAAAGAGGGCGAAGCCTACCCTTCGGACATCATTGAAAAAATGAAGGCGGCCAACCTGAACATCCTGGAGGGTACTTTGTACCCGCTTTTAACCAGGCTAAAAAATGCAGAACTATTGTCTTATCGCTGGGAAGAAAGCACCGGTGGGCCGCCACGTAAATATTTTACCCTTACCGAAAAAGGGGCGGCATTTTACAAAGAACTGGAAACAACCTGGTACGAACTGGCCAATGCCGTAAGGGCACTTACCAACGACGGGCAGGAAACTAATAACAACAACTTCAACAACTCTTAACAATAAAAAAGTATAGCCATGTTTTTTTGTTGTGCCAAAACAACTAACGAAACGAAAAAATTAAAGCCATGAAACAAGTAATCAACATAAACTTCCAGGGACGGGTTGTTCCTATAGAAGTAACAGCATTTGAACTGCTGAAAAATTATACCGAAAGCCTGAACCGGCATTTTGCCAATGAAGAAGGTAAGGAAGAGATCATCAACGACATTGAAAGCCGCATTGGTGAGCTGTTCCAGGAAAAAATTACCAAGGGCGCCACCTGTATTACTGATGATGATGTAAACGCCATCATTAAAAATATGGGCCGGCCCGAGGAGTTTGAAGCCATGGATGATACACAACCACAGGCAGCTGCTTCATCAGCAAACCAGCAACAATCAAGCGGTAATACTTCTTCTTCAACCGGGCATAAAAGATTATTCCGCGATGAAAATGATAAAGTATTGGGTGGTGTGTGCAGCGGCTTAGCTAACTATTTTAATATAGATGTGGTAATAGCCAGGATAATTTTTGTGGTGTTGCTATTTTCAGGTGTTGGATTTTTAACCTACATCATTATGTGGATAGCCGTGCCAAGCACTGCTACCATACAAATTGGTGGAGCAAGAAAAAAATTATTCCGTGATCCGGATGAAAAACTGATTGCCGGTGTGTGCAGCGGAATTGGTAATTACTTTGGCATCAATGCCTGGATACCAAGGGTTTTGTTCCTGCTTCCTTTTCTTTCATTTATTTCACGCTGGGGCCACTGGGGCGGCATGTGGGATTTTGGAGACGTGTTGCGTTTTACCTTCAGCCCTACTTCATTGATCGTGTATATTATATTATGGATCGTAATTCCCGAGGCATCCACCACCTCTGAAAAACTGGAAATGAAAGGAGAGAAAGTGGATATGAATTCCATAAAGGCGTCGGTAGTGGAAGAGATGAAAGGCGTTGGAAAAAAGGCTTCATCATTTGGTAAAGAAGCTTCTGCTTTGGTAACCGAAAAAGGAAATATGGTTGCAAGCGATGTTAAAAACTTTACCAGGCGTAACCGTGGCGGTCTGGGTAATGTAATTGCCATGATAGCAAAAATATTTGCTTACTTTATTATTGGCTGTGTATCCCTGGCCCTGGTAGTGGCATTGTTTGCTTTGGCAATTGCATCTATTGGCGTATTTCCTCTAAAAGATTTTTTAATAGGTGGAGATTACCAAAATGCGCTGGCATGGGGTACACTGATATTTTTTATAGCGGTACCTATTATCGGTATCATCACCTGGATTATCCGTAAAATTGCACGCTCAAAAAGCAACGGTAAAATGCTTGGTTTTTCATTTGGAGCCATGTGGGTCATTGGTTGGGTGTGTATTACATTATTAGTAGCTTCAATCAGCCGCGATTTTAATTACAACAGTAAAAACCTTACAGAGCAGGATATAACTTTAGCCAATCCAAAAGTTGATAAACTTGAGATTACAGCAAAATCACCTTTGTATAAATATAACCGAAGCAGATTTTTAAGGTTTGAACCTTTCCAGGGCATTCAGGAAGACACTGCCTTTGTAAATAATGTTGATGTACGCATAGTTAAAGCTATCAATGATAGTTTTAGAGTTACTGTTATTAAAACTGCAACTGGCAGATTCAGAAACATTGCTGAAGAAAATGCAGCAAAAATTCAATACACCGGCATACAAAAAGACAGCATTCTTCTGATGGACAAAGGGATTACTATTAATAAAAACGATAAGTTCCGAAACCAAAGAGTAGTACTTACTATTTATGTACCTGTTGGCAAAAAAATTAAAGTTGATAAAAGCATAAGCTGGTTTAATGATGTTCATTTTGGCAGTAATTGGGACAATGGGGACTGGTACTACGATTCTGAAAATGAAGAGCAACATTGGATGACAGGCGTTGAGTATAAAATGGGTGCAGATGGGAAACTCTATAATTCGGCAGGAGAGTCCGCAGGCTCAGAGAAAGCAAGCCGTACAAAAGTAACAATTAACGGCAATGGAATAGAGGCTATAACTGATGGGAAAAACGGTAATGATAACTATCGCTATAACAATGGCGAGCCAATGAACAAGATTGACTCGGTGAAAGTAATACTAGAAAAAGAACAGCAGAAAATAAAAGACTCACTGCAAAAAGCAAAGGAAAAAATTGAGAAGCAGCTGGAAAAAATAGGCGATAATACCGAACCGGTCCCTTTAAGCTCTCAACTATCAGTATTTAGCCCGATGGTGGATATAAACTGATTTATCATTTTTAAAAAGAAGAAAAAATGAAAAAATATTTGCTTTCAATTGTTTTGGGATCAGTGATAGTTGCCGCTATGTCATCCTGTTTTCATAATCATGATATTTCAATTTCAATTTCGGATGATGATGATGAATATGAAATGGAGGCAGATTACAGCAGAAGCCAGGCACATGCAGTAAGAGTTTATTTGAACGATCATTTATTAAACAGCGAAATAAAATTGAAGCGCAATGAGCATGTAGATAAGGAAATAACCCTTGATGATAAAACAACTTTTTACATCAACTCCAATCCTGGCTCGCTGCAAATAAAAATTGATAAGTCAGAAAACTCGGAAGCGTCTTGCGAAAGGATAAGAGTGGCCTGCGAAGACCTGAAGGAAATTTTAGCAGATAATTAAAACTCGTTTCAATAGTTGAGTTGAAGTTGAAACCAACAACGTCCTGCCATTTTTGGCGGGACTTTTTATTGCCGCCAGCATCAGCTTTTTATTTTACATTTGCAGCATAAAAAAATTAAAATAATTTTCATGAAAAATACTCCCTTTACACAAAAACATATTGAACTTGGCGCTAAAATGGCTGAGTTTGCAGGATATAATATGCCAATTAGTTATTCGGGCATTAATGATGAACATGCAGCAGTGCGTAATTCGGCAGGTGTGTTTGATGTAAGCCACATGGGTGAATTTGTTTTAAAAGGAGAAAATGCGCTCGATCTTATACAACGCATCACCAGTAACGATGCATCCAAACTTACAAATGGTAAAGCGCAGTACAGTTGCTTTCCCAATAAAGATGGTGGTATTGTTGATGACCTGATTGTTTATTGTCTTGAGGAGAATAAATCATACATGTTGGTTGTGAATGCCAGCAATATCGACAAAGACTGGAACTGGGTACAGCAGTTTAATGATAAGCAGGTAGAGATGCACAACATTTCTGACAAAACCTGTTTGCTGGCCATACAGGGCCCCAATGCTACCAGGATGTTGCAGCCGCTTTGCGAAATGGACATCATGAATTTAAAATATTACACGTTCACCAAAGGAACATTTGCCGGTGTTGAAAATGTATTGGTAAGTACAACCGGCTACACGGGTGCCGGGGGCGTTGAAATTTATTTTGAAGACAAAGAAAACGATGCTTCAAAAATATGGGACGCCATTTTTGAAGCCGGGCAAAAAGGCGGTATTAAACCAATTGGCCTGGGCGCAAGAGATACCCTGCGTTTGGAAATGGGCTACTGTTTATATGGCAACGACATTGATGAAACAACCTCGCCGCTTGAAGCAGGCCTGGGCTGGATAACCAAGTTCAGCAAGTCCTTTACAAACAGCGA
>JBBRCM010000202.1:0-6068 GCA_038204855.1 Chitinophagales bacterium
CAATGTAGATGGGTTTGCTTTTAAAGAAGCTTACATCCCTGTTAAAGAAAGGCCCGAAATTGACCAGTGGATATTATCTTCTTTAAACTCATTAATAAAAATTGCAACTGAAAATTTTGATGCCTACGAACCCACTATCGCAGGCCGTGCTATCGAAGATTTTGTTGATAGTCACCTGAGCAACTGGTACGTGCGCCTTTGCCGCCGCCGGTTTTGGAAGGGTGAGTATGAGCATGATAAAATTTGTGCTTACCAAACCCTGTATGAATGCCTGGAAACGCTTTGCAAATTGATGGCACCCGTAGCTCCTTTCTTTGCAGACTGGCTGTTTAATAACCTAAACTCGGTTTCGGGTAGGTTTGCCAACGAATCCGTTCATCATACCGATTTTCCAAAAGCCAACGAATCGGTTATTGATATTGACCTTGAAAAAAGAATGCAACTGGCTCAGGATATATCTTCTTTGATATTATCGCTGCGAAAAAGCAAAAAAGTAAACCTGAAAGTAAGACAGCCCTTGCAAAAAGTGTTTATCCCTGCAATGGATGCTACGATGGAAGCCCGGATAAAAAAAGTGGAAGATATTATTAAGGCCGAAACAAATATTAAGGAAGTGGATGTGCTGGGTGCCGAAAATGATTTTATCAAGAAAAAAGCCAAGGCCAATTTTAAGACCCTGGGTAAAAAACTGGGACCCAAAATGAAGTGGGCTGCCGAACAAATTGCAGCTTTTGATAATGCAACTATTGATAAAGTGCTGGAAGGCGACTATCTTCTTAACCCTGATTATAAAACTTTAGAAGAAGAGCCAGTAGTTATAACAGCTGAAGACCTCGAAGTAGCAACAGACGAGATACCGGGTTATGAAGTTGCTGTAAAGGGCTCTTTAACAGTAGCATTGGATATTACAATTACCGACAATTTAAAAAAAGAAGGCGACGCCCGGGAGTTTGTAAACCGCATTCAAAACATTCGGAAAGACAGCGGATTTAACCTGGCCGACCGTATAGATGTTACGGTTAGCGAAAATGCTGCCCTACAACCGTCTATAATTCAATATAAAGAGTATATTTGCGCCGAAATTCTTGCTGATTCGCTTGCTTTTGCTCCCGCCATTAACAACGGAATTGAAATTGAAGTGAATGATGCTATATTACAGGTGAACGTACTTAAAAAAGGATAATAGTATGGCTACAAAAAAGAAAGCGGCTAAACCAGTTGCTAAAAAAGCGGTAAAACCAGTTAAAAAAACTGCTCCGGCAAAGAAAACTGCCCCGGTTAAAAAGGCTGCCCAATCCAAAAAATCTGCCCCAAAAAAAGCGGTTGCTCATAAACATGCTCCAAAGGTAGTTGCCAAAAAAACTGTAAAAAAGATAGAAAAAGTTATTAAAAAAGCCCCGAAAAAGGCAATTGTGGTAAAAAAATCTGCAAAACCGGTGGTACAACCGAAACCGGTAGCTAAAAAAATCGTAAGTAAACCTATGACAAAGAAGATTGAAGTTAAAAAACCGGTTGCAAAACCTGTTTCAGTGAAAAAAGTACCTGAAAAAGTTGTGGCTCTTGTAAAAGCAGTAGCTCCCGTAAAGGCAAAATCACCAGAAAAAGCAAAAGACATTAAGATTATCCCGGCTAAACCGGTTGTGTTGCCAAAAATAAACACTAAAACGGCCCGAAAATATCAGCCCGATTTCACCAAATCGGTACTGGACCAGCCAAAACATGATCTGGGAGCGCCTATTAACCGTTACAGCGATGCCGACCTTGCTGAGTTCAGAGAGATTATTCAGCGTAAACTTGATTCTGCTAAAAAAGAATTGAGTTACCTGCAGGGTTTAATTACCCGTAAAGATGAAATGGGTGGTGATAATGATGACGCCCGTTACATGACCATGGAAGATGGAAGCATGAGCATGGAAAGGGAGCAGTTGAGCCAGATGGCCAGCCGCCAGATCACGTTTATTGATCACCTGGAAAAAGCAGTAATGCGTATCGAAAATAAAACTTACGGCATTTGCCGTGTAACCGGTCAGTTGATAGACAAAGCCCGTTTACGTGCAGTACCACACGCTACCTTAAGTATGGAAGCAAAGATGGGAGCAGCGAAGTAAATTTAAAAGTAAAATTTCAAAATACTAAAAAGAGAATGAGTAATTTCATTCTCTTTTTTATTTGTAAAACAATCCGTATAAATCTGTGACATCCGTGGTAACATGTTAAAAAAATTAAGAACAGTTATTTATTATGTGCCTGATCTGCAGGCTGCCAAAGAATGGTATGCAAAGCTTACCGGCGTACAACCTTATTTTGATTAACCTTTTTATGTTGGGTTTGATTTTAATGGTTGCGAATTGGGTTTGCATCCGCAGGATGAAACCGTAACCATCGGTAACCAGACAGTAAGCCATTGGGCAGTGGATCGTATTGAAAATTGTGTGCAGAAACTTGTAGATAGCGATGCTTCTGTTTTGTACCCTGCAGCCGATGTTGGTGGTGGAATAAAAGTAGCTACAGTTATTGATCCGTGGGGAAATGCGGTGGGGTTGATTGAGGGAGCTTAACCTTTGCAAAATCCTTGTTACTTATAAAAAACTCTTGAATCCGCGTTGTTTCTCTGATATATTTTACAGGAAGCAGACCAGACATCAATATAGATGTAACTGGGCTATGATTGCTGTTCAAAACGTTAGACGAACGTAGGATGAACGTAGGGAGTTTAATTATACCTTAACTTTAATTACAACTAAACGGGAATAAACTATGGCAAGGGTAGCTAACAATGCCTTTTTATTAAAAGGTTTAAGGGGGAGTATAGGCAAGGAGATTGTATTTAAGAAATACGGCAACAAAACGGTAGTAACCCGCTACCCCGATATGAGCAAAGTAAAACCCAGCGAATTGCAAAAGCTGGAACAAAGCCGATTTGCAAAAGCGGTTGCCTATGCCCAAAATATAAATAGAAACCCTGCTTTAAAGGCGGAATATAAAAGCAAAGTAAAGAAGGGGCAAACGGTTTATCATTTTGCGATAAGTGAGTTTTTGAAGAATAATTAAATCTTAAAGTTCTTTTGGAACGGCTCAGACCGAAGGATCAATTAATTTCTACAATACTTCCTTAGTTGGGATTGTAATAAAAGTAGTTGTGGTTAGAGAACCATGGGGAAATGCGGTGGGGTTGATGGAGAAAGTATAATTATATCAATCCTTCTTGCTTATTTTCCTATTTCTGTCAGAACAGCCTTTGAATAAATTTTCCATAAATCATTATGTAAAATTCAGAAAATGTATTATTATTAACTTCAAAAGGTTAATAATATCCACCAAAACTGTCAGCGAATAATTTTCTTTTTAATTAAACCGAAAATAAATTACAGCACGCTTATGAAAAGGATACTTTCTGCAATCTGTTTACTCGTCACTTTTTTTCAGGCAAATGCAGGCGAACAAAATGTAAAAGAAAAATTTTCTAAACGTAATTCAATTCTTTCAGAAAAAAGAGCTGCATTGTTAAATCTTACCAACCCGGTACTGCAAAACCCGGTAAATGGCTTTGTTACTGACGAAGAGGGAAAACCAATCAGCGGAGTAAGTGTGTTTATGAAAGGCTCCAAAACCGGTGCCATAACAGATGCCAATGGTAAATTTTCATTGGAAGCAAATAAGGGAGATATACTTATTTTTTCTTCCATAGGCTTCGAAAAAAAGGAAATTATCGTGCAGGGAGATATCGTTACTGTACAATTAAAAGTATATATCAGTCCTTTGAGCCAGGTAGTGGTATCAGGTAGTATGGTGGAAATTCAGAGAAAGGCCGACATCTCTTCTGTAACTGTGCTTACAGCAAAAGACCTGCAAGCCATGCCTGGCCAAACCATCGACCGGTTATTTACAGGTGTTGTACCGGGAGTTACTGTAACTTCAGTAGGCAACCAGCAAAGTTTAACCTATTCAACCGTACAGATCAGGGGTGCAGGTTCCATGTTTGGTGGCTAAGATGCCAGCCAGGAGCCGTTAAAAGTATATGTAGATGGCGTGCAGTTTGCTGCCGGCGTTCTTTACCTTGCTATGCTGAACAAAGATGATATTGACCGTATTGAAGTGGTAAGGGGAGCATCAGCAGCAGCTATCTACGGCAGTGGTGCAAATGGCGGAGTGATCCTGGTCTTTACAAAAAAAGGAAGGACAAACAAAACCACCGTTGATGTTAGAACCAGTGCCGGTTTTCAAAATTCCCCTTATGTAAAAAGGCCTTTTCAGCAGAATCACAGTATTGAAATTTCACAAGGCATCAAAAACTTCAGCTATGCCATTGGAGGAAATTACAGAACCCAACAGGATTATCTTCCGCATGGTTCACTTACGACAACGAGTGCCTATGCAAATTTTTCTTATAACATTGGTAAATTCAATATAGAACTCAATAACAGTTATAACACTGCCAGGATGCTGAATAGCTGGAACAGTGTGTATGATGATATCCCCGATCCTTATAAATTTTTTATTCTTGACAAAAGTCCGGCTTATTACAAAAATCATACTGATGTATATACAGGAGTGGTTGCTTTGCGTACAATATATAAACCCACCGACTGGTGGACGCATGACCTTGTTCTTGGATACACAAAAAATAAATATCCGGGATACACTGATAACTCCGTTTTGAACGATACCGCATTGATAAGTTTTTATACTGTGAATGGAAGGGGTTTATATTTTTCAAATTTCACTAATAATGATTTCACCAAAAACCTACGTTATGCCAATACGATATCCATTAATAAACCGGGTGACAGGTTCAGTACGAATATCCTATCGGGCTTTGAATATTCAAAATATGAGAAAGCGTTAACAGGCTCATATATGTGTATCAAATATGCCCGGAATACTGGTTTTAGATACCAACCATTCACCTATGATGCTAATGACCCGTTACTGAGTTATCCCGTTGAAAACAAATCAGTGTTTCTACAATTATCTCCCACTATCCGGGATAAATATTTTTTTGTGGCGGCTATAAGATATAATGCATCCAATATTGCTACAGCAGCTTTAAATCCAAAGATCGGGTTCACAACTAATTTTTCTTCCGGTGGATTTATTTTTAAACCCAGGATCAATTATGGTATCGGGATTACATCACCACCCTATTCTGCAAAACATCCCCGGATCAATAACAATCCCAATGTTACTTACCTTGCTAACCCGGATATAAAGCAACAGGACCAGCGTGGGCCTGAAATAGCAATTGAAGCATATAGTAAAAACGATAAGTTCAAGGCAGAAATTATACGGTATGATAATGTGGTGACCAATGGGTTTATTTTTCAGTCTATCAATCGGCCAATAACCGGCTATCCCCGTCACGTGGATTATATCTGGATCAATACCGGAAAATATACCAACAAGGGCTGGGAGTTTTCAGCCAGTTACCATTTAGGCAATTTTAAGATTTCAGGAAATTATTCAATTATCAAGTCGGTCTATGTTGATTCATTTGATAATTACGGCAAGGTCTACCTTAAAGGGGATAAAGTTCCTTACAGCCCTGGCTATTCCGGCGGGCTTTCTTTAAATTACAGTTTTCCGAAATTATTTGGTAAAGCCGATCCTTTATCAGCAACTGTCAGCCTGGTTTCTTCCGGTAAAATGTACGCACTCGATTATTATAATTATTATCTTGAAAGTTCAAAAATAGATCCCAACGGCCCTGATCCTTACCCCGATTATGACAGTTTTTATTATACCACGCCTGCCATTACTAAATTCAATTTCGATTTAGAATACCAGTTTCATCCAATGGTTAAATTCTTTGTACAGGCAGAGAATTTTACCAATAATACAACACCGGATTGGGACCGTTCAAAACCTGTGTCGGGGGCATCCTGGATGTTTGGTATGAAATTGAATTTTATGAAGAGTAACAACAGGTAATAATAAACCGCTATCAAAAATACTAAATATGTAAAAACCCTTTGGATAATTTGATCACGTCATCTTTTTGCAAGTGGTAATTCAGTAAAGCATCAGTCAAAGTATTTTCAACATCATCAAGACTATTGAATATTATGTTA
>JBBRCM010000203.1:0-5992 GCA_038204855.1 Chitinophagales bacterium
GGAATCACATCCATGCGGAAACCATCCACTCCTTTTTTAAACCAACGGTTCATCATCGCATAAATTTCCTGGCGCAGTTTTGGGTTCTCCCAATTCAGATCGGGTTGTTTATAACTGAAGTAATGTAAATAATAACTGTTAGTAACGGAATCAAAGCGCCAGCCGCTTCCATCTACTTCAAAAGCACCGGGCCTGAAAGGCGGCTTACCTTTTTCTGCTGGCCACCAATGAAAATAATCACGGTAAGCATTTGTTCTTGAACTGCGTGCCTGTTTAAACCATTCATGCTCATCGCTGCAATGATTGACAACGAGGTCCATTACCAGCTTCAGTCCCCGCTTATGCATTTCTGCAAGCATCACATCAAAATCGGCCATGGTACCAAATTCTTTCATGATGTCATCATAATTACTGATGTCGTAACCGTTATCGGCATTAGGGCTTCCGTAGATGGGGTTCAACCATACAATATCAACACCCAGGCTCTTTACATAATCCAGCTTGCCGGCTAATCCTTTCAGGTCGCCTACTCCATCGCCATCGCTATCCTGAAAACTGCGTGGGTATATCTGGTAAACCACAGATTCTTTCCACCATTTTTTTTGATTGCCGGTTTCGGCCACCTTGTTATTTTTTGTTTGATTGTTGTTGCAGGAAATAGCCGCAGAAGTAATCAGAAAAAAAAGAATCCATGGTTGTTTAAGCATAGCAGCCGTTTATTTTTTAAAGGTATTGATATATAAAAAATACAAGTTGAATTTTTACACACTGCAATCGGTTGCAAATGGCTTATTATTAAAAAATGAAAAAATGCTGCTGCAGTTTTTATACCTTAAACTTTAAACTTGCTGTTTATGAATCATTCCAGACTCTTCCGTTATTCCATTGTTGCGGCATTAGCCGGTTTTATTTTTGGTTTTGATACCGTTGTAATTTCAGGTGCAAACCAGCCCATTAAAGAGCTGTGGCACACTTCTCCTTTGTTTCATGGATTTTTTATTATGTCAATGGCATTGTGGGGCACCGTTTTAGGATCAATCTTTGGCGGCATACCTACAGAAATATTTGGGCGAAAAAAAGTATTGTTGTGGATAGGCATTTTATTTGCCGTATCAGCATTTGGTTCGGCCTTTGCAACCGGTCCTTATACCTTTTCACTTTTTCGTTTTATTGGCGGTGTTGGCATCGGCGTTTCATCGGTTGTTGCTCCAACTTATATTTCAGAGATATCAACAGCAAAAACAAGAGGACGGCTGGTTGCCATGTATCAATTCAATATTGTATTCGGCATACTGATTGCTTTTCTTTCTAATTATTTTTTACAGGGGGTTGGCGGTGTTAACGACTGGCGCTGGATGCTGGGTGTGCTTGCAATACCAGCACTTATTTACACCATTATGGTTTTTTATGTGCCCGAAAGTCCACGCTGGCTTATCACTAAAAAAAATGATCTGGTTAATGCCAAACTTATACTGGAAGGAACCGGTGTTGAAGATGCTGATGCAGAAATAGCATCCATCATCAGCAGTAATAAACATGAAGAATTAAAAGGAACAACTATTTCTTTTTTCAGCATCAAGCATAAAAAAATTATCTGGCTTGCTTTCTTTATCGCTTTTTTTAACCAGTTGTCCGGCATTAATTTTATTCTATACTATGCTCCTGAAATTCTTTCACGTATCGGGCTTGGTGCTGGAGAATCGCTTTTAAATTCTATTGCTATTGGCGGTACCAATTTAATTTTCACTTTTGTTGGTTTATACCTGATAGACAGGCTGGGAAGAAGAACACTCATGATTATTGGATCTGTTGGCTACATCATTAGCCTTACCATGGTAGCTTATGCTTTTAAAACACAGGGCAGCCCGGTATTTTTAATGAGTTTTTTATTGCTGTTCATTGCATCGCATGCTATTGGGCAAGGGGCTGTTATCTGGGTTTTTCTTTCTGAGATATTTCCTAATAAGATAAGGGCAATGGGTCAGTCGTTTGGTGCCAGTATTCATTGGGTATTTGCTGCTGCCATCACTTTAATAACTCCCGTTTTTCTGGATGAGAAAAATGGCATCCTTAAAGATGCTCCCTGGATAATTTTTACATTTCTTGCAGGTATGATGGTATTGCAGTTGATTTGGGTTTTAACAAAAATGCCCGAAACCAAAGGCGTATCACTGGAGGCATTAGAAACTAAATTAAGTACCAAATAATATTTATTGAAATGCAGCATAAAATATTTTTATTTACCTGTACCCTTTTATTTATGGTTGAAGTTGAAGCACAGACAAAATTATATACTGAGCAATACCGGCCTCAATTTCATTTCTCTCCTGCAAAAAACTGGTGCAACGACCCTAATGGTTTGGTTTACAATAACGGTACTTATCATTTGTTTTACCAACACAACCCTTTTGGCAACAGATGGGGGCACATGACCTGGGCACATGCTACCAGCAAAGATCTTATTCACTGGAAACATTTGCCCATTGCAATTCCTGAGGAAAATGGCATTATGATTTTTTCGGGTACTTGCGTGGTTGATAAAAACAATACCAGTGGCTTTGGTAAAGATGGAAAAATACCGATGGTGGCTGTTTACACGGGTCATATAGAAAACGTGAACCAATCGCAGTGCATTGCTTACAGTTTGGATGGCGGTATTACCTGGACGAAATATGCAAACAACCCGATATTGGATTTACATAAGGTTGATTTCAGAGACCCGAAAATTTTCTGGCATGAGCAAAAAAAATATTGGGTGATGAGTGTGATGCTACCGGTTGAACATGTGGTGCAGTTTTATTCATCCCCCAATTTAAAAGACTGGAAACATTTGAGTGACTTTGGCCCCGCCGGCGATACCAGTGGCGTGTGGGAATGTCCTGATCTTACGGGGGTTCCTGTTGAAGGTATGCCGGGTAAAAAGAAATGGGTTTTGCAAATGTCTATGAATGCCGCCATGCAATATTTTGTGGGAGAATTTGACGGAGAAAAATTTATAAATGAAAGTGCTGCCAATACAATTTTACGGCCTGATTACGGACCCGATTATTATGCCGCTATTGCTTACAATCAATTGCCGGCAAACCATTTACCAACCGCCATTGGTTGGGTAAATAACTGGAACTATGCAAACGACATACCAACTACACCCTGGAAAAGTGCCATGGCCTTACCCAGAAATTTGAGTGTAAAAAAAATAAATAACGAATGGATACTTATTCAAAAACCGGTAAGCATTACAAATTCGTTGCAAAAAGAATTGTATAAAGCAACTGATATTATAGTAGACAACAAAAATACTTTACCAATAAAGAGCTGTCAATTTGAATTGCAGGTTGATATAGAACCTTCAGCAGATGCAACATGCGGCTTAAGGCTTGCCGCAGGCAACAGTAACTATTTTGAAATTGGTTATAATGCCGCAACAAAAACATGTTACATCGACCGCAGCAAAAGCGGTAATATTGGCTTCAATGATAATTTTAAAAAACTAAGCCGCTTTGAAAAAACCATCTCTTTAAAAAATAACAAAATTCACCTGCAGGTATTTTACGATAACAGCATTGCCGAAATATTTGTAAATGGCGGCGAAGCAGCTTTTACTGCGCAGATTTTTACGAATGCCGGGGATAACGGTATATCGTTATTTAACATTGGTTCAAAAAGCAGGTTCAGTATGTTGCGTATCTGGCAAATGAAATCAGTATGGTAATAAACTAATTCCTAATTTCGTACCTGCAAAAAATATATACGTGTTTATGAAGAAAAAAGTGCTCCTTATCCTGATCCTTGCTTTTACTGCATTTCTATTTTATGCAATTTTTATAACCAGGGTTTTTAATAAAGAAATAAAGATATCTCAGCCGATTGATCTGGTAAATAAACAGGTTTCAACAATCGGTAATATTGCTAAATGGTACCTGCCTTTCGCAACCGGTGATACCAGCAATTTTAAAACCAGTCGTGATAAAATTGAATACCGCAATGCCACATTAAGCATTACCAAACATGTAGGCTTAAGTATTTGGTATGAATTTGCCGAAAATAAGAAAACACAAACGTTGCTCTTTTCTGTTTTGGCAGATACAGGCCGATCTTCAAAAGTTGTTTTAAGCTATGAAAGTACTTTATGGAATAAAATTTTTGGCAGCAACAGTATCATTAAAACTGCGGAAGAAAGCTTAAACAACCTGAAAGAATATCTTACCGATTCAAAAAAAATGTATGGATATGAAATAGAGGTTATTGATGTTGCTGACACTGCTTTTTTGTTTACCTCTAAAGTGGTGGCTAAAAGTATCCGGAAAGAAGCCTTCAAAAATTTATATGAATCGTTATTGAATTACGCAACTGAAAAGAATCTTGGATACACCGGTGTGAGAATATTTTATACATCTGGTTATGGAAATGACAGCATTCATTTATTTACAAGTATAGGAATCACCAACACAAAAGACGTACCATTAGATGGCATATTCAGCCTGAAAAAAATGCCTTACAAGGGACATTTGCTGACCGCTTACTACCAGGGTAATTTTGATGATGTAAATAAAGCAATCAGCGCTTTAGGTCAATTTAAAACTGACAACAACATGACCTCCATGGCAATACCATTTGTTAAGCTCATTTCGGAAGGTATATATTTTGAAGACAACCAGATCATCCAAGCCAAAGCCTGCTATCCTATAAATTAAATGCAACCGGGCTGCCGGTCATTTATTGAATAAGCATTACCGCATCGTTGTTTCTTGCAATAACGTACGCCGTTTTATCTTTAATTTTTACCGGTAAAATATGCCGTACCTGGTTTTTGATAATGATGCCATTAATATTTTCGGCATCAAAATTTCCGTTCCCTTTATTTATTAAAACGGTGCCAAAACCGGCATCACTTCGGTTAAGTGGAATTGCCTGTTCATAAAAATTACCGGCGGTTAATATATCGGGCAAATTATCGCCATTGGCATCAATTACAGTTGCGTCTTTTAAACAGGTTAACTGTGCCTTCCAGGGAAGTGCCTTTACCGAAAAATTTCCTTTGCCATCATTTATTAAAACAGCATTGGAAAAATAATCAGCCGAAAAAACATCAGCGGCAGCTAATTTATCTTTCGAAAAAATATCAATTAAAGATGCCTTCGAAAAATCAGCTGCATACAGGTATTTCTTTTTTAAAAAAGGCATTTGCTTCTCCAGGTCCATCTTACTGGACATTGGAATTTCAGTGCCTTGCTTGTAATAAGTAATAATCTGTTCCCTGGTGCCATTATTATCAAAGTCATTATAATACATTCGTAAAGGTTCGGCCGTAGTTGGTTGAAACAGGCTGTTTAAACCCTGATTACCTGCAATAAAATCAATATCGCCGTCATTGTCAACATCAACCGGTAATAAAAAATTCCACCAGCCTTTTTTTGCGGTCAATTCTCTTTTTAAAAACCTTCCTTTATCATTTACAAATGCCACAATGCCACCCCACTCCAGCGAAACGATTAAGTCCGGCTGTTTGTCATTATTAATGTCTGTCCAGGTTGCGTTGGTAACAAAGCCAATATCAGATAATCCCTGTGCAAGCGTACCGGTAACATTTTTAAAATGGCCGGTTCCATCATTTTGCAAAAGGCATGAAGCCGGAATTTTACCGTAGGCAAAAGGCGTAGTACGTGCACCCACAAAAAAATCTACAAAGCCGTCGTTATTAAAATCGCAAGGTTTAATGCAGGATTGGGTAAGATAAATACCAGGCATGGCATCAGCCAGTTTATTAAATTTACCTTTCCCGTCATTCAAATAAATTCTTGGCTGGCGCCATTCTTCACTGCCATAATATTCATTGCCGCCGCTTGCAACAGCCAGGTCGGGAAAGCTATCATTATTTACATCTGCAAAACATGCATCCACCTCTTCATAGGTACTATCCAGGTCAAACGCCGGCTGTTCCGACCTGCTGAATGTTCCGTTTTTATTTTGCAAAAACAAAGCACTTTTTTTT
>JBBRCM010000204.1:0-5976 GCA_038204855.1 Chitinophagales bacterium
TATATCGCCGATATCGGGCACATTGTTTGGCAATGTATTATTCCAAATCTGCTTTAGCAAACCGGGCACATAATATTTTTCGTACAAACTTTCCAAAGGAATAATTTCTTTTCCCTTGGTATAATACATTTTTTTCAAAGCTCCCTCGGTAGCATCAAAACGTCCGTCATCAGTTACCAATGCCCAGTCGGCATTGCCTTCAAACATGTATATCTTTCCTATTTTTCTTTTTTTATCAAGATCCCAAAGGCAAAGGCCGCCATATTCTTCTGTTAACATGTAGCGCTCATTACGCAGAAACACAAAACCGTTTACTTCATCGCCGGTGCCCTGCATAATGCCAATATTTTTTCGGTTAACAACATTTACAAGCCCAATGTCTGAGCCGGCACTGATGTTGGCATCAACCGGCACCTCCGTAGCCGCAATACTGCCCGATGGTGAAATGATCGTTTCGTGATCTGACTTGGGTAACTGAACCGCAGCTCCAACCTGATTACCGGTCTCAGCATCTAAGTAATACAATTTATCATTTGATGTGTACATTAATTTTTTTCCGTTTTCAACAAAGCGGAGGTTTTGAATATTTATAGAACCATGATTCCATTTTTCATTCCGGTCGCTCAGGTCAACGCAATAAATGAAGTTGGTAGTATCGCCAAAAACTTCTTTCGCTTCCTCCCTTGCCTCAGCAAACAGAATCATTTTTGTATTATCGGGAGAGATATCGCAGAATTTATTAAGCCTTTCAGTACTTGCATAATGAAGGCCGTACGGAATATCTACAATGTATAAAACTTTCAGTGTTTTAAGATCCAGTACATAAATACCTTCGTTACCAACCATTGCCAGCAAATTCAGGTCATCAAATATCTGCATACCGACAAATTTTTTGCGCATGTTGTTTATTTTGTCAACAGATTCATATTCTGGTTTTGCTTTTGTGGCATCAAAGCGAAACAGGCCCCCATCCTGGTTATAAACAAACCCCGTTTTACCATCTGAAGTAAGGCGGTATAAACCTTTACTCACGTCAACAAGGCGGAGATTAAAAACACCGTTATCAAATTTAAGGATACGGTCTTTTAAATAAATGCCATCCGAACCTTTAAAAACAAACTGTACATAAGAATCCAACGGAAATTGACCATAGGTATTTAACACTGCATTGGTATTGATGTCGTACTTTTTCATGTTACCGCCCCGTACATAATAATTCCCGGAGGGAGAAAATATTAAATCACGTAAGTTTGGATACGGATAAATCTTTGCCTCATTATCTAAAATGTGCTTTTTTGTACTTACTGAAAAATCGTTTGTATTAAAAATCACAAAATCCATCTGGTAACTCAGCATCATTTTACCCCCCAGGCCAGGGTAAGCCAGGCTGTATTCCTGTGACTCATCAGTGTGATTTACTTTAAATATAGCTTTTGATTTACGCAGCAGTTGAAAATTTTTACCGTCATGCTCCTCCATAAAAAGCATTTTCTCATTTTCTCCGGCAAAGGCCAGCAAATTGCCATTGGATAAATATGTGTAGGGAATAAAATTTTGTTTGCGACCAAACTCTTTTGTAAAACGGTTATCTGCAAGGTTTAATAACCTGCTACCTGCTTCCACATCATAAATAAGTATTTCATTTGCTGATGGTGAGATACTTATTTTATCAATGCTGTGTGCACGGGATGCTGTTATCTTGAATTTTTGTAGAAGCTCGACATTGTTGCTGGAAGTATTTATTTTTTCAACTAAAAAATTATCTCCATCATCATTGTAAGTGCCGGCAGCATACAATGTTTTATCATCGGAAGAAAATGCAAAAGCCGTTCTTACCCCATTAACTTTTATACTGTTGCGGATAGCAAATTTTTCAAAGTCGAAAATATATATGCTATCAGCTAACTGCATAGCGAACCGGGTGCCTGTTGAATTCATTGCCATGCTTACTTTGCCATAACCAAAACGGCGGTTATTTTTACCACCGGGAGTAAGATTCTTAATAAGGCTGCCAGTCTTATTATCCCATATTTTAATGCCATCTTCTCCCGCAGAAACAATCCATTTCTCATCCGGAGAAATAATCAACGAGTAGGCCTCATGTGTTGCAGGAATAATCAGCTCGGGCCGCTGGGCCAATAACTTTGCCGGCATAACAAATGCCAGCAACAAAATGATTACTGCGTGGGCTGATATAAGATTAAACTGCTGCTTCATGCTGCGGTGTTTTTATTTTTTTATTTAACTATGATAATCGGAAAATCATTTCCATAACTATAACTGGCCGGGTATTGTGGCGTGCCTTTGTATTTCTGTGTTATCTCCGGCACTTTGGTTTGTAAGTAGGCGTCCAGTTGCTTAACAGTGAGTTTTTTGTCTGTTGGGTTTGCATCACCCTTAAAAGCCTGCAGCAAACACCAGGTAAATGAACCGTGACCAAGTTGAGAAAACTCCGATGCAAACTGCTCGCTGCCCGATGCAGTAAGCCATTGTGTACCGGTTGCCCTGGCCAATTGTGCAATGGCACTTTGTTCAGCATCGCCCCTGGTACCGGCTACTACATCCAATGCAGCAGCACTCTGGCATGCATCTAAAATAAAAAGCTGCTTTTGGGCTTTTATATTTTTACTCATTTGCTGCAGTTCGGCAGCACTAAAACCTTTCTGTTCAAGGGCGCCATCATTGCCATACAACTGGGTTACATCATAAGGCACCAGAAAAAACTGGTTCTTATCATTTATTACACCATGCCCTGCATAATAAAATACAAACAGATCCTGTGGTTTTGCTTCAGCATTTATCTTTTCAAAAGCAGCAGCAATACCTTCCTTGGTAGCATCAGCATCTTTTATAAGTACGGCATTTACTTTATTAAATAAACTTTGTGAGCCACTAATCACCGCTTCTGAAAACGCAGTAGCATCTGCCAGGGCATAATTTAAATTGTATTTAGGGTTTTTATAACTGTTGATGCCCACTACCATTAAATGCAGGGTGGTAGTCGCTGTTACCGGTTGTTCATTTGCTGCAGGTTTATAGTTCACCAATAATTCAGCCGGTTTACTTTCTGTTCTTTCTGTATTAAAAGCAATTGCTTTAAAACGGTTTTCGCCGGGCGAAAGCGTTACTGCAAATGTTTTAACGGCTGATTTTTCAGAAGCCTTTTCGTCTTCCACCACCAGGTTACGGGTTGTTTCAACCAGCTTACCATTTTGAAATAAACGTATTTCAGTGATGCCGTCTGTTGGACAATCGGCTTGTACTTTTATTGTTACCTGCTCTTTGGTTGCATTATACATTGCCACATCAATATCTACAGATAAATTACGCTGCATTTCTTCTGCGGATATTTTTACTTTAGGTGCATCTTTTAGAGTACCGATATTTATTGGGGTAGGCGTAAAATTTTCGCCTTCTAAAATGCGAGCTAATAAATTTGGCGTGTAAAATTGTTCGTAAGCAGATTCCAGGGGTATAGTTTCCAACCCTTTTACGTAGTACATTTTTTTCATGCCCTCCTGCGTACCGTCAAAGCGGCCGGCATTATCAACAATTACCCAATCGGTTCCACCAAAAAATACCAGAGTGGCTATCGGTTGACCCGTTGTTATATTCCATATACGAACTGTTCTGTCGAAGCTGCCACTAAATAAAAATTTACCTGCTGGGTCAACTGCCAGAGAAGATGGTGAGTTGCTGTGGCCGTTTAGCGTACGTATATTTTTTTTGCTTTTTACATCCGTAAACCTGATTGTTGTATCTGCAAAAGCACTTTCCCCGCCACAGGTTATGATTTGTTCAGATCCTGGCAACATAATCATTCCGTTGATCCTTCCATGATGTATATAACTCTCCGCAAGTTCTTTGCCGGTAATAATATCATACCAGCGAACATGTCCGTAATCATCGCCTGTTAATAAAGTGGTTCCATCACTGGTTAACTGTAGCTTTCGTATTCCGGTTACACTGTTATACTCACCCGCATGCCTGAAGGTTTGCATTGTTTTTCCGGTGGTAATATCTATCCGGAAAGTTTTGTCATCACTGTTAAAACCAACATATACAGAACGGCCATCTGGTGCAAATAAAAATATATTCGCATTATGCGGAAGACCGAACGTTTTTATTGGTTCTCCTTCAGGAAAAGAATATAAGGTCATGTCGGGATAACTTGCATCCCTGTTGCTGCATACCATTATTTTACTGTCGGGGGAGATTGCAAAAGCGGTAGCCTTATCATGTCTTTCAAAAGCTTCTATCTTTTGTGAAGTTAAAACATCCCACACACCGATTCCCTTGTTATAAGTTCCCGCTACCATGTATTTTCCGTCGGGAGAATATCTTATATCCATTCCAAGAATATTAGCATCAAAACTTTTAGCAACATTACCTCTTTTAAGATCAAGCACCTGTATAAAACCGCCGCCACCAAAACCAGGTGTTCCTGTAACAGCAAGAGATTGCCCGTTTGGCGAAAGGGCTATATTATAGATAACATTCGCAACGCCACCTAATTTTTGTATCAGTTTTCTTTCTTCAAAATTCCAGATACGTATTACTTTATCATAATTTCCCGATACTAATTTTTTACCGTCGCTGGTGAATATAAGGCCTGCGGGATAAGACATTTTATCTGTAAGCTTACCGACAAATTTCATGTTTAGAAGATCATAGACAAACACGGTATTATCATCAGCACCTGTAATTAAATAACGGCTATCGGGGCTAAATGCTATAGTTTTTATCGAAGCTTTCTGCCCTTTAAATGTATGTAAAACCTGTTTGGTTTTACGGTCGATAATAGCCAAAGTTGCTACCCCCTTGTTGTTCTCCGTGCTTTCGTCACTATCGGCTGTTCCATCCCTGTCGTATCCATCTCTTACAATCCATTTACCATCCGGGCTTAATTTAGAAATGCCTGTTTGTTCAAAACTTTCTGTTGAAGTTACTGTTGCCGTGTTCACATTTATATGAAATATCTGTGTACCACCAACAGCAAGCAGTTCACCTGCACTTTCAAAATACATGGTTGCAATACTGCCTTTGCTCTGCATTTTTTTTACAAGGGCCATGTTCTGCGGATTCCAGAATTTAATTTCAAACATGGAACCATTTTTGGCAGGGTTGTCGATAGCACTAACTGTTGCAAGCCATTTACCATCTACACTAAAAGCAATTGCATCTATATCATCTGTATGCACAGCCTGCCTGAAAATTTCTTTCCCTGCGGCACTGATATCATTTACACGAAGTTCTTTATTGGCCCCGGTTACAAGTAGTTTGCCATCCGGACTAAATGCAACTGAACTTACCCAGGAAGGGTAATTTCCCAGCGTTTTTAATTCTCTTCCGCTTGCCAGATCCCATATTTTTACGGTCTTATCCCGACTACCGCTTGCCAACATTTTGTTATCAGCAGATATGGCTATTTTGGATACATCTTCGGCATGGCCACGTGGTATAACTAATTGCGGTGCCTGCGCCAATACAATAACTGTAGAGCATATCGCCGATAAAAAAAGAAATATTCTCTTTTTCATTTTTGAATAACTGAATTAATTATGCTTTATCTCTACCATCAACGGCACCACTGTACCGGCAACATTATCTTTTACTTCAAACCCAACCTGTGTACCTGTGTAACTGATATTTTCTTTCTTAATTAATTTATCGCCAAGTGCACTTATAATTTTTGCAGATAATCCACCCTGCTTGTTACCCATAGTAGTCAGCAAATCATTTATATTCAATTTTTCTTTTGAGTAAAGAATCAATAAATAATCAATGCCTTTATTTTCATCCAGCTTAATTATTTTGGTATCGCTTGGGAAAGCCACAACTGTATTAGAACCCACGTGTGTACTGGTTAAATCATCAAAAGGAAGAATCTTATTTATTTTTCCGCTGAGGTCTGTTGCAAAAGCATAGATGTAAGCTTCCTTATCAATGTTCATATAAAAACGGAATTTTGTTCCG
>JBBRCM010000205.1:0-5965 GCA_038204855.1 Chitinophagales bacterium
ATAACTTCCCCACCGGCGGGGCTTATTATTTATAATACAAGCATCAAAGCTTTTCAATGCTACAATGGTACCGCCTGGTATTCAACAGTACATTTCATTGGCGAAAACTACGGTGGGGGTATAGTATTTTATGTTTACGATAACGGACAACATGGTTTAATAGCAGCAACTGCCGACCAAAGCATCGGAATACGATGGTATGGCGGTACGAATACAAATACACGTGCCAGAGCAGATGGTATTGGAGCAGGTTTAAAAAATACCGTCATCATTATTGCTAACCAGGGACCCGTTGACGGTAATGCTTTTGCAGCAACTGTTTGCAACGAGTATTCTGTCACAATAGGCGGTGTCACTTATGGCGATTGGTATTTACCTTCAAAATACGAGTTGAATTTATTGTACTTGCAAAAAATCGTGGTTGGTGGTTTTACTAATGTCTTCTATTGGAGTTCCAGCGAGAACGGTATCAGCTACGCATGGGGCCAGTACTTCGGCAATGGCAGTCAGAACGGCTACTTCAAGAGCGACACGTTCTATGTGAGGGCTGTTCGGGCTTTTTAACTATTTAGCTATTTAACTATTTTTTTATTACCGCGAAGCGGTCGAATTTTGTTAGGAATGAGCGCAATAGCAAGCTTGCTTGTATATTGCCGAGTGACGACACAAAATCACTGAAAGTAATTTTATTTTTATGGCTTTATACTATGACTTACCGGTTTATAGAGATACTTATAAACTCATACTAAAGATATTTGAATGCACCAAAGACTTTAGTAAGGAGTATAAATATAGTTTGGGGCAGGATATGAAAAGGGATGCGTTGCAATTGGTAAGGAGCATATATATGGCCAATAAGTCGGCACAAAAGGCGGCACATTTAGAAAAGTTTATGGACGATTTTGAGCTATTGAAATTGGAAATACGGTTAAGTACGGATATGAAAGTTATGCCGGTAAAAAAACAATCCGAACTTAGTTTATTAATGGATGGCATAGGCAAACAAGTAACCGGGTGGCGTAATGCATCCGTTGAATAACGCCGGAGTTGCTGCGGCTAAGGTGGCAGTAAGCGGGCAGGTTTTGTTTAAAATCGATAAAGGGACTGTTTATTATTAGAAGTAAAAATGAGTATAATAAAACGGGTGCCATAATGCGCCGCTTTTTATTATACTCCGTTAAATGCAGGGGTAAATGCCCAGGGTACGGCTATTCATATTGCATCTGGACAACAAAAACATTTGCCTATAGAAGCTTGGCATGTGATGCAGCAAAATCAAGGAAGGGTAAAACCCACAATGCAAATGAAGGAGGGTATTAATATTAATGATGATGCAGCGCTGAAGGATGAGGCAGATATAATGGGTGCTAAAGCAAGTAAGGCTGACTCTAAAAACTCATATTCTCACCCTGCTACGTAAGCCAGTGTCAGCAAGCACTTATCAACATTTTACAGCTTATTAACTTACCAACCCACTTCAATTGCGGTTAATACCTTAAGTTTGCCAAAACCCACCCCTAATGGAAGAGTTAAAATATGTAAGAAATATTCAGTTTACAAGGCTGATAAAATGTGATGGACAACTAAAGGAATTTAACTTTAGAAAACCCAATGGCAGGCAGCAGGGCCCGTTTACGGTAGATGTTATAGATGCCAAAAGCAACCGCATCATTTTTAATATGGAAATGATAGATAACGCCTGGAAAATTACCACTGCCGGTTTACCGGCCTGGGTAATGGAAAGCGAAACTGCCTTTCACGAAATAATTGAAGAAGAATTTAAATCAGCATAAAATATTTTTAGTTGTAAAAGAAAAAAGCTTTTGTTCTTATAGAACAAAAGCTTTTTTTATAAGGTGCTGTTTTAATTAAAATTCAGCGACTACGGTAATTTTTGGTTCTTTAGAAACCTTGCCGGCAGCAATTGCTCCGCCGTTTACTTTGTAATCTTCCAGTTTAATTGTAAAATCTGAAGTTGTTTTTATTGATTTGCCCGATACGGTAATTGTTCCTTTTGATTCAACAGGTTTTGTCTCTCCATGAATGGTAAGATCGCCTGTAACAGTAACCGTATAAGTCCCGTCTTTATTGAACTTTACGTCTTTCAGGTTTACAATACTTCCCTTAAAAGTTGCACTTGCAAACTGGTCACTGTCCATCCAGCCTTTACTGTTAAAATGCTCCTGTATTTTTGGGTTACCGAATGTAAAACTTTTTACGGCCGCCTCAAAAGCAACAACACCGGTCTTGGTATCCAGTGATGCGATAACGGTTTTGTTTTCGGCCTTTGGCAAAGCATCCAGGTTAGTAGTTGCATCAAAAGCAATGGTGGCAGATGTAGTTGTTTTCTTTTGTGCAAACAGCAAACCGGTTGCCATTACAAATGCTACAGAAAGGATTGTTTTTTTCATTTGTTTGATTTTTATTTTAAAGTTAAAATTATTTATTAACAGCACAGCGTTTAAAAGTAATGTATTCAGCTTCCAGTATGCTGCTGAAAGCCCCGTTACTGCAGCTTCCTTTTATAGATACCGCCTCTCCTTCCTTCATGGTTTTGGCTTCGGGCAAGTGCTGCTGCTGGAAAGCAAAAATAATGTAAGCACCGTTTGTTGTATCAACCATCTTAATATTTACAGTGGTGTCAGCCATTTCGATATTAGATACTTTACCATTAACCACAATTATCTTCTCTGAATATTTTTTGTTGGCAGCGGCCATGTCCTGCTTAAATTCTTTAATAAAATCCATGGCATTAACGGTAAATTCTGCCTTCACAGTAGAAGTATCATCATATTTTAAGGTGAACAGATACCAGATTACTGCCCCACCTGCCAGTAAAAGCGCAAAGAATGCCAGCATCCATTTTTTGTATCTTTTATTAATTTTAGATGTTAACATGCCGGTAAAATATAGTTAATTCATATTAATAGAACAGCAAATATACAGTGTTTGAACATTGAACGAACAACCAGGGCTGCTCCATCAGCACAGAACCTGTTAATTTTTTACAAAAGGGAAAATCAATTGGATAAGTGTATGCTGCAGACTCATAAGGGATTGGCAGGTATTTTGTTAAGGATAACCGGTAAACAGCAAAAAAGTTGTTTACACATAAAAGGCAAATTGTAAATACTACACTAATTTCGCAGCAAATAATGAGGCATATAAAATTTCATACCCGAACCCAAATCTTTAAATGCAGTAAATTGTTTATTTTACTGTGGACCATATTTTTATTAAATGCTTTATCTGCCAGTGGCCATAATTCCGAACCAAATTTTTTAGCTGTTCCGGTAACTTCCACACAACAACAGGCTGCTGCATACCTGGCAACCATAGAAGTATTGAAAACAAGCACTCATTGGCCCAATATTAAGCCTGCACTTTTTCTCCGGAATTTAAAAACAAATATCGCTAACCCATTAAGCCCTTACCCGGGTAAAGGAACCAATTTTTGCGGATATGGAGCATTAACTTACCTGTTTTTACAAGATGACCCGCTGGGATATGCAAAACTACTGATACAATTATACCAGGATGGAAAAGCAACATTTGGAGAAAGCAATCTTGAACCTTCTGATGCAATAAAACAGGAAGCAGGCCAACTCAAATACAAAGGTATTCTCGACATCAATCCTGCAGAACAAATGTGGTATTTAACCCTTGCCGATCATTACAAAGGATACCTTAATTTCTTTAACCGCAAGTTTAACCCTGGTGACGAAAACCGTTTTTGGGCTTCGGTTAATTATGGTAAATTCAACCGCATGACCAAAGAGTTACTGCATTATAATTCCGACGCAATTGGTGCAGACCTGATGAGGCCCAGAATTCGCAGCCTGTATGATTATATAAGTAAGCGAATAAAAACCGGCACGGTTGTTTTATTTATCAATAACCGTATTGTACATAAAAAAGACCATATCAAAATAAAACTTGCCGTACCAACTCATTTTATTGTTGCCGAAAAAATAAGTATTCAGGATGATATCATCACTTTTGTATATTGGGATTATGGCCACCGAACCCAGTTGCAGGTATCAACCGCTTTTTTTAAAAGAATTGTTTTTGGCATTACCTGGTTCACAAAAAAAGATAATGATGCTCAATAAAAAAATATCCATCCTGATTGTACCAATAGTAGCAGGTTTACTTTTTTCCTGCTCGCCTAAAAATATTTCTACAAAATATTATTACGAAAACGAAAAAGTACTGGACAGTATTGAAGAATCTTATAAGGCACTTTATCACAAAGGCCCTTTTAACCTGGGTTTTACCGACCGTAATTTTAAGACCATTTCGGTAGAAATAATTACTGATACGCTGAGTTATATTTATGAATTTGATATAGATGAAGCCCGCATCCTTGATACACTTACTGCTTACCATCTTAATGCAGCTAAGACCAATACGCTTATTAAACAGATGCATGATATCCGCTGCACCTGGATAAACCATTCGGACTATTATGTAGATGAAAAAAAGCAGACCATGATCCTGATGTCGATAAAACCTGTTGCACTTAAATCATTGTTCTCTTACGCCAAATATTATGTACTCACTTATTTTCCGCAGCCACAATATTTTGACAGTGAGGGAAGATTGCTGGATAAAAGAAAACTACGCCGGCTTCGCAAAATAAACGGAGAGGTTTTTAAAAGGATAAACAGTAAGGTTTGCTATTCAATAACCGGCCACTTCAGGTAATTCAGGATTTCATCAAGAGCATCTTTATAGCAAAGACTACAATAAAAAAACTCATACTGTACCTTACAACCCGCTGGTAGTTTTCATTTTTAAAAAATGTTTCGGTGGCAAACCCTGCCAGGTAAACAATGCTGCAATTGGTTATAAAACTACAGCATCTGTATGCCGCCCAGCATCAGGCTTTGGATTAAAACACTTCCCTGTTCGGGATGAATGAACTGGGGAAGTACAGAAAAATATAAGAACAAAGCACCTGGATTGAGTAGGTTACCGATGAATCCTTTCAGAAAAAATACAGCAGACTTTGTATCAGCAACTGTCGCATCTCCCGACTTCCATTTTACAGTTTTGAGGTTGCTGATTGCAAGATAAAGGAGGTAAGCAATACCACAGTAACGCAAAATATCCAGAGCATGCGGCATGGCTACCAGTAAAGCTGTTAATCCAAATACAATGGCAGTAATATGCACCAGGAACGAACTCATGATGCCTGCGGCTGTAGCCCAGCCAGCCTTACGACCATACTCAAATGTGTAGGTAAGATATAGCATCATGTTGGGACCCGGAGTAAGTGCAAAGCCCACAACCAACAAGACATAACCAACCAGTTCGCTAAAAGGCATTTCTATTATTTATACTCCAGGTAAATTTCGGTTGCACCATAACCATATAAATGGCTGTATTGGTTTACAAAAGATTTTACTTCTTTCTTCAATCTCAAAATATCATGAATTTCATCCCGCAGTTTGCCAACTCCTACCCCGTGTATAATTGTCAGTACCGGTTGGCGATGCGTTACCGAAAGTTCATAGTATTTTTCAAAGGCTTTTAACTGCATGGAAAGAATTTCAAAATTGCTAAGATGGTTCCAGCTATCGGTTAGTTTTTCAATGTGCAGGTCAACCACAGTTCTTGCCGGTTCCAGGTTCTGCCTTATTTTAAGGGCATCATACAACCTGAAACCTGCATTGCCAAGCCTGGTTAAATCTACTTTCGTTTCCTCCACTTTATTGGGGTAATCTTCCAGCAGTACATATGAAAAACCCGGTTCGTTTTTCAGTTGTATCTCTTCAATCTTCTTAAATAATTGTTTGGCCTTTAGTTTTAAAGAGGTTTCAAAATAAGGAGCTTTCTTTCTATCCGGATCTTTCAACGCAAACTCAAATTCAAAGCGAGGGCTATCACTTAAATCTTCAAACTTAACATCGTGCAGGTAAAAGTCGCTTAAGGCTTCAATGGTATTTTTCAATTGAAAATC
>JBBRCM010000206.1:0-5960 GCA_038204855.1 Chitinophagales bacterium
ATAAACCTGAACGGACAGAATCTTACCGCTTTTAAATTCGATCAGACCAAAGCTGCTTTAACAGGTCTGGAAGCAACCTTGGATATTCATCCACATCCATTAGACTGGCTGCATATTTTAAATACATTCTCCATTGTGAGCGGACAATTAAGAACACCAATTGAAGGAAATAAATACCTTCCCTTTATTCCTGCAACCAAATTGGCAACAGAATTTAAAGGCAGTTTTAACAGTCTCACAAAAAACATCCACAACTTTTATATAAAGTTTGAGGTGGATAATACTTTTGATAAAAAGAATGTATTTACGGTTTACAATACCGAGACGAAAACCGCAGGCTATACTTTGTTGAACGCAGGCATTGGTGCCGATTTTGTAAACAAGAAGAGTAAAACTTTATTCAGTTTGAGTTTTAGTGCTATCAACATTGCTGATGTAGCTTATCAGAATCATTTAAGCCGATTAAAATATGCTGAAGAAAATTTAGCGACCGGAAGGAACGGTGTTTATAATATGGGAAGAAATTTCAGCATTAAATTGAATGTGCCGCTGAGTTTGAGCCTGGGAAAATAATTTTTAAACTGGGATTTTTTTGCCGGGAAGTCGGTAAGGCGTCGTTCAGCAAAGCTGAGAGTCTTACCGACTCCCCGGCTATTTTATTTTCGCTTTCTTCTTCGCATCCATAACAAAAACCCGGTAATGCTTAATAGGGCTCCGATTAATCCAAATACAAAATAAATTATTTTTATACCTATGCCGCCGAAGCGGCCCATGTGTAATTGAGAGTTAATGATATCGTACCGGTCATCGGCACTGATCTCGTTTACAAATCTTGTTTTGGAAATTCCTCCGGCACTGTCTAAAAAAACAGCGTCTGCAAATTTTTTTGAGTGGATGTATGCATTGGAAACACGGCTGCCGTAAACTGCCGTTTTACCGGCATTGCTTTGTGCAAAATAAATTACAGCGGCAGTAAAATCCGGATACCGTTTTTTTAGTTCACTAAAAGCCGAATCAAATTTAAATGACAGACCAGGCGATGTTTTTAAAACTCTTTGGTAAGTATCTGCAGCATAAAATTCTTTCTTAAAAACATAACGCTGCATCCAGAAACCGGTAACAGCAATCATCAGATTAAATATCAAAGCATACACTCCTATTAGCTGATGCAGGTTGTTTCTTTTATACACCGCCTTCCTAAACAATAAAACCGCCAATATATTTTTTCTAAAAAGAATCAACCCCGTGATGATACTCAGCAAAAATACCAATGCAAAAAAACCAAGTAACCATTCGCCTGTTTTGCTTAAATGAAACGAGTTATGAAATTTTGACAGCCAACCCATAAAATTATTACGAATATCGCCGCTGCCGCCACGGCTGCCTACAACGGCGGCTGTAGCGGGATGCAGAAAAATTTCCTGTACCTTGACTCCTTTTTCAAAAACAGTATCGTAAATAAAAAAAGAAAAAGGGTGAAAAGGAGTTGCGGGCATTTCGCAACTGCTTATCTGTGCTTTTGGATAAGCTTTTTGGACGCTTGCATAACAGCTATCTATACTAATAATCTTGTATGACGGATTTGAGCATGATGGTTTTTGTAAATCATCTGCCTCTTCATGAAAAATCAGCGCCGCACCCGATAACGACATCAGCAAAATAAACAATCCTGATACCAGACCGGCTATGGAATGAATTTTAAAAATAAAACGCTTCGGCATGTAATGTTGTTTTGGTATGCAATAATAAACCAAAGCCGGTTATTATTATAGTAAGAAAAGAATCTTATTTTGTACTATGATTGATTTAAACATAAATACGCCTGCACTACTTTTTCCGGCAATCACCTTATTGATGCTGGCTTATACCAACCGCTTTTTATCGCTTGCATTATTGGTGCGTAAATTACATGATGAATACAACCGCGGCGAAAAGGAAAGAAATATTTTAAGCCAGATAAAAAACATCCGTTCAAGACTTAACCTGATACGCTATATGCAGGCTTTTGGCGTACTCAGTTTTTTATGCTGTGTTCTTTGCATGTTCTCCATTTACCGTAACTGGATGGGTTTGGCTAATATTATTTTTGCCGGGAGCCTCTTATTTCTAACGCTCTCAATTATTTTATCGCTTTTGGAAATTAATAAAAGCACCAAAGCCATTGAACTGGTATTAAGCGATATTGAAGAACTGAATAAGGAAAATATTTTTACCGATATTTTTAAAAAAAGTGCTGATTAATGTAACTCAACCGGTTTTGTATTTTCGTAATTGGGATCGTATTTAACAAAGAAACGCATGTACAATACACGGCTTAAACGCATCAACCATGGTTGTGTTAACACCAGCACCACCGTGTTTGTACCCAGCCACCAGAAAATGCGGTTGTCATCGGTTGAAATACCAATTAATACAACCCAGGCTACAAAGGTTGCAGCAGAAACAGCCACTGCCAATGCATAACTTACGTAACCGGTTCCAAACCAAAAACCATCTTCCAAATCATATCGTTGATTACAAACCGGGCAATTATCAGGCATATCAAATATGTGAGAAAGCTTGAGGCTTTTATAGGGATTTGCATCTTTGAACATCTTTCCCCGCCTGCACCGTGGGCATTTCATGGTTAAAATACTCCAGAAGTAATTGGGAGTAGGTTTTTTATCGCTCATAACTACAAAGGTACAAAAGCGAAAACTCAATACCGGAATAAATGATAACGCTATTTGAATTTCAACTTAAAGTACAACATGATGAGGCTCATGAATAATACCATGCTGTTGGTATAAATTATAGCAGCACTCATAACAACCAACCCATAAATAAGCCATAGCACAACACCCAGCATCAACAGCAATAGCATCATTAATGAAAGATCTTTTGCCGATTTGGTTTGCCAGATCTTTACTACCTGCGGTAAAAAAGTAATGGAGGTAATGGTACCTGCTATCAACCCAAGAATTTCAATTGCCTGCATACGCTTAATTTAATGATGGAGTAGCGGATAAGTTTGGTCTCTTTCTTTCACCAATCTGCTGGCGCCACATGGCATAATACAAACCCTTTTCTTCCAGCAGTTTTTCGTGAGATCCGGTTTCTACCACATCGCCTTTTTCCAAAACATAAATTCTGTCGGCATGCATGATGGTACTTAACCGGTGTGCAATTAAAATAGTGATCTGTCCTTTTTGTGATGAGATATCCCTGATAGTATTTGTTATTTCTTCTTCAGTTAAAGAATCCAATGCTGAAGTAGCTTCATCAAAAATTAATAAATGGGGTTTGCGTAATAAAGCACGTGCTATGGAAATACGCTGCTTTTCGCCGCCCGATAATTTTAATCCACCTTCACCTATCATGGTATCCAAACCTTTTTCAGCTCTTGCTAAAAGCCCCGTACAGCTTGCTTTTACCAGCACATCATTCAAAGTTTCTTCCGTTGCCGCAGGGTTTACAAACATCAGGTTTTCACGAATAGTACCGCTGAATAAATTGGTATCCTGTGTTACAAAACCAATTTGCTTACGCAGATCATCAAAATGTATTTCTGTCTCGTCTAAATTATTGTACATAATTTTTCCTTCCAGCGGTCTGTATAATCCAACCAATAATTTCATTAAGGTAGATTTACCGGAACCCGAAGGGCCAACAAAAGCAACCGTTTCGCCAATCCTTGCATCAAAGCTGATGTTGTTGATAGCTTTGTGAGATGCTGATTTATGTTTAAATGAAACCGCTTTAAAAGAAAGTGTTTCAATATTATTCAGTGCTTTCGGGTTTGCCGGTTCCAGCTCAGGCTCTTTTATCATCAGGTTATGAAAATTATTTAAAGATGCTTCAGCCTCCCGGTACGATAAAAGAATATTTCCAATTTCCTGCAGCGGACCAAAAACAAAAAAAGAAAATATCTGCATGGTTACTAACTGCCCGGCATTCATTTCATCCCGAAAGATGAGATACATTAAGATAAACAGAATTACCTGACGTAATGTATTTACAAATGTGCCTTGTATAAAGCTAATACTGCGGATTTTCTTTACTTTCTTAAGTTCCAGCCCCAGTATTTTATAGGTATTTTTATTTAACCTGTTTACTTCCTGCTCGGTAAGGCCAAGACTTTTTACCAACTCAATATTGCGGAGCGATTCGGTTGTAGAGCCTGCGAGTGCCGTTGTTTCGCCAACAATATTTTTTTGAATTATTTTTATTTTTTTGCTGAGAAAATTAGTGATTACAGTAAGTAGTAAAATGCCAACAATATAAGCCACGGGAATGCTCCAGTGTATATAAATTGCGGCATACACAAATACAAAAACCACTCCTATAATTACGCCAAATAAAATATTGATGAAATTAGTCATGAACCTTTCAACATCCGACCGCACTTTGGTTAAAATTGAAAGTGTTTCGCCGCTTCGCTGGTCTTCAAATTCCTGATAAGGCAGTTTCATGGCATGTTGCAAACCATCGGTAAAAACTTTAGCGCCAAATTTCTGTATCACCACGTTTAAAAAATAATCCTGGAAAGCTTTTGCAATACGGCTTATCATGGCCACTGTTATAGAAGCAGCGAGGATATACCAAACACCAGGCTTACTCCAGGAAAAGGAATAGAAAAACCGGTTCCAATCAAAATTGTGAACAGGGGTTTTGGTACTGCCCTGGTGGTCGTTGGCAAGATTAATTAGTTTTCCCAGTAAAATGGGATCTATCAGGGAAAACCCAATATTGATGGCAGCTAAAGTTAAGGTTAGTGCCACCAGCCATTTATAAGGCTTCAGGTAGCGAAGTAATATTTTCATGCACTAGGTTTTGTTTAATTATGTATCGAAAAGCTTCGATGCAACAAATATCGTACAAGTTCGTAAAAAATGACAATATAGCATGACATGTGTCCGGTTTCAAATTTAGCATTTTGTGTTACAAACATACAGTTGTTGCCAGGCAAGGCTTTTCGGTTTGAGGCACTAATCGCTCGTTCAGGTATGTTAATGTTACTAATGACTGTTCGTGTGAGTCTGGGCCCGTTCAGGCATGTTTAACATAATTTTTTTCATAAGGTTTACCGGCTTAGGTAAAGCTTCACTACGGCGCAGGTATATGGCAGGTATGGGGGGAGGTTGAGGCAGCAAGCAAATAGGCAACAGATGAGGCGTGCATTAAACGTGGTAATACAAGATTGAAAGTATTGCCGATATTGGATTATTAATAAAAAAGTAAACTCATTTTTGTATTATCCAAAATTCAATCCATTTAAGATATTCCGCGTTGCCTGAGGTAACCGGGGGCAAAAGTATCTGACATTATTTGTTCGGAGAGCTGCTTACAAATGGATTACCCTTTACATAAAAACGATAGGGCTTCATCGCTGCATCGCCGGTATTCTCAATACCGATACGCCGGCTTACACCAATTGAATTATTATCAATCTTAAATCCATCATCGGCAATCAATATCTCATCCTTTAGCAGTTTAATGCCCGAATGAATTTTTGAAATACCCAGTGCCTTAGCTGCATTACCAGGCCCTTTTGTTAAGGTGTTATCGGGTTTTAATTTACCGGTTCTTTTAAGCATGATGCTTATTCCGTTTAAAGGTTCAACAGCTCTTATCAACACCGCATCAGGAACTTCCTTTACATTGGTAACCACATTAAACAGATGGTGCATACCATAACAGATATACACATAAGCTGTGCCGGCAGCGGCATACATATGCTCATTACGGGCGGTACGCTTACCTCCAAAAGAATGAGACGCCCTGTCTGAAAGCCCGATATAGGCTTCTGTTTCTACTATGCGGCCGGAAGTTACCAGCCCATCAATATTGCTAACAATAATTTTTCCGATCAATTCTTTTGCAATCGAAACTACATCTGTCCGCTGATAAAATTGAATGGGCAATTTCTTCATTATAGTATTAACTTTAAAGCTAAAATACAACGCAATGTTGAATGTTGA
>JBBRCM010000207.1:0-5601 GCA_038204855.1 Chitinophagales bacterium
ACAAAAGTACCCGATACGGATTGCTGACAAGAGGCTCGGTACTTTACTGTAACAGCATTTTAACCGAACTGGAGAACAGTTCCCTCAAACGTATTGGCTATAACTATTTCAAATATTTTTCATAATAAAAACAATATTACATGACACAATTTTTTCAGATATTCTGCAAAACCCATCTTCACGCAGGCAGCGGAGACAGCAATTATGGGGTAATAGATAAATTGGTACAACGAGACCCTGCAAATAAATTACCCTGCATTTATGCCAGCAGCCTTAAAGGTGCATTCAGAGAATTTTATAAGTCTGAACCAAGGACAATTTCTGATGATGATATTTTTGGTGGTGGAGAGGCAGCCAAAGGAAAAATAATTTTTCACCAGGCTCATTTATTATCCATCCCGGTAAGAAGCAACCAGTTTCCATATTTTAACCTGGTTGCACCTGTTGTAATTGATGAACTGATTGATTATTTACAACTCCTGCAACAGCCTCAAAATACACAGTTGATTACAGAACTAACTGCTTTGAAAAACTGCATGCTTATAAACAATGCTGTTGTTTTTGGCATACCGGTAAATAATCTTAAAATTGAAGACTATGAAAGTGCCAATATCGTTTCAAATACAGCCGTTTTGAGCGATACTTTAAAACAGCTTTTTGGTAACCGCATTGCACTGGTTGATGACACCAGGTTCCTGGATCTTGTAAGTGATTATCATTTACCTGTAATTGCCCGTAACTGCCTGGAGAATGGACAGAGCTCCAACCTTTGGTACGAACAGATCATACCAAGGGCCAGCCGGTTTTTTTTCGCAGTATCTGATAATGCGGGAGAATCCTGTCCTGATTTTTTTAATTTATTTAACGACAACCAATTGGTGCAGATAGGTGCCAACGCAACAATAGGTTATGGATTATGCGAAATTTCAAAACTATAAAATTATGAGTGCTATAGAAAAATTATTGCCCACAGCCAATACTGCGTTACTGGCAAGCCCGGTTATAAATAATGATACCCTTACCGAAGGGGTATATGATGGATACCTTGCAGCCTTTGGCCCGGCAGTAATCACATCAGGGCTATTGCCAACTTTATCGGTATATATTGCTGATGATAAAAGAAAAAAAATACTGAATTTAATTGCAGAAGTTGCCGCCATTAATAATACGGCAACCGGCCTTGCCTTGTACCAGGCCTGTTTAAACGAATACAGCAATTTACAACAGCTTAATATTTGGCGAGAAAAAATAATCAATGCATCTGTTGCACTTAAAATAACCATCAGAACATTTAATCATAACATCGAAAATGAATAATTATGGGATCAAATCTTGGTTTTGTTTATTACAGCAATATGTACAATTTTAGCGCAAACGGAATTCAAACTAACGGTGATTCCATCATGAGCCTGTTGAACAGGGGCTTGGATAATGACGATGAACTATTTTATAGTGCTGATGAAAATCAAAGTTTTGTTTGTTGGCTTGCGTACCCTGGCTTACTTACCGGTACAGGTATGCCGCATGGCATAAAAGAAGATAACAATGACTTTAAAGCCGGGTTTTATTTTGACCATACTTATGGCCTGCCGGTTATTCCGGGTTCATCTGTAAAAGGACTTTTACGCTCTGTTTTCCCCAATAGAATCAGGCATAAAAATACATCCCGTTTTAAAAAGGAGACCAAAGCCGGCTGGATATTGGCCCAATTTGACCATATTAATGACCCTGACTTTCTTGAAAACACTTTTGAACCAATTGAAAATGCCCTTCCTGATCAAACTGAATGGGTGAATAAACTGGAACTTGAAATTTTTGAAGGCATTAATTATGAAACAGGTAAAAATAAATCGCTTTATTCAAGAGATAAAATTCATGATGCAGTCATTCATGAAGCTGATCCTCACCAAAAAATTGTAGGCACTGATTATATAACACCGCATCTTAATCCTTTAAAAAATCCTATACCAATTAAGTTATTAAAAATTTTGCCGGAAGTTTCTCTATTATTTCAATTTGATTTAAAGCCTGGCTTAATATCTGTTGGCGATAAAATAAAACTCTTTCAAAAAATAATTCTTACCACGGGCATTGGCTCCAAAACAAACGTAGGCTACGGCCAATTTCAATAATTACTTTCCCCATGCAAACCTCCATCTCCACCCTCACTTTAGAGTTTAATATCCCCTGCCTGCCGCAGGAGATAAAGCAATTCAGGGGGGTGATAGCCGGGCTGGGCGGATGGGATAATGATCTTTTTCACCAGCACGATAACAGCGGTGCCGAAAGCAAACTGCTGCACCGCTACCCGCTGATACAGTACCGCAGTTATAAAGGCCGGCCATATATTTATGCCATTAACGAAGGCAGGGAGTCATTGATGGCACTGTGGAAAAGCGGTGCCATAGAAAAGTATTACAAAGACAGGAATATTAACCTGCAGATAGATGACTACGACAAACCCAAACAATGGCTGCGCCTGGTACCCGTGCAGGAGCAGTACATGTATCGCTACCGCATTATACAATATGTGCCCTTTAACAATGCCAATTACAATGTATATAAAAACCTACCGGGTTTTTTAAACAAGGTTTCTTTTTTAGAGAAGCTGCTGGCCCAGCACCTGCAGGGCCTGGCAACGGCGCTAAACTGGCGGTGGGATAAAAATGAGCACCGCCTTACCGTAACCATTGATGATATTGACCGCATAGAAAAAGTTAAAGAACACAACAATAGTTTTATTGCCATTGATTTGGTATTTTACACAAACGCCCTGCTGCCCGACCGCATAGCCATTGGCAACGATATGGCTTTTGGCAAGGGCTGGCTGCACAAGCAGCCACGCAAATAGTTCTTTGACATTGTGGAAAAAATAAAAAATAGCTAAACCGATTTACAAACGAAATGCCCGTCTCCCCCCTCTCTTTGGAAGAGGGGATTTAGGTGGTAACGTCAACCAGAATGCTCATTTATAAACGAAATGTCCGTCTCCCCCCTCTCTTTGGGAGAGGGGGTTAGGGGGTGAGGTCAAACAATGAAACACTCAGTAATACAACAAAAAGCAACCCGGCTCTGCGGCATAAAACATGTTGCAGAGCTGGCTGTGTTGTTAAAAACACACCCTACCACGCTGGCATTAGCCTGTTTGCACCCGCAATATAAAACTTACCGCATACCCAAAAAGAACGGCAAATTCAGGCTGATAGAAGACCCTGAAAAAAAATTAAAAACCATACAGCGCACCCTCAACAATTATTTGCAGGCATGGTATTATACCATAAAACCCCCTGCCGTGCATGGGTTTTGCATAGCCGCCAATAATGAAGATGCAGTTGGCATTGTAAGCAATGCAAAAGCCCACCTGGGTAAACCGTATCTGCTTAACATAGATTTTCAGGATTATTTTCACCAGGTAAGTTATGATGATGTACATACCAACCTGGCAGGCATATTAAAAAAGGCAGATAGGGAAATTATAAAAACACTGGCCACCCTTACCACCTGTAACCAACGCCTGCCCATGGGAGCCCCCACATCGCCGGTGCTGGCAAATATTTGCACCCGGCAATTAGACGATACTTTACAAAACGTATGCAACCGCACCGGCATTACCTATACCCGCTTTGCCGATGACCTGAGCTTTAGTGCCACCACACCTATAACCACATTAGACCAAGAAATTTTAGAAACCACTATTGTGCAGCAGGGCTTTAGTATTAACCACAGTAAAACAAAACTTTTTGGCATTGCCGATACCAAAACAGTAACCGGGCTGCTGTTGACCAACGATACCGTAACCCTGCAGCCGCAGTACCTGCCGGCCCTGCTTACCGAAATTGAACGGTACAATACCGTTAAAGAGGTAGAGTACCGCTACCAAACCGGTATGAGCAATAAAAAAATAAAACTGTTTGAGCAGGAACTGGCAGGCAAGATAAATTTTGCCGAAACCATCCTGGGCAATGATAATGCCGGCCTGCAGCCTGTTTACCAAAAATGGGCAGCAGCAACAGCACCTTTGGCCGATTTTGAAAGTACCGACTGGCTGGATATTCCTTATGTATTTTTTTAACCATTAAAAATATCCCCTGTTATCCAAAATGAAAGTGTTCAACTAAATGAATGCTTCAGAACCCCCCATGGGGGGCAGGGGGGCTACAATTATGATAATTTGTATAGACACTTACGGAGCCGACATAAGCAAAGAAAACAACTGCTTTAAAATAAGCGGCACTGCCGATGATATTGTAAAAATGATAAGCCCCTTAAAGGTAACTGCTTTTCAAATTTACAAGCCCTGCAATATAAGCACACCCGCCATATTGCTTGCCATACAAAACAATATACCCATTGTAATACACGATGGTGCTGCAAGACCCATGGCCCGTATAAGCTCATCGGTAGCGGGCAACCACGGGTTAATAAAAAAACAGCAGGTTTTATTTGGCCTGCATACCGAGGGCTTGCAGTGGATGGTAAAAAATATAGCCTTAAAGGCGGCCGGGCAACTGGCCAATGCCAGCTACTGCTGCAACCGCAAAAGCAACGAACCCAAAATAATAAAATGGGTACAAAAAATGGAAACCCTTGCTGCAAAAAACGAAAACCATCAGCCGGTTAATTTTGCAGCCCTGCAGTTGCAGGAAGCACAGATAAGCAGGTGTTACTGGTACATAGTGCAGCTTACCCTGCAAAAAATAACCCCGTTTACCGGTAGGGAAAAACAAATGGCTACCATGCCTTTTAATGCTGCCTTACATTATGGTTACGGCATGTTATACAATACTGTAGAAACTGCGGTACTCAGTGCCGGGCTCGATCCGCAGATAAGCATTATGCATGCCGATTTGTATAATACCCGCAGTTTTGTCTTTGATGCCATAGAACCCTTTAGGCCGTGGATAGATAAACTGGTAATAGACCTGTTTATGCAAAACCAACTGCTGCCGGATTGTTTTGAGCCTTACGAAAAAGGGGGCATAAGCCTCAGCAAAAAAGGCAAGGCCATAATTATACCTGCCGTAATCAGCTACCTGGATGAAAAGAACCTGTTTAACGGTAAAAAAATAAAGCGGCGCGATCAGGTGCAGTATTATTTAACCCGGCTGGCACAGTATTTATTAAAAGAATTTAACCGCAAACCCGGCAGCCATGTATAAACTTGTTTTTTACGATATAGAAAACGACAAAACCCGCACCCAACTGGCAAAAAAATTAGAAGAGATGGGGCTGGTAAGGCTGCAGTTTTCGGTATTTATAGGCAATGGCAACCCGGTTTACTGGAGCAAAGTATTTGAAAAAATTAAAAAAATAACCCAAAAATTTGATGCAGCAAAAGACAGTTGCTGTTTTTTGGTGGCCGAAGAAAAGCAGATAAAAAAGATGAAGATATTTGGCAAACAGGCTATTTTAAATAACTTTATAATAAGCAACCCCGCCTTTTTAATTTTATAAAAAAGCCGCAAATAAGCCTTTTGTTAACAGAAAAAACTTTATTAAGTGCTGATATACAATAAATTCTGTAATTTTAATCTATAAGTGAGCATACAAATAATCATGTACTGAGACTGCAGGGAACTTTCTAAAATAACAAGCGGTTGC
>JBBRCM010000208.1:0-5388 GCA_038204855.1 Chitinophagales bacterium
TGTTTTAGTTTGAGAGAATGTTTTATTGGATAGGATTGACAATAAACATGATAACAAAACTAAAAAATTAAAAAAATGTTTCCTTAGTACGTGGTTCAATGGCTAAAAATATTTGAAGGTTGAAAATAGACATTTGCATTCATCTTATTACACGTGTTATAATTTATATTTGCTCGTATATTAAATTGCCGCACCCTCTTTTACAACTGTAGTTTACTAGTGTTAAGTTGTAAAATACCGACAGTCAGAACAGTGTTAGTCTTAATCGGAGTGTGTGTTTACGCCGCCGCAGGTGTTCCATTCCCATGTTTTCAAATTTAAAACACTTTACTATCCTAACGCTCCCGCCTTACCTCCCTAAAAGCGGGAACCAAAGCCCACTCTTAATTAACAGAAAAATTTCACTATTCCCAAAATCTTTTGTTGTTATGCCGCTTAGGGAGGAACATCAGCACTCACGAAGGTAAAAACCAGAGAAGCCACCCATTAAGATTTGACTCACCCTACTCCAGCACCTTCATCATCGCCTTTTTTTTAAAAAGGTACTCTTCATATTCCAATGCGGGATGGCTGCTATACGTAATGCCACCACCCGCCTGAAAGGAAAGATATTTATCTGCTGCATTATAAAGTATGCTGCGTATCACTACATTAAAATCAAAATTGCCGCCGGGCTATACATACCCGACTGCACCCGAAAATAAACCCCGTTTGGTTTGCTCGTATAGCTCAATTAATTCTATCACCTGTTTCGGTTGCCCCGGTAATCTTAGACTTCCGAAGTTTTGCAGGGCGTCGCAAACAAAAAATGCAAAAAAAATTGTAAATTTATATTTCAAAATTATTATTATGCCACAAGTATCATTTAATATTCCTGAAGCACAAGTTCCATTTATGATGGAGCTTTTAAAGAAATTTGAGTTTGTAGTTGAACCCTTCGTAGAGGAAGATTTTAGTTTAACAAAAGAACAAATAGCTTTAGTAGAATTAGAAAGAACGAATGCTAAAAATAATCCTGATCATATGCTAAATTGGGATGAAGTAAAAGACAAACTTGTAAGCTGATAACATGACTTATAAAATAAAAATTTCTTCAACGGCATTTAGTGATATTCAAAGCGCAATTAATTATTACAATAAAGTACAAACTGGGCTAGGTAAAAAATTTAAATTAGCCATCGGGATTGTTTTTAATCAACTTAAAAACATTCCTGCATCTGGCTCATTTCTCTACGAAAATATCAGGTATCGGGTAGTTAAAAAATTCCCCTTCATTATTGTTTATGAAATTATAGAAGAAAAATACATTTACATTTATAGGATATTTAATGCCAACCGAAATCCTTTTTGGATGTAATTCCGCCGCCGCAGGTGTTCCACTCTTGCTTTAAATTTAAAATACTTTACTATTCCAGCGCCCCCCGCCTTGTCTCCCGACAAGCGGGAATCAGAAGGCCACTCTTAATTACCAGAAAAGTGTATCAAAATTCTGGAAGACCTTGTTATGCCGCTTGTCAGGAGACAAGGCGACGGCGCTCACTGAAGTAAAAACGGTGAGCCACCCTTTAAAAGGGTGACTCACCCTACTCCAGCACCTTCATCATCGCCTTTGCTTTTAAAAGGCACTCTTCATATTCCAATGCGGGATGGCTATTATACGTAATGCCACCACCCGCCTGAAAGGAAAGATATTTATTTGTTGCATTGTAAAGTATGCTGCGTATCACTACATTAAAATCAAAATTGCCGCCGGGCCTTACATACCCGACTGCACCGGAAAATAAACCCCGTTTGGTTTGCTCGTATTGCTCAATTAATTCCATCACCTTTTTTTTGGGCGCCCCGGTCATAGAGCCCATGGGGAAAGTGGCTTCAATGCAATCAATCCAGTCTTTGCCTTCTTCTATCTGGCCGCTTACTGTGCTTATCATCTGGTGTACCTGCGGAAAACTATATACAGCAAACAATTCATCTACCTGCACCGATCCGGGCTTACATATCCTGCTCAAATCATTACGCACCAGGTCGACTACCATTACGTTTTCACTTTTTTCTTTTTCGCTTTCGTTTAAATAATTTTTTGCTTTCTCATCTTCTGCGGCATTTGCTGTATTTCTTTTACTGGTTCCTTTTATGGGTTGAGAAATAATTTTGTTTCCTTCTTTTTTTAAATACCGCTCCGGGCTTGCACATAAACAATAACGGGTATTCAATTTATAAAATACAGAAAAAGGATTGGGAGAAAGTTCGGTCAACCGGTTGTAAATATATAAGGGATCGATGTCGGCGTTTTCTGCAAAAAATTCCTGGCAAAAATTTATTTCGTAACAATCGCCCCTTAAAATATGTTGCCGCAGCTTTTCTATAATTTCAATGTAATCGTTCCTGCTTATTTTATGCTGAATAGAAATTTCAGACTTTAAACTTTCATTAATTGTGCCCGAACAGGCAAGTATGGTATCAAAAATAATTGTGGCATCGCCATCACCATGTATGGTTACTTCTTTGTCATTGAGTTCAATTACAATTTCGGGTATAAAAAAATGCAGGTCGCTAAAACCGATGCCATCAGCATTGGCTGAGTTTAATTTTTCCGTTTCATTTTTAAGATCGTAGCCTAAATGACCAAACAGCCATTCGCTTTTATTTTCTGTGTAGAAAGATCGCAGTGCAGCAAAGGCTTTACCGGCCTGCATTTCAATATTGGCTTTTGATCCTGCGGCCAGCAGGCATTCAAAAGCCGGTTTACTAAAATCATAATGCCGGTTATCCAGTAAACAAAAAATGTTGAACCGGTTTACCCAGTTCAACATTTGTATTTTAAAAATATTAAAGTCGTCAACAGGAAAAGCAATACTTTTTTTCACTTTTTTATTTTACCCCGTTGCTAAATACTGCACCGGCCTCTCCGGAAGGCAGGTTAAAAATCATCTTCATCATCATCAAAATCATCGCCATCATCCAAACCCAGGTCGCTGAAATCATCATCCACTTTAAAGTCATCATCGTCATCCTTTCCTTTACCGGGCTTTTTTACTGCGGCTTTCTTACCAACAGATTTAGGCACATCAAACTCATCAAAATCCGGATCCCAGTTATCCTCTTCTTCGGTTTTCTCCCAGTCATCTTCCTTTTCTACATCGTCGTCGTCGTCATCGTCATCAGCTCCTTTTTTCTTTGGTGCCGATTTTTTCTTTGGAGATGGAGATGGCGCTTCATCGTCATCATCAAGATCATCATCGTTATCATCATCACCTCTTGGTTTGGCCGCCTTTTTCGCAGCATTTACTACAGTGGCAAAACCTGCTGTAACTGTTGTTGTCTTTGTGTCGTCTGATATTAAAGTCATAAGTCAATGTAGATTAGTACTGTAAAATTTCCAAATCTGTTTTACATAGCCAAATAAAATTCAAAGTTTTTTTATTTATTTTATACAATAACCAATTGATCTCTGCCAGGGCCGTTACTGATATACTTTACAGGCACGCCCAAAAATTCGTTCAGGTAATCAATATATGTTTTCATTTCGGCTGGCAGCGCATCAAATTCAGTAACTGCCGTTATGTCTTTCTGCCAGCCTGCAAATGATTTATATACAGGTTCAATATCTACTTTGTTCATTTGAAAAGGCACATAGTCAATCTCTTTGCCATTAATTTTATAGCTGTTACAAACCTTCAACTCATCAAGTTCATCCAGTATATCGGCCTTGGTCATAATAATTTGTGTAACCCCGTTTATCATGCAGGCAAACTGCAGGGCAACCAGGTCAATCCAGCCGCAACGGCGTGGGCGACCGGTAGTACTTCCAAACTCGTTTCCGGTTTTGCGCAGCTGCTCACCGGTTTCATCGAGCAGTTCTGTAGGAAAAGGGCCGCTACCCACCCTGGTGCAATAAGCTTTTGAAATACCAAATACCTCTTTAATTTTTTGTGGAGCTATGCCCAAACCAGTACAAACACCAGCCGATATGGTATTGCTGCTTGTTACAAACGGGAATGTTCCAAAATCCACATCCAGCATACTTCCCTGTGCCCCTTCGGCCAGCACCCGTTGGCCTTTTTGTATTTTTTCGTTTATAAAATATTCGCCGTTTACAATTTTAAACTCCCGCAAAAATTCCATGGCTTCAAAAAATTCTTCTTCCCAGGCATTAATATCTTCCTGAAAATTAAAATTATCCAGCAGGCGCTGGTGTTTCATACGAAGCTTTATATAATCAGTGGTAAAACTTTTATCCAATAAATTACCAACCCGCAGGCCGTTGCGGCCGGTTTTATCCATATAAGCGGGACCAATACCTTTTAATGTGCTACCAATTTTTTCGTTGCCTTTGCTCAGTTCACTGGCTTTATCCAGTGCACGGTGTGTAGGTAGAATAAGGTGTGCACGTTCGCTAATAAAAAGATTCTTTTTATAATCAACACCAAAGGCTGCCACATTCTCACACTCCCTTTTTAATGTAATGGCATCCAGCACTACGCCGTTACCAATCAGGTTAACTTTATCTGTATGAAAAATACCGCTTGGTATCTGGTGCAGTACAATTTTTTTCCCATCCACATACAAAGTATGCCCGGCATTTGGCCCACCCTGAAAACGGGCAATTACATCATAATCTTTAGCAAAGTAATCTACAATTTTACCTTTGCCTTCATCTCCCCATTGCAAGCCCAGAATAACATCTACCATTTTTGATTTACGATTTTAGATTTTAGATTTGTCTGGCCGCTAATTTTTTTTGGGGCCAAGCATTTAGTTTAATGGCATCATCGTTGCCACGCTCGTTTCAAAGGCATACCATTTGTCATCTTTTATCCAAGCGTTTTGTTATGCAACCGTGTAAAAATAAAATGAAATAATGCAACCACCTAAAATGAATTTATTTTATTTAGAATTCACTTAGCATCAGGGATTGTTGATCTTTTACCGGCTGGTGAAACTATTTAGGCACATAAAAACTATTTTTACAGCAGCAATGAAAATAAGTACCTACTTCGCAGCCATCTTTATTTTTTTCCTTGGGGGATTAAACAAAATACAGGGCCAGGTTTGTACCGGTTCGCTGGGCGATGCTGTTGTAAGCATAAATTTTGGTGCCGGTACCGGTATTGGTGCGTCCTTACCGCCTTCTCAAACCACCTACACTTATACCGCAGGCGATTGCCCAAATGATGGCAGCTATACCATCATCAATGCTACCAACAATTGTTTTGGTGGCAGCTGGCATAATTTAGCTGAAGATCACACACCCAATGATGTAAATGGGTATATGATGCTGGTAAATGCATCAATAACGCCCTCAGATTTTTTTGTAGATACCATTACCGGCTTGTGCGCAACCACCACGTATGAATTTACTGCCTGGGTTGTAAATGTTTTAAAAAC
>JBBRCM010000209.1:0-5286 GCA_038204855.1 Chitinophagales bacterium
TAACCCATATCAGCAACAAAGCCACCGTTGATTTCTTAATTGAAGACGTGCTGCTTTTGCGCAAACGCCTGTTTGATACCAACAAACAAATAAGAGTATTATCGCAAAGCGATGCTTATAAGCAAACCTACGGGCTGCTTACCTCTACACCTGGCGTAGGTTTAATTACAGCTATGACGATGATAACAGAAATAGGAGATATAAACCGATAGGTATAGGCGTTTAGCTATCCCTTATTTGTGATTAATCTTATTGGTTTATTGTCTACCATTTTCTTCACTAATAAATCAAACATTGTATTCATACTGTTTCGTCTGTTGTAGCGATAATGATACTCGTCAAGATAGCCTTGAAGGTGTTCTTTACTGCAATGATGGTGAATACCTCTTAGCCACCCTTTCAAATTCATAATATGGATATGCATATCTGGGAAATTTTTACCTTCGTTTGAAGGTACTTGTTTTAAATGCTGATACTCCTTTTTTAAAGGCAAATATCCCCTCCATTCATCAGTAATCACAACTGCATTAACATCAATATAGTTATAAAAGAAAGGCTTGAAATCTTCAGATGATGCACTTTCAATTACCTGGGCATAAGCCCTTCCCACACCCCCCTGCACTTTTTCTAATGCCACTATAACCAATCTTTTTTCTCCTTTACTTCTCCCTCGCTTTTGTTCCTCCGGCTGACCAATATAAAACTCATCAACATGCACTTCTCCCGTTAAAGGATTTTGCTTGCTGCTTTGCATTGCCTGTTGAATTTTCCATTTAAATGACCAGCAAGTCTTTTGACGCAATTCAAATTCCCTGCTTAATTCCAGCGTTGACATGCCTTTCTTTTTTGTTACAATTTTAAAAACAATATTCATTGCAGTAAGTAAGGAAAACTTAACCTTGTCAAACATAGTTCCTGCTGTGGGGCTTTCATTTTTTTTGCATTTAAGGCAACGCCTGTTATTAGGTTTGCTTCCTTTTATATATTTAGTATTTCCACAGTTTTTACAACTGTAACCTTGTTCCCACTTAATATCAGCTATGTACTTTTGGCAATCTTCATCTGTCTTAAAGTGCTGGTTAAATTTTATAGAATTCATACCAGCAAATTTATCCCGTTTTTCCATAGCTGAATATATGGAATATTGGGATAACTAAACGCCTATACCTAAATATTTATTTCAAAAAAGTTCTCAATAATAGAAAGAACATGAGTTGAATAAGTAACAAATTTACAGCGAATTTGTTTTGTTTATTGAATTTTGCAAAATGAAATACCGCCAGCAGCAATAAACTTATTAAAAACCAGCATATATAATTAAGCATCGGTATCGATCCATCGCCCTGCCAAACCCAATAACCCAGCTTAACGGCTACCGGTTCCATCAGCCAGTCGAAAAAAACTGCCAGCGTAGCACCGTCTATAATTACAGACAAAGCCTTCAATGCCATGGGGCTTTTTCCACTATCTGCCGCAATACGGTTTATAGCTTTCATTAGTAATGTATGGATACTGATTCCACAGCAATAAATAATTAGAAACCAGTTAACCCCAATAAGCACCGGTACATTTTTAATTCTGGGCCCAAGTACATTTCCATAAGCATAATCACCAAATAAAAAACCGGTATTAACCCCAATAGCCTCAACAACAATACCAACAATAAAACAAGTTGCCAGGAATAGAAAAAACCAGCTATTTTTATTCGTCTGCGTCCATATAAGCAATGCAAAAGACAGTAATAGATTAAAAGGAGTTGCGGCAAGAAAAAAAGCCCTATCAAAAAACAACAGACCGATCAAGCCTATGCTATGAAAAAAGACAGCAACGGCCGTGGCAATTTCAATTTTTGTAAACCTGTTTAGCACACGTAGTTTTTACTGCTGAAAAAATCAATTGGATAACGCTTTAAGATACGCTTCCATTTTTGGAAAAGCAATTTTAAACCACTCCGTATATTTTTGAGGATGCGATTGAATGGAATTTTTAATTTCTTCAACTGCTTTAAAGCAATAGTCGCTTACTTCTTCCGGGTTGGGAAGAATAGCACCATCGTACCTGCCAATAAAAACGTGATCAAACTCATGTTCGGTTAACCCGTTATCAAAAGGTGCTTTATAAATAAAATCGAAGGCTTTTGTAAGTTCTGTATTAAAGCCCATTTCTTCCCGCAGGCGTGTTGCTGCAGCTACTGATATTTCTTCGCCGGGTTTGGGGTGGCTGCAGCAGGCATTGGTCCACAAACCCCCGCTATGGTATTTTTTATCAGCCCTCTTATGCAGCAGCATTTCTCCCTTATCATTAAATACAAAAATGCTGAAAGCCCTGTGCAGCAGGGCTTTTTGATGCACTTCCATTTTTTCCATAGTGCCAGTTGGCACATCATGCTCATCTACCAGGATAATTTCCATCAGTGCTTTTGATTAATATAAATTGAACTGGCTTCTTAAGCCTGCCTTGGCAACAATATACGCTTTGCCATAATTGGGAATACGGATACGTTGCTCCATTATATTTGCAGGCGCAGTACGTTTTATTTTTTTGAAAAGCGATAAATAATATTTGTAAGCCACATACACACCAAACCTGGCCTTACTCGGTAGATTCAATATCCCCTCGTAAGCATTTTCAAAATCAACGGCTATATCGTCTTCAATTTCTTTTTTCATTCTTGCTGTAAAGTTGGTAAAATCAACTTCAGGAAAATAAGACCGGTTTAACTGCTCGTAATCGGCTTTTACATCTCTTAAAAAATTAACTTTTTGAAAAGCTGCCCCAAGCGCCCGTGCAGATGGCTTTAAATCGTTGTACATGTTTTTATCGCCTTCGCAAAAAACGTACAGGCACATCAGGCCCACCACTTCGGCACTGCCATAAATATATTCTTTGTAGCCGTTGCTGTTGTATTCTGTTTTGCTTAAATCCATTTCCATACTGCTGAAAAATGCTTCAATCAAATCATGAGAGATATTGTATTCCCTTACCGTAATCTGGAAACTGTGCAGGATGGGATTTAAGCTGATTCCACGTTCAATTGCGGCGTAGGTATCCTTTTTAAACTCTAGCAGCAATTCTTCTTTTTGGTATTGATGAAAAGTATCCACGATCTCATCCGCAAACCGTACAAAGCCATAAATGTTATAGATAGGCGTCCGCAGATCGGGGTGCAGCAGCTTAATGGCACTGCTGAACGAAGTGCTGTACTTTTCAGTTACAGACTTGCTGCACAATTGGCTCACATCGTGGAAAAGCTTAATCATTTCCTTTTATAAATTTTGTTTTCAATTTTTCAAGTTGGTTTTAGGCAGAAATAATTAATAAAATGCGTATTCTAATTCTATTAGTTTCCTGTTCTAAAACAATTCATTTAATCAGTTTATCCAAAACATTTAGTTGCCAGTTTTGCAACCACTTCGCCACTTATGAGGCTGGGCGGCACTCCCGGCCCAGGTACTGTTAATTGACCGGTGTAAAATAAGTTTTTTATTTTAATACTCCTGCAGGCAGGTTTTAAAGTTGCTGTTTGCATTAAAGTATTAGCCAATCCGTAAGCATTTCCTTTAAAAGAGTTGTAATCATTTACGAAGTTGCTAACGGAGTAGGTTTTTTTATAAATGATTGATTCCTTTATACTTTGTCCGCTGTATTTTTCAAACCGCTCCACTATTTTTTCAAAGTAAGCATCCCTCAGCTCTTCTGTATCGCCTTGCAAACCGGTTGCAACCGGTATTAAAAAAAACAGGTTCTCCTGCCCCTCCGGCGCTACCGTATCATCTGTTACAGAAGGCGCACAAACATAAAATAACGGATCGGTTGGCCATTGTTTTGATGTATAAATTTCCTTACCGTGTACTTCAAAGCTGCTGTCAAAAAAAAGAGAATGGTGTAAAACGCCTTCCAGTTTTTTATTTAGTCCTACGTAATATAACAGGCAGCTTGGCGCCATCACTCTTTTGTTCCAGTATTCCTCACTATAACTCCTGTAATTTTTAGACAAAAGATTCATTTCTATAAAATGATAATCCGCTGCACCTATCACCACATCAGCTTTGAACGAATTGGCAATGGGCAATGAGCAATTGGCAATTACTTCTGCTGCTATTCCATTATCAACTTTTATTTCAGTAACATCTGCATTAAACACAAATTTTACACCCAACTCCTCAGCAACACTAAACATGCCTTCCACAATCTTATACATCCCGCCCTGCGGATACCAGGTTCCCAGTTTTATATCAGCATAATTCATCAGGCTGTACAAAGCTGGTGTATTCTCTGGCAATGCTCCCAAAAACAGAACAGGAAACTCCAGTAATTGTTGCAACTTGTGGTTTTTAAAATGTTTGCTGATGTGTTTTTTCATAGAAGTAAACACATCAAGCTTAAAAATACCCTTCGCCAGGTCCCAGTCTAAAAACTCGGTATAGGACTGCCCGGGTTTATGAACCAGTTTATTAATACCTACTTCGTACTTATAAACCCCCTCCTTCATAAAACTGTCGAGCTGTGTTCCGCTGCCAGGTTCCATACTTTCAAATAACTTCTTTAATTCATTGTAATCAGCCGGAATATCCATCGGCTCATCGTTCCAGTAAACCCGGTACGATGGATTCAGCCTGTCTAACTTATAATAATCGGATACCTTTTTACCAAAGCTCTTGAAGAAACGCTCAAACACATCGGGCATCCAGTACCAGCTTGGACCCATATCAAATGTAAATCCGGCTTCTTTTAGCTGCCTTGCACGTCCGCCAGGGGTAGACTGCTTTTCAAGTACCGTTACATCCCATCCAGCTTTGGCCATAAAACACGCTGCTGAGAGTCCTGCAAAGCCACTTCCTATGATTACTGCTTTTTTCAATGTACGAAAATAAGGTATTGATTTTAATAGAAGACAGTACCATTGGGTATTGTTAAATATTAGAACCTCGTCAATTGTTGTTTTAGTAATTTACGGGCAAAGTGAATACGGCTTTTAATGGTACCTAACGGTTCTTGCAAAACCTCAGCTATTTCATGGTATTTATAGCCTTCAAAATACAATTCAAACGGGTTTTTAAATATCTCGGGCAAATCGTGAACAGCCTCTTTAATTTCTTTTAAATTAAGATTTGTTTCTGCGGCGTTAGCAGTAGCATATTGGTTATAATCAAGCAGAAAATCGTTAGGGGTACTATCAAAAATGGTGTTTTGTTTGGCGCTGCGCCTGTAATTATTAATGAAGATATTACGCATGATAGTGTACATCCATGCTTTAATATTAGTACCGGCGTTGTATTTTTCTTT
>JBBRCM010000210.1:0-5197 GCA_038204855.1 Chitinophagales bacterium
TTGTAGAAGGCGGATCGCTATAAAAATTTATTAACGGGTCAGGCAAAACCCATAAAGCAAAAATATGCAGACACTAAAACTAAAAGTATCGTTGTTCCTGAATTATTTTGTTTTCGCCATTCTGTTGAACAGTGTGGGAACGGTGATATTGCAGGTGCAGGGAAATTTTGATATCAGTAAAGGATCTGCCAGTATACTGGAAGCTTTTAAAGATTTCAGCATTGCAGGCACTTCTTTTATAGTGGCTTCATTTGTGGTACGCATCGGTTATAAAAATGCCATGTTGATTGCGTTAGCTGTTGTTACCGCCATGTGTCTTATCATGCCCAATGTGCCCAGTTTTCTCATGACTAAATTATTATTTGCTTCGGTAGGTTTTGGTTTTGCATTGGTAAAAGTTTCTGTATTTGCAACATTGGGGCTGGTTACAAAAAACGATAAGGAACATCTGAGCCTGATGAATTTTCTGGAATCATTTTTTATGGTGGGTATATTAGTTGGTTATTTTCTGTTTGCTTATTTTGTAGATAATGATAACCCTAAATCGCAATCCTGGCTTACAGTTTACTACCTGCTGGCGGTCATTGCAGGTGCAGCTTTTCTTTTATTACTCACAACCAAAATTGATGAATCATCTGTAAAAAAAGCAGACCAGGAAGAGGCAAAAAATATGGCAGACGAGTTTATGGGTATGATAAAACTGGTGGCTAAGCCGCTTGTACTTGTCTTTATTTTCAGCGCATTCTTTTATGTGTTGATTGAACAAAGCATTATGAGCTGGTTACCTACTTTTAATAAAGATGAATTACATCTTTCTACAAGCCTGGCCATTCAGATGGCGAGTATTTTATCTGCATCTTTTGCTTTAGGCAGGTTTTTAGCAGGCATCGTATTCAAAAAAATGGACTGGCTTTATGTGTTACTTGGCTGCCTGGTTGTTGCGGCAGCTATTGTTTTAATTACCGTGCCACTTACCAAAGGTTTAGCGGTTGGCGATATAAATAGTATTGCTGATGTTCCTTTTGTGGCATTTGCTTTTCCGTTGATCGGACTTTTTTTAGCACCCATTTACCCCGCCATCAATTCGGTAATATTAAGCCAGTTACCTAAACACAAACATGCACCGATGACGGGCCTTATTGTAGTTTTCTCAGCATTGGGCGGTACTACCGGTTCTATAATTACCGGTCATATTTTTGGCGCCTATGGCGGACAAACAGCCTTTTATTTTTCGCTGATACCTATTACAATCATGGCCGTGCTGCTTTTTTTCTTTAAAAGGTTGCAGGTTAAATCTGGTAATGTAAACAGCATCATTAATACGTCAACTGGCGGACATTAATTTTTTATGCAGCAGGAAAAATCTTTTCAAGATAATAATTTATTGCATGATGTTCAGATGCAGGAAATTTTTCCCGATGGAAAAACTTTTGTTGACTGTATACCTAAATTTTCTGAGGCTAAAATTACAACGCTATACAATAACCTTAAAAACGAAGATGGATTTGATCTGCACAAATTCATTTTTGATAATTATGATCTGCCAGCAAAGAGCGAAATAAGTTACACCAGCGATCTGCAGCAGTCTGTAGCTGAAAATATAGAAAACTTATGGGAAACACTCACCCGTAAACCGGATGCTGCAAAAGGCTCACTGATAGCTTTGCCTTTCCCTTATATTGTACCTGGTGGCCGATTTGGAGAAATTTATTATTGGGATAGTTATTTTACCATATTGGGTTTACAGGCATCGGCGCGGTATGATATGATAGAAAATATGGTAAAGAATTTTTCTTACCTCATTGATCGGTTTGGTTATATACCCAATGGAAACCGCAATTATTTTTTGGGCAGATCACAACCTCCGTTTTTTTCTTTGATGGTTACATTGCTTGAAGACATTAATTGTAACGGCATGAGTGCAACATACCTGCCACAGATGGAAAAGGAATATCAATTCTGGATGAAGGGAGCAAAAGAGTTGAATGCTGAAGGTAATAAAATAAATCATTCGGTTTTGATGCCGGATGGGGAAATATTGAACCGGTATTGTGATGAATACGAAACACCACGTCCTGAATCTTACCGGGAAGATGTAGAACTGGCTGCCACCTCAAAAAGAGAACCTGCAGAAATGTACAGGCATTTAAGAGCAGGTGCAGAATCCGGCTGGGATTATTCAAGCCGCTGGTTTAAGATCAATAATGATTTTGCAAGTATCAATACAACGGATATTGTTCCGGTTGATCTTAACTGCCTTCTTTTATATCTGGAAGAAAAAATAGCAGCAACCTATCTTCTTTCTGGCAACGAAATATTAAGTAAACAGTTTTTAGAAGCTGCTGAAAAACGTAGACTGGCAATACAGAAATATTGCTGGAATGAAGTGGAAGGATTCTATTTTGATTTTGACACAAGCACCGGTAAACAAAAAAATGTTTTTTCTCTGGCGGCTGCGTATCCATTATTTTTTAAATTGGCATCAAAAGAGCAGGCCCAAAAAATTGCAGCGTTGATAGCACTGCATTTTTTGCAGGAAGGTGGTTTAATAAGTTCTCTGCAAAACAGCGGGCAGCAATGGGATGCCCCCAACGGCTGGGCGCCTTTGCATTGGATTACAATTATTGGTTTAGAAAATTATGGATTTACGGAATTGGCAGAAACCATTGCAAAGCGCTGGATAAAATTGTGCAGCGATGTTTTTAGCAGAACCGGAAAACTAATGGAAAAATACAATGTAGTTAACACAAGCCTGGAAGCCGGTGGCGGCGAATACCCTGGCCAGGATGGCTTTGGCTGGACCAACGGGGTAATGCTGGCGCTTATAAAAAAATATGGGGCTGCATAAACCTATCTTGGTTCCAATATCAAAAACTGGTAGGGCTCTAAAGAAAGATGCTCATGATCATAACCAACAGCAAAGATTTTTTTGCTCCAATAATCAAACAGTTTTAAAGGCTTCATATTGTTCTGCTTAAAAGTATACCAACTGATGCCGGTAGCCTGGTTGCTGAAATTGAAAATGCAATACACCCGGTCATTTTTCCAAGCTCTTAAAAAGCCAGCTACGTGATTATTGCCTGTGTTTATCCAGGTAAGATTTTTTTTATCTGCCAGTACATCAATAATACCACGTATGCCAATCAGTTTTTTTGTAAGTGAGTAGACTTTATTTTCAACCGTACCTGCTGTAAAAGCTTTTTCGTTTTTATTCCAGTTTATTAATGGCCGGTGCATCCACCGGTTATCATAATCCTTAGTCTTGTCATGCAGGTAACTGTAATCATTGGTATATCCCTGTTCATCGCCATAAAAGATCATAGGTATGCCGCCAATCAAAAAGCTATGCGCCTGCATCAGCACTATTTTTTTTATGGCCAATTCCAGTGCATCCGTGTCATTGTTTTCAATTGCATATTCAAGCCCGCATAAAGAGGCCAGCGAACCGCTTATCCGTGCATCACCATTTTTATCATTTATAGAAAACAGGGCGCCTTTGGCCGCAGAGCCTTCAAAGTTTCCTGAGTAATAATCTTTAATAAATTTCCGGTGTTCGTATGGGTCATAGCCGGAGTCGGTGATCATCTTATCATCATACCCTAGCCCGATATCATCGTGGCAGCGTGTGTACGTTATCCAGGATGTTCCAAAAGGTTTATCATACAGGGCAGCCTGTGCTGTAAGCATGATACGGGTATCGCCGGTGGCCAATGCATCCCATTGCAGCGCCATCTGAGTTGCATTGTAGGCCAGGTCGCATTCTCTTGCAACAAAATGCCCGGTTCCAAAATATTTCATGATCTCGGCCGGGGCAACAATGGCTTCAGCAAGCAATGCCATACCCGGTGTGGCAACCTGTACACATTGCTTTATCAGTTGCAGCAGCCAATGTGCTTCATCCAGGTTCTGGCTTACGGTTCCTTTTTCTTTCCAGATAAATGCCGGTGCATCTATCCGTAAAATATCCACACCCAGGTTGGCATAAAAAAAGATCGTATCCAGCATTTCATTAAAAACAGCGGGGTTACGAAAATTGAGATCCCACTGGTAATTATGAAAAACGGTCATCACCCATTTATCCAGTTCGGGCACGTAGGTAAAACTGCCCGGCGAACTTTCCGGAAAAATTTCGGGCATTGTTTTTTCCAGCTCATCGGGCATATCCCGGTTATCAAAAAAATAGAAATAATCCTGGTACTTTTTTTCTCCGTTCTTTGCCTTTACCGCCCATTCGTGCTGTTGCGATGTGTGGTTTAATACCATATCCTGCATCAGGTACATGCCCTGCTTTTGCATGTTTTGTTGCAGTTCAGCCAGGTAATCATTGTTACCAAAACGTGCATCTACTTTCCTGAAATCGGATACTGCATAACCGCCATCGCTTTCATTGGCAGGACTTTCAAAAACCGGCATCAGGTGCAGTAAATTAATACCGAGGTCTTTAAAATAATCCAGTTTGTTCGTAAGGGTTGATAAGTTTTCGCAAAAGCGGTCAACGTATAAACTCATGCCGCAGATGCGGTTACTTAAAAACCAATGGCCATCTTCCTGTTTCAGTTTGCTGATGTCCTTTTCACGTAACACTTTACTTCTGTCAGAAAAAGCACGCTCAATAATCTGCAATAAATCCAGGTAACTTGTTTCACAACCCGGGTGATCTTTGTAAAGACTGTTATAAAGCAATAAGATATCATCACCAACAGCAAGCAACCGTTCTCTGAATTTTTTTTCAGAAGGTGATGCACTAATCGTTTTTGATTTATCAGTTATTGCTTTGCCCATGCGGTAAATCAATTAAAAATGTCTTTAGTAAGATGTTTAAAAGCCTCCATGGCTCCCAGGTATTCGCAGGTTCTGGCGCCGGCTTTGTTGGCGTTGGTTATAATTTTATACCAGTCGGTAATTTGTAAATTTTCTGTTTCTGTTTTTTGGTATTTGCTAAGTTGATAAAGTACCGCACCCACAAATGCATCACCTGCGCCGGTTGTATCAACAGCCTGCACCGGAATGCTGGGTATGATGCTGGTAGTGCCGTTTAAACCAAGCAGTGTTCCGTCTTTTCCTAAGGTAATAGCAAACACAGCTTTTGATTTTTGTAAAAAATCTGCAGCAGCATCTGCAACACTGGTTCGGCCTGTAAGCAACATAGCCTCCTCATCGCTTACTTTAAAAAAATGGCAGGCCGATAAAAAATTCC
>JBBRCM010000211.1:0-5118 GCA_038204855.1 Chitinophagales bacterium
ATAGATTCAATATCGTTGATGGTACGGGTGGTAAGCGTGCCAATGGGTGTTTTATCGTACTGCGATAAATTAAGATGCAGAATTTTTTTGTAGGTACTTACCCGCATGTCTCTTACAACATTTTGCCCCAATGACGCAGTAAGAAAAGTAAAGAAAAAGCGGAGACCGGTCTCAAGCAACAACAAAACAATTTGTATAATGGTGATTTCTATAATAAAGCCGCCGGGGCCGTTTATAAAATGCGATGACATATTACCTTTAATGCCATCGTTAATGGTAAGCTGAATAAGAAAGGGCCTTACCGGCGCAATAACTGCAAGCACAATAGCCAGAACCAGCGAGCCGTAAAATGTACTTTTGTAAGGAGCAGCAAAATGAAATACCCTGCGCAGTAACGAAAAATCAAAAATTTTTCTTTTTGCTTTGGCTTGTTCAGTCATCTTGCAAAGGTAGGAGTCGATTTTAGATTTCGGATTGTTGATTTTAGATTGGCTATTGCTAATTGCCTATTGCTGCGCCATGTTGTTATAACCTTTTAAAAAAATGGCACCCAGATTTTTGTAAGGCGGTATGTAATCTTCCCAGCTTTCCCTGATGGAAGTATTCGCATCGGTCGCAAATTGTTTTGTAAGTGTAGCCCACATATTTTTCCATACCAGTTTGCTCCCCGATTCGAAAGTCTGGTTTAAGTAATTAAGAATTGGCCGGTTAATATCGCCTGCACCAATCTCTTTAGTAGATATGATATGTGCATCGGGATTAACATCAATAATATCATTTAAATTTTTGAAACCCCCGCAACTGCCCAGTACTACAATTTTTGCATCGCCACTCATGCGCCTGATGGTGCGTGGCAGCCAGTAGCTATGCCCACGATGTACAACCACCGCGGGGTGCATATCATTTTCGGCCAGGTAATTATTTAAATGGATCTGGGCACTGTCATCCAGGTTTGCATCATTATCCAGCGGGCGGTTTGCATAAACATATACTTTTCCTTTTCTCGATCTTATTTCATACCATTCATCATTGAAGGTAACGATCCAGTCTTTGGGAGAAAATGAACTGATGAACGAAGGGAAGAAAGTTTTGCCATCTTTATCGCCATACCAGTAAACCTGCTGTATAATCCTCCCGCTGTCGTCTTTTAAATCTTTGTTTTCAATTTCGTAAATAGAAGGAATACCCAGCACACTGGTAAGGTCAATTTTATTGGTAGTATCGGCCGATAAAAAAATTGTTTTCAGCAACCCGTAAATTGTTTTGCCACGGGCATTCCCTTTTTCAATGCAACTGTTTTCGTTTGCAACTACATAATTAAGTATGGTGCTTTGTAATTTTTTATCAGTAATACTGCTGTAACTGTCGGCTACATCTATTGCATCTTCCAGGTTGCCGGTATTATCCAGGTTGGCAATAAAACCACGCATCAATGTTTCGGATGCGCTTGCAGGCATGTAGGTTAAAAAATTATCCAGTTTATTAAAATTGGCTGCCATTTTAATAAACTTTTTAAAATAGTCGAAATGAACATTAAGCAATAAGGAATCTGTTCTTGGCTCCTTACCCAGCCGCTGTAAGAAACGGGCGTAACTGTGTTTAAAGCTTGATGTGTAAATATCATTTTCGCTCATCACCATCATATAGTATAAGTCAACAGCCGATAAAGAGTCGGTTGCTTTCATACGGATATTGATGTTGCTAAGATCGTGCAACTCATTGATGGGCGTAACAAAATATTGAAGGGCTTTTTCTTTTAGCTTTTCACGCAGGCCATTAGGGCCAAACATGGCTATTGGGGTGTCTTTTGCAGGCGAAGTAAGCCGTTTAAAATAATCAATTTCGGTTTGTACCAGCAGCTTAAAATATCCTACACTATCATAACTTCCTTCTTCGCTGCCAACGTATTTTTTAATACTCTCTACCGTTTTTTTACCCTTCAGAATATCATCCAAAAACGGGAAATACAGGAGTGCATTGGGCGTTTTGCTTAGCTCTACCACGGCTTTTACAAGTGGGTTGGTATTGCGGTGTATCAACATGCCGAGTTTACTATTGGGCGCCTGGGCAATATTATAAACAGATGTGGGGCTAAACAAACAACTTTTTACAATCAGTGAATCCGCAAAGGATTCGTTAGCGTATGGTTCAATGGTTTGCAGTATCTTATCCGGGTTACGGTCACAAAACTTCACATACATTAATTTTTTGCTTTCGGCGTACCCGGTATTTTCTGAAAAAATTTCGGTAAGTATTTTACCAATATTATATGGTGCGGCGTTAATTTCAGGTGCCATGCTCATACTGTCAATATCTGCAAACATTATTCGTTCAAAAGCACTCTCGAGTTGAGGAGCATACACGGGGTTAAATTCTTTGTTACGACAGCTCTGCCTGAACTTTTTTAACAGGGTTTCGATATAGCTCAGGTACTTTATCTTTTGATTATTAGTGACTATTTTTTTGTTGCGCTCGATAGAATCTTTCAATTCATTAATCTTCCTCGTCATCACATCCGTAATTACCAGGTTAATTTCATTTTTATGGGTAAGGCTGATGGTGCCATCTAACTTGCCATCCATCTGGTCAAGAAGTATCTGTTCATTGTAAATCTTATCATGAAAAAGCTGGCGAAAAATGGGTACAATTACAGAGTCCTGAACTGCAAAAGCCGGAGTAAAACTGGTGAAAAGTAAAACAATAAGTAAATATTTCTTCATAGTGTATGCTGGGCCAACAATAAAATTACAATAGTGGCCGCACATATATCGTTTTAAAGGTTAAATTTATTGTTAATGAACGGAGTTTAGTTAACAATTTAATAATACAAATCATTGTATAAACAACGTTTCTGATTGATGGTAAAGACTATTTTTGCGCCGTATGAGTGCAACCAATACAGTTAAAAAAATCCTGATTGCGGACGACGAACCGGATATTCTGGAAATTGTTCAATATAACTTGCAGAACGAAGGCTACGATGTAGCAACAGCCAAAAACGGAAATGAAGCCATTGAACTTGCAAAGCGGTTTAATCCCGATCTCATTATTCTTGATATTATGATGCCAGGCAAAAACGGTATTGAGGTTTGCAACATCATGCGTATGCAGCCGGCGTTTAACGATACTCTGATTATTTTTTTAACGGCCTTAAGCGATGAAGGAACGGAGGTGAAAGGGCTGGAGTCCGGCGCCGATGATTTTATCACAAAGCCGGTTAGCCCGAAAGTGCTCATAAGTAAGGTTAATGCACTTTTCAGAAGGGTTAATAAAGAAGATACCGGTATTTTACAAATTGGCAATTTAATAATTGACCGGGAAAAATACATCATCAATTACCAGGGGCAGGATATAATTCTTGCACGTAAAGAATTTGAATTGCTGGCTTTACTGGCCGGCAAACCCGGCAAAGTTTTTTTACGCAACGAAATTTTAAACCAGGTTTGGGGAACCGAAGTAATTGTAGGCGACCGCACCATTGATGTACATATCCGCAAGATTCGCCAGAAACTCAATCTTGACTGCATCACCACTGTAAAAGGCGTAGGGTATAAATTTGATCTTTAAAAAAGCCATTAGCTTAGCGGTTAGCTGTTAGAAGATCAATAAATATTAACTTGCAATTAGTTGCAACGCTAAAAGCTAAAAGCTTATAGCCAACAGCTTTCTAAAAATGCCCACTTCAAAAAATTATTCTCCACAACAACTCGCTGCAATAACAGCACTTGGTTTAGCTGTTCCCATAGCTACCATCATGTTTTTTTTAAAGCCTGTCTGGTGGCTTGCTTTACTTTTATTTCTCGGAATCTTTATCGGTGCTTATGGTTTGGTCGTTTATACACTGCAAACTTTTATCTACCGAAAAATAAAGCTCATTTATAAATTTATTTATCAAACCAAGGCCAGTAAAAAAGAAGAATTTTATTACAAAAATATTCTTCCGCAAAAAAGTATTGATGAAGTTAGAGAAGATGTGGAAGCGTGGGCTGAACAAAAGAAAGAAGAAATAGAACTGCTGCAGCAAAATGAAGCCTACCGAAAAGAATTTTTACAAAACCTAAGCCATGAATTAAAGACACCCATTTTTGCCATACAGGGTTATGTGGATACGTTGCTGAACGGTGCTTTGGATAAGCCCGAAGTGAATCAAAAATTTTTGCAAAGCACTTCCCGCAATATAGACAGGCTGGTTAACCTGGTTGATGACCTGGATTCCATATCAAAACTGGAAAGTGGAGAACAGCTTTTACTAAAAGATAGTTTTGTTATTCAGGACCTGCTGAAAGAAGTTTATGAAACCTTATCTTTTAGGGCAGATGAAAAACAGATTAAGTGTGTTATAAAAAAAGGCTGCGAATTGCTGCTGACTGTTTTTGCAGACAAAGAAAAAATACGGCAGGTATTTATTAACCTCGTTGATAATGCCATTAAATACGGCAAACAGATTGGCACTATTGAAGCCAGTTTTTATAAAGTGGATGGTGCTAAAGTGCTTATTGAAATAAGTGATGATGGTGCCGGTATTGCAGAAGAACACCTGCCCAGAATTTTTGAACGTTTTTACCGAACCGACCTTGCCCGCAGCCGCAAAGTGGGTGGCAGCGGTTTGGGTTTGTCCATCTGCAAGCATATTATTGAAGCCCACGAACAAACCATTCATGTGCGTAGCAAAATTGACGTGGGTAGTACCTTTGGTTTTACACTGCAGAGTAAAAAGGATTAGCAGAAATAAAGTTTGAAGGGATGAACTTATTTCGTGGTTTCTTCAGCATCCACATCGCCTTCTTCTTCTTTTGATTTGTGATAATCATTATTCAGTTGTTTCTCAAACTTTCTTTCATCTTTTACATTGCGCATTACCAAAAAAGTAACCAGTGCAATAAGGACAACGCCAACAGGTATTAATATAAACCAGTTCATTTGTTGATTTTTTTTTAAAATTAAAGTAAAATCAACCAATGTGCATATTAAGTTTAAGGTTTGCTATTTCCCGCTTAAAAAACTTAACATTGGCAAGCCGATGTATTAATCTTACGATGTTAAATTGTTACCAGTAAAATACATTCAACATGATGAAAAAGAAAACAACAACAAAAAATTCTTTGAAAACGGCAATCA
>JBBRCM010000212.1:0-5046 GCA_038204855.1 Chitinophagales bacterium
AAAAAATCAACTGTAAAAAAAGACATACGCTTTGCCGCTTTTTTCAGCCTGAAAGAAACGGATAAACATAATTACATTTTTGCATCGCCCGCCATTGGTTATAATTTTTACGACAAATTTATGCTGGGCGTGCTGCTGCATAATTATACCCTGCCGCAAAACAAATTACAGTTTGTGCTGGCGCCATTGTATGCAACCAAAAGCAAACAGTTTAATGGCATTGGCAGGGTAAGTTATTCGCTGTACCCGGGCAACAGCGGGCAAAAGTTTGAGATTGCTCTTGCAGGTTCAAGTTTTACCGGCGATAATTTTACCGACTCAACCAATACCACGCATCCGCAACGGTTCTCAAAAATAGTTCCATCGCTTAAATATGTTTTTGCCAACAAAAACCCACGCAGCAGCATTACTAAGTTTATACAATGGAAAACTTTTTTAATGAGCGAACAGGGGGTTTTATTTACAAGAGATACCGTTAATCAAGTTGACATCGTTACTTATCCAACAGAAACCCATTATGTAAACCAGTTGCAGTTTGTTATTGAAAATAACCGTGTTTTATATCCTTACCGTGGAGCATTACAGGTTGAGCAGGGCGAAGGTTTTGCAAGGCTTACTTTTACCACCAACTATTATTTTAATTACGCCAAAGCCGGCGGTATGGATGTACGGCTATTTGCCGGCAAGTTTTTTTACCTGGGAGAAAAAACATTTATCAGTCAGTTTAAAACAGACCGTTACCAACTGAATATGACCGGGCCAAAAGGTTACGAGGATTATACTTACAGAAATTATTTTGTAGGCCGCAGCGAGTTTGATAAGCTCGGCAGCCAGCAGATAATGATACGGGATGGAGGCTTTAAAGTACGTACCGATTATTTGAGCAATAAAATAGGTAAAACAGATGACTGGCTGGCCGCTGCAAATTTTACATCAACCATACCTAAAGCTATTAACCCATTGGCAGTGCTGCCTTTTAAGCTGCCCATCAAAGTATTTTTTGATATTGGCACCTATGCCGAAGCCTGGAAAAAGAATGCACCCACCGGCAGGTTTATTTATGATGCCGGCCTGCAGCTTTCTTTATTTAAAAACATTATAAATATTTATGTACCGCTTTTATACAGTAAGGAGTACAAAGATTATTTTAGATCTACCATCATAGAAAAAAGGTTTCTAAAGAAAATTGCTTTTAGTATTGATCTGCAGAACATCAACCTGAAAAGATGGGTTCCACAAATTCCATTTTAAAAATGGAAATCAGTTATCTCACATATCGGCAGATTGATAAAACAAAATGGGATGCCTGCATTAGCCAGGCACACAATGGATTAATATATGCCTGCTCTAACTATTTAGATGCGATGGCAAAAAACTGGGATGCCCTGGTGCTTGGCGATTACGAAGCTGTGATGCCGCTTACCTGGAACAAAAAATACAGCATTCATTATTTATACCAGCCCCCGTTTACAGCCTGCCTGGGCGTATTTGCCCGCAGGGCCCTGTGGGGCAATTCATCAGGTGCCGAAATCATGTCAGCTTTTCTGCAATCAGTTCCTGCAAAATTTAAATACTGGGATATTTATTTTAACCCCGGTAATCTTTTTACACTACCTGGCTTTAGTTTATACCAAAGAATGAATTATGTTTTAAACCTAAATAGCGATTATGAAAGTTTATACAAAGCGTACCGCGATAATATAAAACGCAATATTAAAAAGAGTGAGCAGTATGGCCTTAGCATTCATAAAAATATTGCGATTGCAGAAGTGCTGGCGCTGGCCCAGGAACATACAAAAACTTTAATTGCTGCTGATGATTTTAGCAGGTTCGAAAAACTGTACCACTTATTATACAAACTACAAAAAGCAACAACCTACGGCGTTTATCTGCCAATGGCCGGCGGCGAAAAACAGTTAATGGCCTCTGCGGTTTTTTTCTTTTCGCACAAAAGGACTTATTATATTATGGTAGGCAACCACCCCAACGGAAAAACATTGGGTGCATCTCATGCGCTTATTAATGCTTTTATAAAAGACCATGCAGGGCAAAACCTGCTACTCGATTTTGAAGGAAGCGATATACCGAGCCTTGCTTTTTTTTACAGCAGCTTTGGCGCAGCGGAAGAAAAGTACAGTGCTGTTAAATTAAACAGGCTGCCTGGGGTGGTAAGGTGGTTAAAGAAATAAGCTTTTTTTGCTTTGACTCATTTTCCATTTATGCGGAGCAAGGTTCCGTTTATGCGGAGCAAGGTTCTGTTTATGCGCAGCAAGGTTCCGTTTATGCGGAGCAAGGTTCCGTTTGTGCGGAGCAAGGTTCCGTTTATGCGGAGGGAGGTTCCAATCATGCGGAGGGAATTTCCGTTTATACGGAGGAAGCTGCCATTTTTCGTGTTGACACCGGGCATTTCCGGGGCGGCAAAACTGATTTCTGTGCCTACAAAACTCATTTCCGTGGCGATACAGATGATTTCCATGCTAACCGACTTCATTTCCGTCAGGTTTTTTGTCATTGCGGCAGGGTCTCTGATGATTTCCGGGTTCACACGGGGCATTTCCGTGCCGACACCGGCGATTTCCTGGCCCTCAATTTTCTTTTCTTAGGGTGTAGTGGGTGTAGATTGTTGATTATCAAGGAACCTTACACCAATGAAGTGCTTTGGTTCCTTTGCAGGGAACTCCGGGGGAGAGGGAGTAGTACCAAATATAATTTCATTACAGGCCAATGTGTGCTGGCCGACATCCTGAGCGTAGATGAAGGGATGTGCGATGGCCCAGTGTGATAGGATTTGGTAAACCTGCCGCAGGCAGGTACCGACCTGTGCCGTTTTTTTCGGCATTGGACTAACTACAGAGTATAATCGGTATAACATGGATTACATTTACCGGTATTGTGAGTTTCAGGATACTATCACGTATTACAATGCTGAGCTGCCTGTATTTTACCATCTCATTCATTAAAGAAATTATTGGGGGACAAAAAATATTAAAATGCTATAATAAATCGGGAATTAATATTCCAGAATATGGTTATTTACCGATATTCTGTAATTTTAAATAATTGTGGATCATAATTTTTGTAGTAAAAATTAATTACGTAAATATTATTCCAATACTTTGTAAACTCCGTTAATAAATAATCGGCCCCTGGTTTTCTGTGCAATCATATTATTGTAACCGGCCTCGCCATAATATTTTTTTGAAATCATTACTTCATTTTACGTAACATCCTAATAAAATCATTTTTTAGTTTCTGCACGATTTTATGGCAAATCACATAAATTTTCATGATTTGGCATGAAATCACGTAAATTATATTCCACAGTATCCTCAATTACAGGATATTCCCACATTTATTTTAAAATCACCAAAAAATACCCCCCAGTTATCCATATCCACCCATCGCCAGTAAAATAAAAAATAAGTGTGAAAAAAAAAAATATCTTATCAAAAAATTTACTAATTTACTTTAAATTACATTACTTCAGTTTTACCTGTAACTGAGGAATGGCGAAGCCCTGTGCATTTATCAATAGAACCATCTGTAAATTGATATTACCCCCGCCTTACCAACAAAACTGCTAAAACACCTGCAAATAATCAATCTGTATGCAAACCATTTACCTGGCCATTGCCAACTATAAAAACACCCGGTGCATAACACTGCGCTTTGCCAACATTACTGCTATAAATAATTGCATACGCAAGGTAAAGGGTGTGCGCTGGAGCAACAGCTTAAAAGCATGGCACATGCCCTGCCAGCGGGAAGCTGTAAGGCAATTGGCCAAAGTTGTTGAAGGCCTTGCCCAGCTTGATACCGCAGCATTAAAAGAACAACTTACCACCATACAGCAACAGCAGCAAAAAGCTTATACCAGCTTGCCTGCAGCAACAACCGCTGCTAAAGCCGGTGGTATAAAAAAAGAATTTTTACCCATTACCCAAATAACCGATAATAACCGGGCAGCCCTGGGCCAGCTTGTTGATTTACTTAAACTAAAAGCTTACAGCGCCAGCACCATACGCACTTATAAAAATGAATTTGGTATTTTTTTGCAGGCGATACAAAAAAGAGATGCACAAAGCATTACCGTAGATGAATTAAAACGATACCTGCTGCATTGCCTTGAAAAACTTAAACTTACCGAAAACACCATTCACAGCCGGTTAAATGCCGTTAAATTTTATTACGAACAGGTACTTGGCAAAGAGAAATTTTTTTTTGAAATACCCAGGCCCAAAAAACCACTTAAGCTGCCCAAGGTGATCAGTGAAGAAAAAATACTGGAAGCTTTGCTTGCAATTGAAAACCTTAAACACAAAACCATTTTATTGCTGGCCTATAGTGCCGGCCTGCGGGTAAGCGAAGTAATAAATCTAAAACCAGGCGATATAGACAGCGACCGCATGCAGATACGCATAAACCAGGCAAAGGGCAAAAAAGACAGGATGGTTACCTTAAGCAGCAACCTGCTGCCGTTTTTAAGAAATTATTTTGTACTATACCGGCCAAAAATATGGCTTTTTGAGGGGCAGTATGGCGATCAATACAGTGTACGCAGCGCACAGGCACTTTTTCACCAGGCATTTAAAAGGCTTAATTTGCCTGCCCAATTTAGTTTTCACAGCCTGCGGCATAGTTATGCCACCCACCTGCTTGATAACGGAACAGATATAAGCTACATACAAAAATTATTAGGCCACAACGATATAAAAACCACCCTGCGCTATACCCATGTAAGCATAAAAGATGTAGGTAAAATTGAAAGCCCCTTAGACCGGGCCATGCGTAAAAAAGGCCAGTAAAAACTTGCGTATTTTACATTGTTTTATATTAAACAATTAAATATGCGCAAGTTTGAATTTGATATGATATTTAATAAGATTATGTATATATTTACAGTTCATAAGAATGCAATGACCAAATTTGGGAGTTGCGTATATTTATGAGTAGGTCGCAAATTATTTTTTGCGCTGACGTGCAAGTTCTTGTCATCGTTTTATAATGGGCATTTGTTGTTGTTCGGCCTGACGTTTTTCAACAATT
>JBBRCM010000213.1:0-5008 GCA_038204855.1 Chitinophagales bacterium
AAATAAAAAGCCCTTTGAAAACAAAAGCCTTCCCTGATCCGGAAGGCTTTCTTTTTTATACAAGCTGTTTAACTACATCCGCAATAATTTTAGGCCTGCCCAATGTATAATAATGCAAAACAGGCACTCCAAATTCCTTTAACTCTTTCGATTGCTGCAGCAGCCATGCTGCACCAACCTGCTCAACTTCTTCATCTGTATTGCATTTAATAACTTCTTTGCTAAGTGCTGTTGGTAAATCTATATGAAAAATTTTGGGTAGTACCGTCAATTGCTTTTTTGTGTAAATAGGTTTTAATCCCGGAATTATTGGAACAGTAATTCCCATATCCCTGCAGGCTTTTACAAAAGCATAAAATTTTTCATTGTCAAAAAACATTTGTGTTACAATATAATCGGCACCCATATCTACCTTTTGTTTTAAGTACTGCAGGTCGCTGTCCATGTTCGGTGCTTCAAAATGTTTTTCGGGGTAGCCTGCCACGCCAATACAGAATTTTGTCTGGCTGGTGTTTTTCAAATCTTCTTCCAGGTAAATGCCTGCATTCAGGTCGGTAACCTGTTTCAGCAAATCGGTGGCATATTGATGGCCGCCCGGCTCCGGTAAAAATGCGGTTTCGTTTTTTGCCGCATCGCCCCGCAAAACAAGTACATTGTCAATACCCAGATAGTTCAGATTTATCAACGCATCTTCAGTTTCGTTAACACCAAATCCGCCGCAAATTAAATGTGGCACGGTATCTACACTGTATTTATTCATAATGGCAGCACAAATACTTTCGGTACCAGGCCGCTTACGAACCACTACTTTCTGAAAATTACCATCCGGGGTTTTTTTAAAAACATGTTCGCTGCGGTGATAGGTTACATTAATAAATGCAGGTTTAAACTCCATCAGGGGGTCCAGGTGCTGATACAAGGATTGGATACCCTTGCCTTTCAGCGGGGGTAAAATTTCGAAAGATATAAGTGTTTCTTTTGCCTGATTTATGTGCTCTATTACTTTCATAAGTTTTTTAAATAGCTGCAAAGATAAACGCTAAATACAAAAAAAAATCCTCGTGTTTAACACACAGGGATTTTTGAAGAAATTAAAGAAGCTTTTTTTTATAATGTCCGCTTACAAACAATAGTGATTGTTCTTCCATTACCATCTAAAAATGTTCCATCCAAATTATCGCCGCTTAATGTTCCAATGCTTTGGTTGTTTTGAGTTGGGTCTATCAGTTTATTATTGGCTATTGTGCCGCTGCCAGCAGTTCCGGAAGTGTTTGTACCATTTTGCCTTGCAAAACCATACCAATTACTTAATGTTCTTGACAAGATAAAATTCAGCACGCCATCTTCGGGTTTGGTAGAATGATATGTTCCTTCAAAACATTCTACAAGCCCTGTAGATGTTTCTTTAATAAGATTTAAAGAAGCCGTAGTGTGGCCAGGTATTGTAGTAGACGTAGCAATAGGCGTATTGCCGTTAACACCTACGGAAAAATGAATAACTACTGCGGAACCGTTCATGGTTCCTGTAAAATCAGCCACGTAAGGCTGGCCTGCTACCCATGCAACTGCAGATGTAAGATTTACTGTTATTCCATCAATTACCATAATTGCAGTAATCGTTGCGCCTCCATTGGCAATATTTATAACAAGGGTTCCGGATGAACCGATGACTACACCTTTGTAAATACCTTTGCTGCTGGCATCGTTTGCCGCTAAAGCATCCGGTGTTGTATGGCAGGTGGTGCAGGTGTAAGCAGGTGCAACGGGGTCATCGCTTTTTTTACAGGCAGAAAAAGAAAGTATGGCTAATAACGCCAGGATTAAATTTTGTTTTTTCATGTTTTTTGTTTTAAGCGGTTGCTAAAGTTTTAATTTGTTTTTGTATCCTGCACAAAGTAGCTTACAGGTTAATAAGAAAAAGTGTGAAAAAAGTAGTACAAAAAATAATGAACCACCGGCTTGCATAAAAATTATTCAAAAATATATTTGGCAAGCCATAATTTTTCGTAGTCTTCGTCATTGCCAATAAAAGTAACCGAGTTTTGCGCAGTGTTTACCATTGGCTTAAAGGCATTACTCACATAAAATTTTTCATTTCCGAGTATAGAAAAATTACCGATAGCATTATTTTGTAAATCTAGTTTGGCAATACGTGGAAAGTACCTGTCGTAATAAGTAGATACGCCGGCATAAGCATCTGCGAAACCATCATATCCTTTAAACCCTTTTACTTCCAGGATAATCCAGTAAACACTTTTCCCGTCTTTTGAAGGCATAAAAGTTTGCTTAACGGGATATATTTCACTCTTTTTTTCGGTATTCATTTTTTGGGTGCCGTATTGTGTTTTTAATTGCCCGGCTTTATCAAAATAAAAACAAACAATATCTTCATAAGATTTTACAGGATTTCCTGAACCCATTTTTATCTTATCAATCAGCTGCCCTGCAACCAGGTATTCTTCATCTGCTGTTACATAAAAACTGCTCACCAGCAAATTTTTTCCTTTGTATGCATCTGCTCTTTTATCATTGGGTGCAATTTTAAATTTCGATTTAAATTCGCTGATGGGCGTAGTGGAAGCAAAGTTGAATTGGTTGCCGGTAAACTTAAGCATGTGAAAGCTTTCCATTTTATCATCGGCTTTCTTCATCCATTTTTCATCCCTGTAATTTTGCCCGGTTGTATAACATGGGTTACTTATTTCGGCAACATAATCATCAAATACTTCTTCAAAACAATCATCAGATTTGGTAGAAGTACCACAGAAAAAAACAGACCCGTTCACTTCCTGCACATTGGTAATAAGCAGGTTATTGGAAGGGCTTTTGAAATTTACTTTATTTATTAACTCTCCCTTGTCCGAATACTTCAGGTAAGTATAATTTGAAATATCGGCTTCACTTTTTTTAGGAGCAAATATCATCACCACATCATTATTATCGAGTTGTTTGGTATATGCCAGTGATTGTGATCCTGTTATATCAACGGGTTTTTGTATTATATCCAAATCGCTGTTAACGGTTAAAATATAAAAATCGTTTTTATTCTTTTTTTCTTTGCTGTCTGTTGCTGCAATTACAAAAAGGGTTCCGTCATCACCACCATTAAAAGATGCGTAACCTTCGTATTTACCATTGTCATTTTTTACTTTAATGGTTTCTGATTTTAAGGTTTTAGCATACACATACTTTTGCTTTTTGTAATCCCATTTGGTATTTATGGTAGATGTGCTGAGTTTTAGTTTCATGCTTAACACATCAAATGAACTACAGCCACCAACATAAGCACTAAAACGTGTTACTGTTTTATCGGGCATTGATGCTGCATCTATTTTTGGTTCAGCAATTTCTTCATTTTTTACAAACTTCATGTTCCCGTCAAACAGGTAGGTTTCATAAAAAATTTCATTTTTCTTTTTATCACCGCCAATTTTATAGGTAACCAGGTAGTTACCATCATTTACAACCGCTGTTGATATAAATCCTTTTGATGCTTTCTTAGATAGCTCCTGCACGGCTTCTTGTGCATGTAAAGCAGTACCTGTAAAACAAAAAACAAGTAATAAAGCAATGATGTTTTTCATGATATACTTTTTTTGGATTTAAATGAAGAATTTATTTTTATACTGATGAAAATATACAGGCATGTTGATTACATATCGGTACCACAAGATTACCAGTTATTGATTTGTAAAGAAGTGTGAAAAAAGTAGTAGAGGGAAAAAGACAAGTCATTAAAAATATTACCGCAATCCAGCCTTCCTTAGTGCATCCTGCTTATTACCTGCCTGTAATTTCTCGTAAATATTACGGATATGAGTGCGTACGGTTTCCACAGAAATAAATAATTTTTCTGCAATTTCTTTGTAACTGAATCCCTTGGAAAGCCAATGCAATACCTCCCGTTCCCTGTCTGATAAATTTTCTTTTGCATCTTTGTATTCAATCTCCTGCTGAAAAGCATTCACCACTTTGCGGGCAATTTCGTTACTCATCGGGCTGCCTCCTTTTCTAAGGTCACGAAGTGCCTCAATTAATTTAGCCGCCTCAGTATTTTTTAGAATATAACCCGTGGCTCCTGCTTTTAATGCTTTAAAAACCTTATCGGCATCATCAAAAGAGCTTAACACCATTAGCTGAATATCTGGCCGTAGCGGTTTAAGCCAGCCAATAAAATCAATACCCGACTTGCCGGGTAATTGAATATCTGTTAATACCAATTCAACAATATCGCCCATTCCTTTTTCAAAGTATTGCATGGCTTCTTCGGCAGATGCAAAGCTTGCCTGCAGATCAAACTCACCCGAACCGGCAATTAATGCCCCCAGGTAATTGCGTATCTTCTCTTCATCTTCTATAATAACTATTGGAGTCATAACCTTAAAGGTAATTTATATCATCCTGTCAGATGTGTGAAAAAAGTAGTAGTCCTTTTTAAACAGAAAGGCAATATTTAACAGAAGTGCCGTTTTGCTGCGTTTGCCATTCTATGCTGCCGCCAATATCTGTCATCCTTTTCTTCATGTTCACTATTCCATTGTTTCCTGGTTTGTTAATCTTTAAATTAATTCCCACTCCATTATCTGTTACACTAAAGCAACAGGTACTTTCCAGCATTTCCATTTTCAGTTCTATGCATTCTGCGCCAGAATGCTTCATGGCATTATTAAGTGCTTCCCTGGTTACCAGGTACAAATTTCTTCGTTCTGCATTACTCAGTTTTATATCAGGTATCGTATCCGGGAAGTTGATATAAAACTGAACATTCATCGGCTCAAAATATTGATGCGATTGCTCTCTTATATAAGCAAGCAAATTTTCCAGCGTATCATTATGTGGATTGAGTGCCCAGATGATCTCACTCATTGTTTGCACTAACTTTCTTGAAGAAATTCCTATTTTATGAATGTCTTTTTTTAGTTCTGCTGAATCTTTATGCTGTGTTTGAATCAGTTCGCTTAGCAACGCTATATGTGTGATGCCGCAGCCAATTTCATCATGCATATCG
>JBBRCM010000214.1:0-4962 GCA_038204855.1 Chitinophagales bacterium
GTGTTTTGCGGTTAAGAGTTAAAATAAGCGCCACCGCATGTTCTGCAACTGCGTGAGGCGAATAAGCCGGCACCCGTACTACTGAAATATTATTTGCTTTGGCAGCAACAAGATCAACATTATTAAACCCGGCACAACGTAATGCTGCCAGTTTTATCCCTGATGCCGATAAGGCTTTTAATACCGGCTCATTCAATTTATCATTTACAAATAAGCAAACCGCATTACATCCCTGGGCAAGATTTACTGTTTGCTCATTCAACGGCGCTTCAAAATATATTACTTCATGTCCATCCAGGTTTTTATTAAAAAACTCCCTGTCGTATATTTTGGCTGAGAAGAAGGCTATTTTCATATCCAAAGATAAACTTTAGTTGTCCCAACTGCTTAACAGTAAGTAACCGTTACAGTAATATCTTATCTTTGCACCCAATTTATAATTTATATGTTCAACAAAAGAATAAGAATTAAAGACCTGCTGGCAAGCGACAAAGCTAACTACGAAGCAACCGTAATGGGATGGGTACGCACTTTCCGCAACAACCAGTTTATTGCCCTTAACGACGGCAGCACCAATAATAATGTACAAATTGTTGCTACACTTGGCCAGTTTGATGAGGCCTTGTTAAAGCGCCTTACAACCGGCGCCTGTATTAAAGCTACCGGCGAAGTAATTCCTTCTCTGGGCAAAGGACAAAAAGTAGAGTTGAAAGCAACAACCATAGAAATACTGGGCGATAGCGATGCAGAAACTTTTCCAATGCAACCCAAAAAACACAGCCTGGAATTTTTACGGGAGAATGCTCACATGCGTTTCCGCACAAATACTTTTGGTTCTGTTTTTCGTGTGCGCCATACGCTGGCATTTGCCATTCATAAATTTTTTAACGATAAAGGATTTCTTTATTTACATACGCCCATCATTACCGCCAGCGATGCCGAAGGTGCCGGTGAAATGTTTAAGGTAACTGCATTGCCACTTGATGGAACAGCTCCAAAAAACGAAGATGGCTCTATAAACTTTGCAGCAGATTTTTTTGGGCGCAGTACCAACCTTACCGTAAGTGGACAATTAGAAGGTGAACTTGCTGCAACAGCATTCAGCGATATTTATACTTTCGGACCAACGTTTCGTGCCGAGAACAGCAACACAACACGCCACCTGGCTGAGTTCTGGATGATTGAACCCGAAGGTGCCTTTAACGACCTGGAAGATAATATGAACCTGGCAGAAGCTTTTATCAAGTACGTGATAAAGTATGCCATGGATAATAATAAAGATGATCTGGATTTTTTAGCACTGCGTTTAGAAGAAGAGGAAAAACAAAAGCCGCAGATTGAAAGAAGCGAAATGGGTTTGCTGGAGAAATTAAATTTTGTAGTTGATAATGATTTTGAAAGGCTGACCTATACCGAAGCCATTGAAATTTTAAAAGAAAGCAATCATAACAAGAAAAAGAAATTTCAATATTTAATTGAGGGTTGGGGAACTGATCTGCAGAGTGAACACGAAAGATACCTGGTAGAAAAACATTTTAAAAAACCGGTGATATTGACTGATTATCCCAAAGAGATAAAAAGTTTTTACATGCGTCAGAACGATGATGGCAAAACTGTAGCAGCTATGGATATTTTAGCACCGGGCATTGGCGAAATTGTTGGTGGCAGCCAGCGGGAAGAACGTATGGACAAACTAACTCAGCGTATGGAAGAAATGCACATACCTGCAGAAGAATTATGGTGGTATTTGGAAACCAGGAAGTTTGGTACCTGTCCGCATGCTGGCTTTGGGCTAGGTTTTGAGCGGTTGGTACAGTTTGTTACCGGTATGGGTAATATCAGGGATGTGATACCTTTTCCGAGGTATCCCAAGAGTGCGGAGTTTTAATCGCAGACCTGCCTGCCGGCAGGCAGGTTATTTTGATTATTTTGATTTCGCAGAAAAAATACATTCGAAAGACCGGAGCTTAACGCTTCGGCCTTTTTTATAACCTCATTTTTTAATATAGAAACCCCGTGAAAGGAACAGCAGCTAATGGCAGGTTGACATTTGGGGTACGGTTATTGATGACATGAAATACACTAAATAAAACAATATGAGCAATCAAAAAAAATTCGGCGTGTGGATGGATACGCACCATGCCACTGTAGTAGGAAGCGATAACAGCGAAGCCGGTAATCTTACCGTACTTGCACACGTAACAGGTGAAGTCAATTCGGGAAGTTCCAGCGAAAAAAATGAGAATAACCAAAAACAAATGCTGCAGGCAAAATTTTTTAAAGAAATAGCAGCACATCTTGTAAACGCAACATACCTGCATGCAACGGGCACGGGCCAGGTGCAGGAGCAGTTTATGCATTACCTGGCAGATACGCCTCAGTTTAAAAACACAAAAACAGAAGAATCTACCGCAAATAAGATGAGTGATGAAAGGCTGTTGGAATTTTTTGCAGAAAAATTGAACTAAATTTCAATAGTAAAGTAGATTTCTTCACTATCGTGAAAACAGAAATGGCTGCAATGCGATACCTTTTATTGCATGGCAGCCATTTTTAATGCCCTTAATTAATCAAGTCCGTTTTGTTTCTTATCTCTTTAATAGCGGCAAATAAAACATCAAGATCCTGCTGATTATTAAATGCATTGATAGAATAACGTAGGTACACTTTATCTCCATGCCGCATTACCGGTATTTCTATTTTATAATTATCAAAAAAATGCCGGTGCAGTTTTTCAGACGCTGTAGTTTTTATTTCGGCACTAAAAAGTTGTAAAATAAAATCATCATTAATTGGTGCAAGCGGGTTTGTTCCCAGCAGTTCGCAAAGTGCCGCAACGTTTTGTTGCACCAGTTTCCTGCACCCGGCGGCAACCTCGGACCAATTATACTCCTGCATAAATTGAATGGCTGTTGGTATCGTTAAAAATGCCGAGTAATCTCTGGTGCCATTCATTTGATGATAATCCAGGAAAGTAGAATGAGAAGGAAACATTGCTTTATAACCCCAGCTTATCACCAATGGATCAACCATTTGCTGGTATTCTTTTTTTACATAGAAAAAAGAACTACCCTTCGGAGTCATCATCCATTTATGGCAGGCGCCGGTGTACATATCAAAAGGCGAATCCTGTAAAATCAAAGGTATTTGTCCCGGTGCATGTGCGCCATCTACAAAAGTCATAATTCCTTTTTCTTTTGCCGCTGCACAAATTTCCTCCACAGGCAGGCGCAGGCCCGTGCTGCTGGTTATATGGCTAATGAAAACCAGTTTTGTTTTACTGCTTAACCCTTTAAAAAATTCAGCAATAAATTCTTCCTTCGAATTTATTGGTAAAGAAATGGGTTGCTTAACATAAATAGCTCCGGTTTTTTCGCAATAATATTCCCAGGCTTTATCGCAGGCGCCGTATTCCAGGCTACTGGTGAGTATTTCATCGCCGGGTTTAAGGTTAAAACTTTTAGCCACCGAATTTACTGCATACGAGGGATTGGTTACATACACCAGTTCGTCTTTATGGCAATGCAGGTAATCGGCTAAGGCTTCTCTTGCTGTCTCCAGATATTTTAATCCGTTAACGGTAATAAATTCAACCGGTTCCTGCTCCAGCTCCAGTTGAAACTGCTGGTACCTTTCAAAAACAGGTTTGGGGCAGGCACCAAATGAGCCAAAATTAAGATAAGTGATATCGTCTCTTAATAAAAAGTATTGTTTAAAATTTTGCATCCTCAAATATAATGTCATTTTTATTTTCAGGCGTAGTAAAGTGCATTTGATGTAACTTTATACATGCCTTTTTTCAAACTCATCATCAGCTACGTACTTACCACTGTGGTTTTTTTTGCAGTAGATATGACCTGGCTGGGCTTTATTGCCAAAGATCTGTACAAAAAATACTTGGGCAATTTTTTAAGCGATAAAGTAAACTGGCCGGCTGCCATTATTTTTTACCTGCTATTTATCATCGGCATCTTTTATTTTGCCATTCTGCCTGCGGTTGAAAAAAACTCGCTGGCAAAAGCAATAATAGCCGGTTCCCTGTTTGGTTTTTTTACCTACGCTACTTACGATCTTACCAATTTAGCTACTTTAAAAAACTGGCCCTTGCCCATTGTGTTTATTGATATCATCTGGGGCTCAGTGCTTACGGGCATTGTAAGCACAGCGGGATATTATATTGTAAAATGGGTTGCTTAAATGTTTACCGTTTTCATACAATCCTTCTTCATCATTTTTATTTATACAGGCATTTGGTTTGCGATAGCTGTCTATAAAAAAAGAAATGACCTTGCTGATATTGCCTGGGGCATTGGATATATTATCCTGTGCGTTTTTCTTTTTATAAGTTATCGCCTTTCCCCGGTTTTAATCCTTTTATATGCATTGGTTACGGCGTGGGGGCTGCGGCTGAGCCTGCATATTTATACCCGTAATAAAAACAAAACAGAAGATTTCAGGTACAAAGCCTGGCGGGATGAATGGGGAAAATATTTTTACTTACGCAGTTATTTACAGGTGTTTTTACTGCAGGGCATTTTTCTGCTGATCATTATTTCGCCGGTAATACATGCTGCTGTTGCACCTGCAGTAACCTGGAACCTTTTTACCTGGATTGGTTTATGCTGTTGGATGATTGGTTTTTATTTTCAGGCGGTTGCAGATTGGCAACTGGCCGTTTTTAAATCGAACCCAAAAAACAAGGGAGTAATAATACAAACCGGTTTATGGAAATACAGCCGTCACCCAAATTATTTTGGAGAGATGTTGATGTGGTGGAGCATTTTTATAATTACGATTCCTGTTGCAAACAGTTTTTATTTTATTATCAGTCCGCTTACCATTACACTACTGCTGGTTTTTGTTTCTGGTATTCCTATGCTGGAAAAAAAATACAAGGGCAACACTGCTTTTGAAGAATATAAAAAGAGAACGAGTGCGCTGATACCGATGCCAAGGCGGAAG
>JBBRCM010000215.1:0-4935 GCA_038204855.1 Chitinophagales bacterium
TATGAGTGCTGCATCTCCACATGTAGATGTGGTTAAGCTTGGCTTTGGTACTTCATTTGTTACACCTAATTTAAAAGAGAAGCTGGAGGTTTACCGATCTTACAATATGCCCATTTATTTTGGCGGTACATTGTTCGAAGCATTTTTAATCAGGAATCAGTTTGAAGATTACATAACTGTATGTAAAGAGTTTGGTGTTAGTTATATGGAAGTGAGCGATGGATCAATAGAAATACCACATGCGGAAAAATGCGGCTACATAGAAAAACTGGCGAAGATAGGAGTGGTTTTAAGTGAGGTGGGTAGTAAGGATGCAACGCACATTATTCCGCCTTATAAATGGATTGAACTGATGAAAGCTGAGCTTGAAGCAGGTTCTACTTATGTTATTGCCGAAGCCAGGGAAGCCGGCAATGTGGGTATTTACAGGGGTACGGGCGAAGTAAGAGAAGGCCTGGTACAGGAAATACTAACGCAGATTCCTGAAGAAAAAATTATCTGGGAAGCTCCGCAAAAAGCACAGCAGCTTTACTTTCTGGAATTGATAGGCTGTAATGTTAACCTGGGTAATATTGCACCCAACGAAGTAATTCCGCTGGAAACCATGCGCATTGGTTTGCGTGGCGATACTTTTCATTTATACCTGAATAAAGAAACGGTTTAATGAAAACTTACGGCATTATTGGATTTCCCTTAACGCACTCTTTTTCCCAACAATATTTTACTGAGAAAATTGAAAGGGAAGGTATAAGGGATTCTTTTTATTATTCATTCCCCCTATCGTCAATTGATGCATTGCCTACATTATTGAACGATCATCCTTCGCTAAAAGGACTGGCAGTAACTATTCCTTACAAGGAAAAAGTTTTGAAATATGTTACCAATTTATCTGAAGAAGTGAAACAGATTGGTGCTGCAAACTGCATTAAAGTAAGGGGAAATATTTTGACAGCTTACAATACAGATATTATTGGTTTTGAAAAATCGTTTGTAAAAAAATTAAAAGCACCACATAAAAAAGCATTGGTACTGGGAACCGGTGGAGCATCAAAAGCAGTTCAATATATACTTAAAAAACTGGGCATTGAGTTTTTAATTGTTTCAAGAAGTACTGCTGACAATTTTATTCAATACAGTGCGCTTACCGAATCTCTTATAAAGGAATACAACATCATCATTAACTGCACACCACTGGGCATGTCGCCGGCCGAGGATGGCTGTCCCAATCTGCCTTACCGGTTATTAACTGCCAGTCATTATTTGTTTGATCTGGTTTATAAGCCTGCCAAAACTTTATTCTTACAAAAAGGAGCGGAACAGGGAGCGGTTATTGAAAATGGATTTGAAATGCTCATCATTCAGGCCGAGGAAAACTGGAGGATATGGAATGAAGATTAGTTTTTTATCCGGTATTGGTAAGCTATTTGTAAAAGCTGGGCAGCGGGTAAAACGGCCGTTAAAAACAACATCAAAACGTTGAGCATCGCTCAAACAAAAAATTCCTGCGTCATACCAAATAAAAAACAGAGGCTGTCTCATAAGTACCTGCGATTGTCATATTGAGCTTGTCGAAATATGTCAATCGCAGGTAAATAAATCTGTAAACATTTCGATAAACTCAATGTGACAGATTTGTTTACTTTTGAAACAGCCTGTTTTTTATCATTTTCTCATTTCGTCAGCACCATTCTCTTACTCAAAACTTCCTGTCCATCTGCTATAAGGCTGTACAGGTACATGCCTGCGGTAAGTGTATTGCCTTTTACTGTAATTGTATTTTTGCCCTGCTGTAAATTATATTGTAACAGCATTTTGCCATTAAGGTCAAACACGCCCAATATAGCTTTGCCAGCAGTAGCTGGTATTGTGTAGCTAATGGTAGTGTTTTCGCTAAAAGGGTTGGGGTTGTTTTGGCTAAGCGCAAATGCCTTGTTTTGTATTTCGGCAGGCAGGCTGTTTTTATCGGTTACTACCAACGTGTTGCTGGTTACTGTTTCCAGTTTAGCTTTTAATTCCTCAATCTGTGTCTGCTGCTCTTGTATGCCTTTTAAAAGCATTGTTATTAAACTCATGTAGTTAAGCCCTTTGTAAGGTATGGGTTTACCATCTTCTTTTTTATCGCTGCTGGTATTTGGCACAAAACCATCTACAACCAGCTCCGGAAATACTTTTTCTACTTCCTGGCTTATCAAACCATGTTGCAACCTGTTGCTAAGAGCCATGTTTTTATATTTTTCTACATCAAAAAGATAATTTTTGGGCTGTAGTTGCATCAGTCTGGGCATTATGTTTTCTTCTGTATTCACATCCTTTTTAAATTTACGGTCGCTTATAAATGTGAAATTTCCTGTGTAAAGTACGTCACCAATAAAACAACCTGCATAACTGGCATTACTGGTATTAGGAGCTGTAAAATTAGGATCGGCAATGCCTAATATGGCATATTTTTGTCTTGAAAAAGGAGCTAAACTTACACCACTAACATCACCTACAACCGCAGCGTAACTAGTTAATTGTGATCCGCTGTTATTTTGATCCCGCCCATCGCCGGTTACATAAAGCCCTGCTTTTTGAACAAAACTTAAAGCAGTTGTGCTTGCGGCAGATGCCACACCATCAAAAACGCTTACATAAAAATTAGCAGAATTTACTGCACTATAATCCTGCCTGCCAAATACTACGTTACCATAATTATTACCACTTTGCCACACATTTTTTATGCTGCTGCTGTTAGTTGGGTTGGTAAAAGTACGAAACTGAAAAATGCCTGTTTGAGAAGCAGAAATAGCAGGAAGTAAACTCCCAAAATCCAACACTGATTTTATTTTCTGGCTGCCATCTTCAATATGCCCCAAATTTACCGTAACCCCTTTGTATTGGTGCCTACCGCCGTAAGTAGTAAAGGTGGGTGTGCTTACCTTGCCGGTAGCACTCCAGGTATCGCCGCCGCCAAAGCTGCCAAGCGTGCCGCTTTGCAACTGGCCTACAAGTGCATCTGTCTCTGCATAGTTAAAAGAAGGTAAAGTGCCCCCGGTATTAGCAGGCGCCATTGTAAAAATAGGCACACTTACTCCTCCTGTAGGATTTAATCCATACCTAAATTTTAAACTGCCAGGTGTTATCGTAGAAGAAGCAGCACTATTTCCAATCCACTCTACAAAAGGGTCGCTTAATGAAGGGTTTATAGTACTTCCACCGGGAATTGTGAACGAAGTACTGTAACCCATTGTTAAACCTCTGCCATCAGTTTGGCTTCTAAACCCATTTAGTAATAATGAACCTCCGGGTATAGGCCGCAAACTGCCTATACTGTTCCAACGGGCATCATTGGTAAAACTGCCTGTTAATTGTGAGCCGGCAGGCACTGTTTGAAAATTTTGGGTAAATAAATTCCCTTGTACTTCTAATTGAGAAATGCCTCCTGGAGTAGTTGTGGGAGCAACAGTTGTTAATGGCGTTCCTGCATTTTGTTGAGAAAAAGCATTGGTAAAAATACCTGTTACCAATGCAAAACTGATAATTACTTTTTTCATTTTTTTGATAATTTAGGGATGTTAATAAATAATTTTACTAAACTTACATTTTTTTTTTTCTATATTTATGTAACATTTTGAAGCTATTTTATCCACATATAATTTTTTTATCAAAAACGTTAAACAAAATGTTTTTTTGTTTAGTTATATGTATTTTTTTTACTAAAATGTTAAACGCACAACAATTTAATAATTGGCTTTTCCCGTTAAATAATGGTATTACATTTAATACTAACCCACCTACAATTTTAGGCAATTCACCTTTTGATACACAATCATTTTATAGTTGTGCTACCATTTCAGATAATGACGGTAATTTATTGTTTAGTACGGACGGCTATCGGGTATGGGATAAAAACGGAAATGTTATGGCCAATGGTTTTGGGCTTTTAGGGAGAACTGGGGCAATTAATACAGCTTTAATTATTCCCTTTTTAAATGACAGCAAAAAATTTCATTTATTTATTTCCCAAGGTTCAATTGGGGGTGCAACAAATCCTGATACCTGTAAATACAGTTATAATATTGTAGATATGGATTTAAATGGAGGATTGGGAGATGTAACCACAAAAAATGTTATTATTAAATATAAAGCAATTGAAAAAATGACCGCCCTACCCAATGCCAATGGTAATGATGTATGGTGGGTATGCAGGGACTGGACAAATAATTTTTACAGCTATAAAATTACCTGCCAGGGTTTTCAAAACAATAACCCAATAACAATTACTGTTGGTAATAACTTAAATAATAATACTCTTTTACAGTTTGGTGAAATTAAAGCAAGCCCTGATGGTAAATATATTGCTGCCTGTTACAGGTATTATTTTGAAATATACCAGTTTGATAATGCAACAGGCTTATTAAGTAACCCGATAAAGATACCTGCCGACCAATGTTATGGGCTTGAGTTTAGCCCAAACAGTAAAGCACTTTATATTACTCAGCGTTTTGAGATCAGTAATATACCTTACCCAACCATAACCCAATATAGCCTGTTAAACTATGACAGCGCAGCAATATCCAACAGCCTTTATAAAGTTCAAACAACCTCTATTGAAAGCGGACTTCAATTAGGCCCTAATGGCAAAATATATCATGCAAGAAGTGGCGGTCCGGGTATAGATGCAATTAATAACCCAAATACATTAGGACTTGGCTGCAATTTTCAGAGTATTATTTTAAATACACCCAATTCTATGTACCGCCGTTTTCCTTATTGCTATGTTAACCTCATCACCGGCCAAAACGTACAAATAAGCTACATCGTAGCACCCGATTGCCGCACAGTAACTTTTACGGGCAAAACCTATATAAAAGGCAATAACCTAACTTTTAAATGGAAATGGGGAGAGCCGCCACCGGTGGCAGGTACACCCTTAGATAGTGCCACGCAGGTTGT
>JBBRCM010000216.1:0-4915 GCA_038204855.1 Chitinophagales bacterium
GGAAAAGACATTAACATGGTGTTTGGTACATTTGTAAGAAAAATTAGCCTGGGCTTTTTTAATAATAAACTCTATACTATTAGCATTTATTTTATTACTCCTACCAACAATGATGAAATCAGAATTCAGAATGAATTAAAAGAATTATTTGGAAGTCAGCCAATTTCTAACGACTCAAAATATGAATGGGTAATAAGTTGGGACGGTAAGAAAGCTTACTTACAATCAAACAAGATTTCATGTTCAGAAAAGTATGACCCTTGTATTGTTGAAATATTTCTTTTTTCAAAAAAATTACGAACAGCAGTTTTAAATAATCAGTTTTAATGACAAACTGAAACAGTAAATTAATCTTGCTGAATTAGAAATTTGGACAATTGATGAACAAAAAAACTTTCGGTATTTAAGTAAGTTCCGTCCCTGAACTTCCCCAGTCCGAACGAAGCCTACTGACCGCCCTTGTTTCGCTAAAATCTTCGCCCCTGTTGGTCTTCCCCAGCCCGAACGAAGCCCACTGACCGCTGTAGTCTGGTGTTCGTGCTGATGGTTTTGCCGCAGAGCAATCACCAACAACACAGTATACTGTTCCGGTTAACATTTTCTAAATAATGTAAGTTTTTTAATCAACATGCTTAAATACTCTCCGCCCTTGTTGGTCTTCCCCTGCCCGAACGAAGCCCACTGACCGCCGTTGTCTGGTGTTCGTGCTGATGGTTTTGCCGTAGAGCAATCACCAACAACATAGTATACTGTTCCGGTTATCATTTTTTAAATAATGTAAGTTTTTCAATCAACATGCCTAAATACTCTCCGCCGTTGTTGGTCTTCCCCAGCCCGAACGAAGCCCACCGGCCGCCGTTGTCTGGTACTCGTGCCGATGGTTTTGCCGCAGAGCAATCACCAACAACACAGCATACTGTTCCGGTTAACATTTTTTAAAAAATATAAGTTTTTCAATCAACATGCTTAAATACTCTCCGCCCTTGTTGATCTTCCCCAGTCCTAACGAAACCCACCGGCCGCCGTTGTCTGGTGTTCGTGCTGATGGTTTTGCCGCAGAGCACTCACCAACAACACGGCATACTGTTCCGGTTAACATTTTTTAAACAATGCAAGTTTTTCAATTAACATGCTTAAACAAAATTTATCACCAGCAGAGGCGTGTGGTCTCCCACCAACGGCAAATCATCAGTTTTGGCCGCCATTTTTGTGGCCACTCTGCAACATTCTGCAAAGACAGAATAATTCATTAACTTCGACACTATAAATTTAGCGACATGGTAATTGAAAGGACAAATAAAGAAGTTATTATTCGGCTTCCATCATACGTAGATACGAAAGGGCTTCAACGTTTGGTTGATTATTTGACCTATAAAGAAGCGACAGCAAAATCTAAAGCCAGGCAGTCAGACGTGGATACTTTAGCCAAAGAAGCAAAAAAAGGTTGGTGGGCAAATAATCGTAGCCGATTTGTTAAATGAAAATAGTAGTTGACACTAATATTATTTTCAGTACGCTATTGAATTCAAATAGCAATATTGGAGATATGCTATTTAATTCCGGCGATACTTTTGAATTCTATAGTTGCAGTTATATGCGTTACGAAATTCAAAAGCATTGGGAACGACTGAAAAAGATTTCAAAATTATCAGAAGAACAACTTCAAATATCTTACACACAAGTACTTTCAAAACTTAAGTTCATAAACGAAGAAATAATTCCTGTAGAAACATGGTTAGCTTCAGAACAACTCACCAAGGACATTGACATTGACGACACTGATTTTGTAGCCTTGGCGAAATTTTTAAAAGCTACATTGTGGACAGGTGACAAAGTTCTATACAACGGACTTAAAAAACACAACTTTAAAAAGCTGCTCAATACGACTGAAATACTTGCACTTCGGACGACCAAAAGCGAGAAATAAAACGATACTCCACCAAGCAAAGAAAGCTGCCAACAACTAATAATTTTTTTGTCGGGAAGCAGGTAAGGCATTAAGTATTTAGTTACTTAAGTTAATTTTTATCTAACCGGCTTCCCGACTTACCGGCATTTTTTTGTACATTCCATTATGCAAAATCAATTTCTTCTTTACGGTGCCAACGGTTACACAGGCAAACTCATTGCAAAACTTTCATCAACCTATAATTTACAGCCCATACTTGCAGGCAGAACAGAAGCCAATATAAAACCATTGGCAGATGAATTGCAACTCCCCTACCGCATTGTTGATTTGGATAATGCGGCACAATTACAAAGTGCTTTATCAGAAGTAAAATTAGTTTTACATGCCGCAGGCCCTTATGCATACACCGCCAAACAAATGATTGAAGCCTGCCTGCAAACCGGTGTTCATTATATTGACATTAACGGCGATATTGCTGTTTTTGAAATGCTGAAAACCTACGATACGGTTGCCAAAGCAAAAAACATCATGGTAATGCCGGGCGTTGGTTTTGATGTGGTGCCGACAGATTGCATAGCACTTCAGTTAAAAAATAAAATGCCCGATGCTACACATTTAAAACTGGCATTTGCATCTGTTGGCGGTGGCTTATCGCATGGTACCGCAATTACTATGGCCGGTAAAATTGGCGAAGGTGGTGCTGCAAGAGAAAATGGTAAGATCGTAAGAAAGCCTTTGGGGCAAAAAGGAATGTGGGTAAATTTTTCCGAAGGATCCGGTAGAGATAAAAAATTGTTTGTAATGACCATTCCCTGGGGTGATGTCTCAACTGCACATACCACAACTAGCATCCCAAATATAGAAACCTATACCGGAATGGCTCCCAAAGTTTACCGGATACTTAAATTTCAATGGGCTTTTAACTGGTTGTTAAGAACTGAGTTTGTCCGCAAAATTATCCGAAAAAAAATAAAAGCAAAACCTGCAGGGCCATCAGATGAACAAAGGAAAAACAGCAGCAGCATAGTTTGGGGAGAAGTGAGCAACGCATCATGCGAAAAAATCACCGCTGCAATCAGTTGCCTTGATGGCTATACATTAACAGCCCACAGCAGTTTAATAATTGCACAAAAAATACTGGCCGAAAACTTTAAACCCGGTTACCAGACACCCGCTGGTTGCTATGGAGCAAACCTGGTAATGGAATTGCCGCAAACAAAAATCATCTAATTAAAAAAGACACATTATTCATGTGTCTTTTTTAATTATACCGGAAATCGGTTTTCACCAATTCTAACTTAGCTGTATTATGCCGCTACTTCCTTTTTTTCTTTAGCTACTGAGATTCTTGTAAATTCGGAACCGCTGAAAATTTTAGCCAGCTTATTGTCATTTGTTTTTTTCCACTCCGGGATATTTACTTCTGAAACAATACGCCAGAAATTTTTTGCCTTCAGGTCTTCATAATCATTTGTATCAATAAAGATACCAAGAATGGTATTTCTCTTCTTAAATTCAATCTTAATTGCTGTCTTTGAAAGATGAGCAGGCTCTAAAAATTTTGAAATCATTTCGTTTACCATATATTCTAATTTCTTGCAAATGTAGGCTAATTAAGGCTCTTAACCGCATTTATTAATATGTAGACACTTATTTGGCAATACTGGTATCGGGCATTCGTTTAAACTCTGTAACAAACTGCATTAATATTCATGCCTGCACCCACCGATGCAAACATTATTATTTCTCCAGAATGTAACTCGTGTTCAGGCATCAATCCTTTTCTTACCATATCGTATAAAGTAGGTACCGTTGCAACGGAGCTATTGCCCAGATTATGAATACTCATAGGCATAATACCTTCCGGAGCCTCTGCAATTCCATATAGTTTGTATAGTTCTTTAACAATCGCTTCGTCCATTTTTTCGTTGGCCTGGTGAAGGAAAATTTTTTTCAGCTCACTGATGGCAATTCCACTTTTATCCAGGCAAATTTTCATGGCTTCAGGCACATGCTTCATTGCATACTCATATACTTTTCTGCCCCTCATTTTTATATAGCGGATGCGTGGGTCGGAATCAGGATAGTAAGATTTGCCCATGTACAAATAGCTTAATTCATCTTCGCAGTGAGATTGAACACTGCTGCCCAGAATACCTGAGCCGGTTCCGGCATTTTCCTTTGCCTCCAGCACACAGGCACCAGCGCCATCAGAAAAAATCATACTGTCCCGGTCATACACGTCCAGTACCCGTGATAAAGTTTCGGTGCCAATAACCAAACATTTTTTTGCAAGCCCCGCTTTAAAAAAAGCATCCGCCTGTATAACGCCCTGTATCCAGCCGGGGCAGCCAAATAAAATATCATAGGGAATGCAGGAAGGGTTTTTTATTTTTAATGCATGTTTAACCCGTGCCGCCAGAGCTGGCATGGCATCAGTTTGAATATTATGCTTGATCACATTTCCAAAGTTATGTGCAACAATGATCTGGTCAATTGTTTCGGCATCGCATCCGGCATCTTCAATAGCCCGCTGGGCAGCAATAGCAGCCATGTCAGACGAGTCTATGTTTGCGTTTGCATAACGCCTTTCTTCAATACCGGTAATTTTCTTAAATTTTTCTACGATGATATGCGGTTCAATATCTAAAACCTTATTATCATCGGCATAAAAGTTATGACCGGTAAAATCACGGTTTGTTTTTACAAAATCAGGTATGTAGCAACCTGTACCCGTAATTACAGTGGCTGATAAATTAGGCATAGAATAACTTTACGATTTAAGAAGTGGCAGGTAATAAGTTGTTACAAAATTATCGGTTTTTGCGCTGAAAACGCCTCTAAAATACTGCAGTTAATAAAAAACTGTTCAATTAGCGGTAAAACACTATATTTGCACTTTATTAATACAATACAAATACAAAAAATGGACAAACAACAAGGCACCGTTAAGTTTTTCAATTCTGAAAAAGGATTCGGTTTTATTAAGCACAATGACTCTAACAA
>JBBRCM010000217.1:0-4884 GCA_038204855.1 Chitinophagales bacterium
TGAGCTTGTCGAAGGCGGTAAATGTTGAACTATAATCCTAACTCATTTTTCATTCAGAAAATTTATAAGTTTTTCCATTGCTTTTTTACGGTGGCTGAATTTATTTTTCTCAGCCATGTCCATCTCTGCAAAAGTTTTATCGCTTCCGTCTGGTACAAAAACCGGGTCGTATCCAAAACCATTATTTCCTTTTCTTTCCTCAATGATCTTGCCGATGCAAATACCTTCAAAAAAATATTCTTTCTCATCCAGTATCAGCGATATCACTGTTCTGAAACGTGCCGACCTGTTTGCTGATGATTGCAGATTGGTTAACAGCTTTTCAATATTATCATCAAAGCTTCTGTTCTCGCCTGCATACCGGGCACTTTTTACACCCGGCTCGCCATTCAGCGCTTCAACCTCGAGGCCGGTATCTTCGCTAAAACAATTTTGCTTGGTAATTTCAAAAATGGTTTTCGATTTTTCGGTAGCGTTGGCTTCCAGTGTATCGTGCGGCTCCGGTATGTCAATATCAATACCAGCTTCTTTTAAGGTAATGATATTAAAGATGCTGCCCAGCACAGCTCTTACTTCCTGCACTTTATTTTGATTATTGGTAGCAAAAATTAAGTTGTTCAACAGGCTGTTTAAATTTAAATTGAAAAGATTTTTTTAAGGCAATTCCACAATTTCATTTTCTCCTCTTTGTTTGCCTGCATTTCTTTTAATGAAACCGATGAAAGATATACCTGGTTATTAAATTGCTGCACCTGGTAATGCGGAAATTGCAGCGGCAGTGCTATTGCAGCAGCAGTTAATCCAAATAAAAACACTTTTTCGGCATTAATTTGTTCAGATAAATTAGAATAATCAATATCAGGGTTTTTAGAAAGGTTTACCAACGCAACATCTGCCATACTTAATTTACAAGCTGTTAATATGCCCAATAAAAAATTGAGTTCATCATCAGGCAAATAAATAGCTGTATCACAATTAACCAGTATGGCAATTTTTTTTTGATTACTGCCCAAAAAATTAATGCCGGGAGTTTGTATACCAGATAGAGCTGATTTGTCTAATCCTAAATCGTACAGGCATTTGCTGTATAAACTTTGTAAAATAGTACCGCTAAGCAGAATGTTATCTAAACTCATAATCATGTAACTTAAACTATTGCTTTTTTCGTTTCTTTGCAGTAAAATTAAGGAATATGATTGCAGCTGAAAATATTATTGTTACTAATGTAGAACAGAGTAAATTAAAAGATATTAATCTTGAAAACATTCCCTTTGGTAAATACTTTACCGACCACATGCTGGAAGTAGACTATGAAGACGGCGAGTGGAAAAATGCAGAAATCAAACCTTATCAACCTCTATTATTAGACCCATCTCTGGCCGCTTTGCATTACGGCCAGGCAATTTTTGAAGGTATAAAAGCTTATAAAAACGAAGCTGGAGAAGTGTCTATATTCAGGCCGATAGACAATTTCAGGCGTTTTAATATCTCTGCCGAAAGAATGGAAATGCCGCAAATTCCTGAAGATATTTTTATGGAAGGCATGCGCATGCTGATAGAACTGGATAAGAACTGGATACCGCAACAGGAAGATCACTCTTTATACATACGCCCCTTTATGTTCAGCAGCGACCACATGATTGGAGTAAGACCGAGTGAGAAGTACAAATTCATGATCATACTAAGCCCAACAGGCCCTTATTACAATACACCCATGCGCATATTTGTAGAAGAACATTATGTACGTGCGGTACCGGGTGGCGTAGGCTATGCAAAAGCTGCAGGCAATTATGGCGGTGCTATGTATGCAACTGCGCAGGCTAAACTTAAGGGCTACGACCAGGTTTTATGGACCGATGCTTTTGAACATAAATATGTGCAGGAATGCGGCACCATGAATGTTTTCTTTATCATAGGCAATACAGCCATTACCCCCGATCTGAAAGAGGGTACTATTCTGGCGGGCGTTACCAGGGACAGTACTATGGTGATGTTAAGGGACATGGGTTTTAATGTAGAAGAAAGATCATTAAGTATTGATGACGTTATCTCGGCTTATAATGCAGGTATTTTGTATGAGGTTTTTGGAACAGGTACTGCGGCTACTATTTCTATGATAAAAGAACTGAGGTACAAAGATTTTGTGATGGAATTTGATGTAGATAGCTGGAAAACAGCGCCTGAAGTTAAAAGCCGTTTAAATGCCATTCGCTATGGCCAGGCACCCGATAACCACGGCTGGATGCACAGGATATAGGATTTTAGATTGGCGATTGCTGATTTGGTTGTACCTGCTCACTGTGTTGGAAAAAAGAGAATTTGGTCGCTTTATTTTCAGGTTTTGCCATTTAGTAGCTAAAAATCAATTTTTTTAAGTCCGTAAAAAAATCTTAGATCTAAAATCCAGAATCTAAAATTTTCCCCTACCTTTGCCGTCCGAAATTTAAAAGCACAAAATGCCTACAATACAACAATTAGTTAGAAAAGGAAGAGAAGTAATTAAAGCTAAAAGCAAATCAAGGGCTTTGGATAGTTGTCCGCAGCGCCGTGGTGTATGTACAAGGGTATATACAACTACGCCTAAAAAGCCAAACTCTGCTTTGCGTAAAGTTGCTAAAGTACGTTTGACCAATAAAATTGAGGTTATTGCCTATATTCCGGGTGAAGGTCACAATTTACAGGAACACAGTATCGTATTGATACGTGGTGGAAGGGTAAAAGATTTGCCAGGTGTACGTTACCATATTGTACGTGGCAGTTTGGATACAGCGGGTGTAAAAGACCGTAAACAAAGCCGTAGTAAGTACGGAACTAAGAGAGCTAAAAAATAATCGCAGATTTTTGGATTTACGCAGATTCCACTGATGGAGTCTTCAAATGCCAGAATCTCAATATAAAAAGACATTAAAATAATAAATCAGCGTTCCAATGAGGAAAACACAACCGAAAAAGATACCCTTAGCACCAGATCCTAAATTTAACGACAAACTTGTAACCCGTTTTGTAAATAACCTGATGTGGGAAGGTAAAAAAAGTGGTGCATACATCATTTTTTACGATGCTTTAGATAAAGTTGCCAAGCAAACCGGTGAAGATGGTTACGAGGTTTGGAAAAAAGCTCTGACTAATATTACTCCGGGTGTTGAAGTACGCAGCCGCCGTATTGGTGGTGCTACCTTTCAGATTCCTGCTGAGGTTCGTGCTGATAGAAAAGTTTCTTTAAGCATTAAATGGATGATTAAATACAGCCGCGACCGTAACGGACGTAGCATGGCTGATAAATTAGCTAATGAAATTGTTGCTGCAAGCAAAGGTGAAGGCGCATCTTACAAAAAGAAAGAAGATACCCACCGTATGGCCGAAGCAAACAAAGCTTTCGCTCACTTTAGAATATAAGCTTAACCTTATAATATATTTGAAGCCACTTTTTAAAGAGTGGCTTTTTTGTTTTAGTACCTGCAGGTTTTATAAAATACCCTGTGGAGGGTAGTGCTACATGGTTTCATTACATTATTTTTATGCAAAATTAATTTATATGAAATTGCAAAAATTAGCTCTATTGTTTTCTTTGTGTTGCGTGTTTAGCTCAACCGTATTTGCCCAGCGCAAATTTGCCATGGGAGAAGTAATCAACATGGAATTGATTGCTAAAACCCCACAAAAAGTAAGAGTATCAGAACGTAGTTTCAGAGGGCTGCCTTCAAGTTATTCGCTCGAAAAATACTCACCCACTCCCGGCGACCAGGGAAATTACGGAACCTGTACGGCATGGGCGAATGGATATGGGGTAGCAACTATACTGTATGCAGTTACTCACGATTTAACTGATAAAGCTCTGGTTAATAAATATGCATTTTCGCCAACATTTTTATACGAGCAAATTAAAGACAGCAAAGACTATACCTGCCAGTTTGGAACCAGTATCATTAATGCCCTGCAGATGCTGATTGATATAGGAGATGCAACGCTGACAACGACACCTTATAAATGCGGATCAACCATTACGGAAAGTGCAAAAAGCGAAGCTGTAAATTATAAAATAGCCGATGCCAGTTTTTTATTTGCGGCTCAAGGATACTCAAAAAATGATGTGTGCTTAAAACCCCGCGATGAAGCAATCGAGCTTACAAAAAAAGCTTTAACCGAAGGAAGCCCTATATCTGTTTCCTTCACCCTTCCACAAAGTTTTTTAGATATCAAATCTGCAGTTTGGAATCCCGATTCAAGAGAATCATCTGTTGATACGGCCTGGAAACATAATAAGCATGCCATGTGTGTGATTGGTTATGATGATAATGTAGCAGGTGGCGCATTCCAGGTATTAAACAGTTGGGGTGCCGATTGGGCTGATAATGGGAAGATCTGGATAAAATATAACGACTTTGTTAGCTGGTGTAATTATGCAATACAACCTTTCGCCAGCCCTTATACAAAAGTGCCTGATGAAAAAAAGGAAGACCCTAAACCCGTGCCTGTTCCTCCTGCACCGCCTGTACCAGACCCCAAGCCAGCACCGGTTCCAGACCCAAAACCAGTGCCTGCACCCGTTCCTCCTGCTCCAGACCCTAAACCAGTACCTGCACCGGTAATAGTAAACGGTTTAAGTGGTAACATCGAGTTTAAATTAAACAGCGGCGATGATATGCCTGTTAACAGAATCAGCAGCAGAAACCTGGTGGTAGAAGAAGAAAAATCAGCCAAAGAAGACCTGGTTGCTTATACAATGATGAACAGCTATACCAGCGGAACAAAATTCCGTTTTTATATGAACATTGATAAGGAAGCTTACATCTATGCTTTTGCAACAGACCTCAGCGGAAAAATAAATAAGATTCTTCCTTTTGATGATTTAACCAGTACACACGTGGGTTCTAATACAGTTGT
>JBBRCM010000218.1:0-4752 GCA_038204855.1 Chitinophagales bacterium
CGCCTTGCCCTATTACATTACTGCAGGTACCTTCAAAAGAAGCGGTATGGTGATTAGGCAAGCCCCTGTTGGTTTTACCGCATTTCAGCCAATTACTATCGGCAACATTTCGGTAACTGCATTTCCCAAATATCATGACGCTGCTGATGCCCACAGTTTTATTCTTTCTCACCTGGGCGTAACGGTTGGTGTATTTACTGATATTGGCAAGTCCTGCGAAAGAGTTACCCATTATTTCAACCAATGCCACGCTGCTTTTTTGGAAGCAAATTATGATGAAACCATGCTGGAGAACGGCAGTTATCCCATTCATTTAAAAAATCGCATCCGAGGCGGAAACGGCCATCTGAGTAACCGGCAGGCGCTGGAGATTTTTATTGCACACAAGCCAGCATTTATGACACACCTGCTGCTCGCCCATTTGTCCAAAGAAAATAATCATCCGCAACTGGTGGAAGATTTATTCAATGAACATGCAAAAGATACCAGGGTAATGGTTGCTTCCCGGTACGAGCCTTCTGCAGTACTGTCAATACAACTTAATCAAACTGAACCCAGCCGGATTTTTACTGCATCGCCTAAAAAGGAACTAAAACGAACAGCAAAAACACTTCAATTGAATTTGTTTGATTGAGCCTGCATTTGCAATGGATGCACCACAAATCTGAAAGCTATCATGCTTTTATGAGAAGAATTTATTTTATGGATCACCCAATTATGCATGCTATTTAATTATGGGAATCATCGTCAGTACGCCCCGTGCCTATCTACAACGTTTTATATTAATAAATATCGCTCCATAATTTACTGCCATAATAAATTTATAATGACTGTACGTTATTTGGAACAGGTTTTATACCAGGGTTTTTCCAAAATAGTTATTATCAATCTCTCAAAAAGAGCCTCCCCAAAATATCTTCGATTAAACTTATAGCAGAACTCACTTAGATAGTTTTGCATGTAGTTATCTTTTACATGATGATGAAGCCCCAGGAGTTTCTTCTTTGCATTGCTAATGGCAGTATGTACCCATGGAAAAACTTTTGCCACTTGTTTTTTGTCTGCTACAACTATAATTTTATGTACAGTACAAATTTCCTTTAAACCGCCATAACAACGTCTTCCATCTGTTATAACTGTAGCCGATTTGCTAATCATTTTTGTAGCTTCGGCAGTTACATCTATTTTACTTAAGCTAGCTACAACGTTCATTTTTAAAAACTTTGGTTTACTAGCAGGTTTCCCCTTTTTTTGCTCTTCTTTGTTAATAATAGGCTTACTAGATACTGCCACTATAGCCCTTACTTGTCTATCTAATTCCTTTACTGGCTTGGCTGTTAAGCCGCCTTCCGCTTTCTTTCTATGTCCTTCAAAAAAACCTTCGTCCATTTCAATAAATTCATCTAATTGATATTTATCGTCTCTATGCCCCATACTTATTCGTATTTTATGCATCATTAACCACACAGATTCATATCTGCTGTGTCCAAGCAATCTTTGCATTTCAAGAGCCGAAAAACCTTTCTTTGTCAGGCTCATTAAAAATAAAGTCCAGAGCCAAACCTTATAACCTAAATTAGAATTCTCCATGACTGTACCTTTTTTTAGGCTTGTTCCATTACCACAACTTTTACATCGCCACCTCGTTTCTTTTTCAATCCAATAATGGTTAAGAGAACTACAGCTTGTGCATTGAACGCCTTGAGATTCTTTGCGTTGTTTAAAAAACCTTTTACAGGCTACCTCATCTGGGTAGGCGATAAAAAATGCTGACATATCCATAACTAATATATTTAGCTGCAAATATACTAATATAGTTAGTTTACTCCAAATAACGTATAGTCATTAAATTTATGCCATACAAGTCAATATGCTTTGCATCTAACCCTGAAAGGGTTCAAGTTGAATAGCCGTGGGTGAAACCCATGGATATAGAGTTTGAGACCACACATGGCCAACCCTGATGGGGTTGAACATTTGTGTTACAGTAAATATTTATCATCAAATTCAGTCTCATTTTCAATCAGCAAACGTCGGAATTTATCAAAAAAATTTTCAGTTCTATGATGTTCCTTTTGATTTTTTATATAATTGATGATGGTATCCCTTTCTTTTATAGAATAGGAAAATGCAGCATAACCATCCTGCCATCCTTTAAAACTGGGAACCGTGCCACTATCTTTCATCCAGGCATTACTTGCAATTTTTATGTCTTTTATATAGTCACTCAGGCATACAGTGGGGTGAAGATCAGAAAATATATGGATATGGTCCTCCATACCATTAATGCGAAATAATTTACAATGTTTTTTATTTATTATGCCGTGAATATATTTGAATAACTCTCGCTCATAATCGCTTGAAATTGTTGGTTCCCGATTTTTAGTACCGTAAACAATATGGTAAAAAATCTGCTTGTAGGTGCCCATTTGATGTATGTTTAAATGTCTATATAAACATACACATTTAATGTTGCAATAAAAAGCATGCATGAATCTCAAAGGACCAAAAATTGTTCAACCCCTTCGGGGTTGGCAGGGTTTGGTAATAATCTTTGTAGCCCATGGGTTTCACCCACGGCAACTCAAATTAAACCCCTTTGGGGTTTTAACTACAATATTTACAATAATGTAATCGCTTTATTTAAAGGAGGTAGATGGTATTTCCGCCAATAGCGACCAATTGCAATCCCCTATTGTCGATAAAGCGAAGCAATGGATTTTTTTAATCCATGTACATCTCTCACTCAATACCTTCTATATTTGCTCTATGAAAAAAATCGGCATTTTAGGGGGTGGTCAGCTTGGCCGCATGTTGTTGCAGGCTGCAGTAAATTACCCTGTAGAAACATTTGTACTGGAGAATGATTCAGCATGTCCGGCAGCTCATCTTTGCCATCATTTTACCAAAGGCGATATCAGCAATTTTGAAGATGTCTACAATTTTGGTAAAGGATTAGATGCCATTACCATTGAAATAGAAAACGTAAACGATGCAGCGCTTGAAAAATTAGAAAGTGAAGGGGTTAAAGTTTACCCAAGACCAGCCGCTTTAAAAATCATCAAAAATAAAATTAAACAAAAGCAGTTTTATAAAGACCACGAAATCCCCACCAGTGAATTTATCATCACCCAAAATATAGAAGAGTTAAAACAGCTCGAGCATTTTTTACCCGCAGTTCATAAAATAGGCGAAGGTGGCTATGATGGCAAAGGTGTACAAATTATCCGTACTTCATCGGATATTGACAAAGGATTTAATGTACCTGCTGTATTGGAAAAGATGGTGGCCATACATAAAGAAATTGCCATGATAGTTGTGGTAAATGATAAAGGTGAAACGGCATTATACCCCCCGGTCGACATGGTTTTTGATAACAGGTTTAATTTATTAAGTTACCAGATAAGCCCGGCTGATATACCGGACAAAGTTTTGTGGAAGGCAGAAGCCATTTCACTTACAGTAGTAAAGGCACTGCATAGCCCCGGTATTTTTGCGGTGGAGTTATTTGTTGATAAGGAAGGCAATGTATTGGTAAATGAAACAGCACCAAGGGTACATAACAGCGGCCATCATACCATTGAGGCCAACTATTCATCGCAATTTGATATGCTTTGGCGTATTATGCTTCAATATCCTTTGGGTAATACAGAGCATATACTACCTGCAGCCATTGTAAACATTATTGGTGCAGAAAATTGTACAGGCACACCCGTATATGAGGGGCTGGAAAAGGTACTGGAGATACCAGATGCTTTTGTACATATTTATGGAAAAACAATTACTAAGCCAGGCCGTAAAATGGGCCATGTAACCATTTTATGTAAAGAGAAGCAGGAATTAATACACCAGGCTAACAGGATACTACAAACACTTAAGGTAAACAGCAGCGAGTAAAATATATACCCTATTTTTACTATAATATTTTTTACATTTTTTCATTTTTAAAAGTGATCTTAGCGTCCTTTTAAACCTCAATAACAAACCTACTGCATCTTAGAATGACAAAATTTATAACTAAGCTATTTACATTAGTAGCAATATCCTTTCTTCTGAACGCCTGCAAAGATGCATCTGTAAATGAAAAAAAAGAAGCTCCAAAACCACCAGTAGCTAAGGTAGATGCTTATATCGTTTCCACAGCTGCAGTCAGCAACGAGATAGAAGTACCCGGCAGTCTTGCTCCTTTTGAAGAAACTAATTTACAGCCAGAAGTTTCCGGCAGAGTAATTGGCATATTTTTTAAAGAGGGAGCTACCGTAAACCAAGGTGCTGTGCTGGTTAAATTATATGACGCTGATTTGCAGGCACAGGCAAAAAAACTGCAGGTACAGTTAGCCATCTCTCAAAAAACAGAGGAACGCCAGGCCGAGCTACTTAAAATAAATGGTATCAGCCAGCAAGATTACGACCTTAGCTTATTATCTGTAAAAAATCTTCAGGCCGATATAGATATTTTGCAAACCAATATATCCAAAACTTCCTTAAGGGCACCATTTACTGGTAAGGCTGGATTAAGAAACATCAGTATGGGCGCTTATATCAGCCCCTCAACAGTGGTTACGACTATCCGTGAAGTAGATAAGCTTAAGTTGTTGTTTACTGTGCCGGAGCGTTACAGTGCAAAGATGAAAATGGGGAATTCAATTCAATTTAAAATTGATGGCAGCGACAATATTTTTTCTGCAACCATTATCGCTACAGAAAATAGTGTTGCCGAAGATACCCGGAGCATGAAAGTAAAAGCTACTG
>JBBRCM010000219.1:0-4698 GCA_038204855.1 Chitinophagales bacterium
ATTTCGCTCTTACATCATTATTAGCTATTGCACTATACCAATGTTTTTTCTATTTCGTTAAATCCTTCAGAAGCCGGCAAATTCTCCCATAAAATTTTATAAACTATATTCGCTATGGGCATATCGGCCATTATTTTCCGGCTGATGATGTGCATACACTTGCTGGCATTATAACCTTCTGCAACCATACTCATTTCAAGTTGGGCAGCTTTTACAGAATAACCTTTGCCAATCATATTACCAAAGGCCCGGTTACGGCTGTGCAGCGAGTAACAGGTAACCAGCAGATCGCCCAGGTAAACTGATGCTGCATAATTATTTGCCCGATGTTCTTCTGCCGGTTTGCGAATGTCGGTATGGCCAACCTCTATATTTTTAATGCCCGCTTTTTTTAAAAAGCCAGCCATCTCATCGGCACAATTGGCAATAAATACGCTCAAAAAATTATCACCATAATCCAACCCATGTGCAATACCTGAACCAACTGCATAAATATTTTTTAAAACTGCAGCGTACTGCACACCAAAGATGTCATCATTTTCAACCGTGTTTAAGTAGCCTGTTTTAAAGCATTCGGCGATTGCATGTGTGGCTTTTTCATCAATACCTGAAAAAGTAAGGTAGGATAATTTTTCTGCCGCAACTTCCTCTGCATGGCAAGGGCCAAGTACTGCAAAATAATCCTTCAGCTCAACGGCAAATTCGTTCTTCAGATATTCATTGAGCAACAAATTGCTTTCTGGTAAAATTCCTTTGATGGCAGAGATGATTTTTTTTCCGATAAAAATATTCCTGTCAAGCCCCCGCAAAGCATCATCTGCATAAGCAGATGGTATAACCACTACAATACAATCGCTGTTGGTAATAACTTCTGCAGGGTTAGTTGTTAATTTTATTTTTGATGTATCGAGATGTGCGGCAGCTAAATACTGAGGGTTGTGTTGCCGCTCCTGGATATATTTGATATGCCCCTCACTCCTGTTCCACCAATATATGTTATTGCCATTATCGGTTAATATTTTTGCCAATGCTGTTCCCCAGCTTCCGCTTCCAAGTATTCCAAAAGTCATTTTGATAATTGATAATTGATAACTTGATAATGGATAATTAAGCCCGTTTGAATTTATAAAGCATTATTAATTATCCATTATTACATTATCCATTGGTTATAGCCCTAATTTATCAACCGCCAGTTGCGCCGCAATCTGGCTGGCATCTTTTTTATTATACCCTTTTGCTTCAGCAATCAACTCACCATCCACAGTGGCGCCAATGGTAAACAGTCTTCTTCCGTTTTCAAACTTTTCATCCAGCGTTTCAAACTCAAGTGCTTTACCGTTTTTATTTGCCCAACCGTATAACCTGTTCTTAATATTAATTTCCACATCCTCCAGATCATCCATAAACATGTGCGGCATGATGATGCATTTTTCAACCCATTTGTGCGTACCGGCATAGCCCATATCTAAGTAAACCGCTCCAATCAATGCCTCCAGGGTGTTACCGAATATCTGGGAAATCTTCAGCGCATTATCGTATTTATTATAGAAGGTTATTTTTTTAAGCCCCATCTTTAAGGCAATATCATTCAGCTTCTGGCGGTTAACCATTTTACTTCTCATCTCGGTTAAAAAACCTTCGCCTTTGTATGGGTATTTTTTAAAAAGATAATGTGCCACAATAGAACTTAAAACCGCATCGCCTAAAAACTCAAGCCGCTCATTATTTTCATCGGCACCTTCCCGTACGCTGCGGTGGCTGAGTGCCGTTTTGTAAAGCGTAATTTCTCCGGGAGTAAACCCAAGTACATTACTAAGTTGCTTTTTAAATTCCCGGTTGTGGGACTGGCTTTTAAAAAAGTCTTTTATGAATTGCAAATCGAGTTTTTTGTTTACGTGAAATTAAACTTATTACACCGAAATAAAATTACGAAATTTTTGTGGTGTAGATTTATTGAAATTCGTTAACAAGTGCTCAAATATTTGCTTCGGTAAAAGATGCTATTAGGTATGCCGATGAAAGGATTGATTCTTTTTCCATTTCCACTGGAAATAAAAAAAGAACAGAACAAGGTTCGCAACGATGATGCCCAACGATGTAATGCTAGTATCGAAAAAATAAATGGAGAAAAATTTAAGCAACGTATTTCTTAACAATAACACTGGCATTATGCCCGCCAAAACCAAATGTATTGCTTAATGCTGCATTTACGGTGCGGCGCTGTGCTTTGTTAAAAGTAAAATTAAGCTTTGGATCCAGTTCCGGATCATCGGTAAAGTGATTGATTGTTGGAGGAATAATATCTTTTACTACGGCCATGATACAGGCAAGGGCTTCCAGCACACCGGCTGCACCCAGGCAATGGCCGGTCATACTTTTAGTAGAGCTGATATTTAGGTCATACGCATGCTCGCCAAAAACACTGAGTATCGCTTTTGTTTCGGCCAGATCGCCGAGAGGAGTTGAAGTACCATGTACATTGATGTAATCAATGTCTTCTGGTTTCATACCGGCATCTTTCAAAGCTACATTCATTACATTTTTTGCACCCAAACCTTCTGGATGCGGCGCTGTAATATGATGTGCATCTGCAGTAGCACCGCCACCGGCAACTTCGCAATATATTTTTGCGCCACGGGCAAGTGCATGCTCAAGGCTTTCCAGCACCATTACACCGGCACCTTCGCCCATAACAAAACCATCGCGATCTTTATCAAAAGGGCGGCTGGCAGTACCAGGATCATCGTTTCTCTCGCTGAGGGCTTTCATGGCATTAAAACCACCAACACCCGGCGAGCTGATAACGGCTTCGCTGCCACCGGTTACAATAATATCTGCCTTGCCCAATCTTATGGTATCAAAAGCATCAATAACTGCATTGGTACTGCTGGCGCAGGCACTTACAACTGCATAGTTAGGGCCTCTGAAACCATAACGCATAGATATCTGCCCTGCGGCAATATCCAATATCATTTTAGGAATAAAAAAGGGATTGTAACGTGGTGTACCATCGCCCAGGGCAAAATTGCTCACTTCTTCATAAAAAGTAGTGATGCCGCCAATACCGCTTGCAAAAATTACACCTACCCTATCCACATCAACATTTTCTTTGCTGATGCCGGCATCTTTAATGGCTTCATCACTTGCTATTAAAGCAAATTGGGTAAAGCGGTCAATTTTTCGGGCTTCCTTGCGTTCAAGGTAATCGGTAGGTTCAAAATCTTTAACCTCACAGGCAAACCTGGTTTTAAACTTGCTGCAGTCGAATTGTTTGATAAAATCACAACCACTCACCCCGTCAGTCAAACCCTGCCAATATTCTTCAACAGTTTTGCCTAATGGAGTCAGTGCTCCCAACCCGGTAACTACAACCCGTTTAAGTTCCATAAAATTTGCCTGTGATAGTTAAGTTAATTACTTAGCATGCTCCTCTAAGTAAGCATTGGCCTGACCTACAGTAGTGATGGTCTCAGCCTGCTCATCTGGAATAGAGATGTTGAATTCTTTTTCAAATTCCATAATAAGTTCTACGGTGTCCAGGCTATCGGCACCTAAATCGTTGGTAAAAGAAGCTTCTGGCGTAACCTCCGCTTCATCTACTCCTAATTTGTCAACAATTATTTTCTTTACTCTTGTTGCAATGTCTGACATGATAATAAAATTTAGTTTGTATTGGTTGCAAAAATATACATTTTGCACTAATTGCAAAGAAATAGATATTGTTTGATAAATACCGGTTTACGGCCATAAAATTTTATAATTTCTGAAATTGTGTTTCTTTAAACGCAATTTAATTCTGCATTTTTCAGTCATTTGTTGTTTTTATAGAGATGCCGTGAATAAAAAAATTGTATATTGTAAATCCGTCCCTTCCAAAACGCTTAACCTTTATAAAAAAATATCCGCTTATGGCCTTAAAGCAAATAGACCACGGCACTAAAGAGTATCTGCAAATGGTAAAACTCAGAAATGAGATACTGAGGCAGCCACTAGGCCTTTCTTTTACACCTGATGAACTGGCCAGAGAAAAGGAAGATATACTGATTGGCGCTTTTGATGAAGATGTTATGTTGGCCTGCTGTATACTTACAAAAGCAGAGAATCAAAGTTTACGCCTGCGGCAGATGGCGGTACAAAATAACCAGCAGGGCAAAGGCATTGGTGCCAGCATGATGAATTTTGCAGAGCTGGTAAGCCGTGATAAAGGATACAAAAAACTGATCATGCACGCCAGGGAAACGGCTGTAGGTTTTTACGAAAAGCTGGGTTATAAGCCTGTAGGAGATAAATTTACAGAAGTAACCATTCCGCATTTGGTGATGGAGAAGAAACTGTGATCGTGAGATGTGAGTTGTGAATGGTGAGTGGTGAGTGGTGAGTGGTGAAACGTGAGTAATGAGTTTTGCAGTCTGGAGGCTCTGTTAATTCACGCCTCACGTCTGACGATTCACTACTCACCATTCACGCCTCACTTTTTCACAATCTTTGCTTTCAATATCTTCCTCGCCTCATGCACATCATCTCCTTCAAAAGCATCTTTGGGTACAATAAAAAATGAGCGGCTGTTAAAATACAGATGAAAAAAGTGCGGACTCTCAATCCAGGTACGGAATTCGCTCCAGTTCCAGCTTCTGCCGCCTCTGTCATTTTCAATCCGGAAAACATCATCAGCTAAAATTGCTTTAAAGCGATCCTTAA
>JBBRCM010000220.1:0-4689 GCA_038204855.1 Chitinophagales bacterium
CAACTGGTTTTATTTATGTACTTTATTAATACTACCCTTTACTGCATGGGCTTTTGTACAATTGAAAAAGCAGTTGGACTAACTAACTATTCCGCCTTCGACAGGCTCAGGCTGACAACTATTTGTTTAGCATTTCTTTGTAAGTTTTCACAATCACTTCCTGACTGGTGCCTTTTTTGAAAAGCTTGACAACTTTTCGGTTTGCCAGTTGCACCTTCAACCAGCTTCTTCCTTCATATTTTCGGGTACTTACCAAAGCAGTATCATTGAAAATTTTATACCGGCCTTGTTTCATCAACCGTTCTGCAAATTCATATTCTTCCATAATAAGCAGCTCATTTTTAAACCCACCCGATTGTTCAAATAATTTACGGGTGATGAACAAAGTCTGATCGCCACCATAACAGATAAACCAGTTAAACCGGGTGAACCAGGCATTTATTTTTAAAAGAAATTTAGAAGAATCGAATTGGGTTCTGTATCGCCCAAAATCAAAACCATCATTCACTGCCTTGATAATATCTGAAGCAAAATTTACCGGCGGAAAACTGTCTGCATGTACAAAATATAAAACATCACCGTTCGAATTTGCTGCTCCATAATTCATTTGCGCAGCCCTGCCTTTTTGTGGAGAAATTAAAACTCCTGCACCTGCCTTTTCTGCAATTGCAGGGGTCTCATCATTGCTTTCGCCATCACTGATAATTATTTCTACTACACTATCGCCGCCATGCTTTTGCAAATAAGTAATCAGCTTCTCTATGGTTGCTGGTTCATTATATGTGGGAATAATAATAGAAATTTTTAGCTGCATACCAACCAATTTACGAAATAAAAGACCCATACAATTGTATGGGTCTTAACTTTCTTATTCCTTATTTAGAATTTCTTATTTTAAATCTCTTCAGCACCTTCTACCAAAACAGTTGTTTTGTTATTCAGTACTTCTACAAAACCACTTTTAATAGTATAAGAAGTGGTCTGTGTTTTATCTTTTAAAATTTTCAGGTTGCCATCTTTTAATGCGCTTACCAGCGGTGCATGCCTGTCTAATACTTCAAACAAACCTGCAATGCCCGGCAATTGAACACCGTACACATCGCCACTGAAAATTTTTTGTTCGGGTGTTAAAATTTCTAATGTCATACTTTTTAAAATGTGCTAATTAGCTGATTTGCTAATGTGCTGATTTTTTAATTTCCAATCAAACTTATTAATACCCACAACTACGCTTCGATAAATTAGCAAATCAGCAAATTATCGAATTAGCTAATTAATTACGCCTTCGCCGCTTCCATCAACTTTTTACCTTTTTCAATTGCATCTTCCAAAGTACCTACCAGGTTAAATGCTGCTTCGGGATAATCATCCACTTCGCCATCCATAATTGAATTGAAACCACGGATGGTATCTTCGATAGACACCAGTACACCTTTTAAACCGGTGAACTGCTCGGCCACAAAGAAAGGCTGACTTAAGAAACGCTGTACTTTACGGGCACGGCTTACAACTAATTTATCTTCATCACTCAATTCATCCAGACCAAGAATGGCGATGATATCCTGTAACTCTTTATAGCGCTGTAAAATTAATTTTACACGGTTTGCTGTATCATAATGTAAATCGCCAACTATCAATGGAGTTAAAATACGTGAAGTACTATCCAAAGGATCCACCGCAGGATAGATACCCAGATCCGCAATCTTACGGCTCAATACAGTAGTAGCATCGAGGTGAGCAAAAGTTGTTGCCGGCGCCGGATCTGTCAAATCATCGGCAGGTACATATACCGCCTGTACAGAAGTGATTGAACCATTTTTTGTAGAAGTAATACGCTCCTGCATCAATCCCATCTCTGTTGCCAGCGTTGGCTGGTAACCCACCGCAGATGGCATACGACCTAACAAAGCCGACACCTCAGAACCTGCTTGTGTAAAACGGAAGATATTATCGACGAAGAATAAAATGTCTTTCCCCTGTCCGGTACCATCTCCATCACGGAAATATTCCGCAATCGTCAGTCCGCTCAAAGCCACACGGGCTCTTGCTCCTGGTGGTTCGTTCATCTGACCAAAAACGAAAGTTGCTTTTGATTCTTTAAGGTCTTCCATATTAACCGCACTCAAATCCCATCCACCTTCTTCCATGCTATGCTTAAACTTTTCGCCATAGTTCATAATGCCTGCTTCAATCATCTCTCTCATCAAATCATTTCCTTCACGGGTTCTTTCGCCCACACCGGCAAATACCGATACACCACTATATGCTTTTGCAATATTGTTAATCAACTCCTGAATCAATACGGTTTTACCCACACCCGCTCCACCAAACAAACCAATTTTACCACCTTTTGCATACGGCTCAATCAGGTCAATTACTTTAATACCGGTGTACAAAATTTCGTTGGCTGTACTCAGGTTTTCGAATAATGGCGGCTTTGCATGAATGGGGCGGCCACCTTCTTTACTAACCTGTGGCAAACCATCAATAGCATCGCCGGTAACATTAAAAAGGCGTCCTTTAATCGCATCACCAACAGGCATTGCAATAGGTTTGCCGGTATCAGTTACTACTGTACCACGTACCAGGCCTTCCGTTCCGTCCATGGCAATGGTACGTACACTATCTTCACCAAGGTGCTGTTGTACTTCAAGCACCAAAGTATCTCCGTTATCACGTTTTAACTCTAATGCATTTAAGATTTCGGGAAGTTTGCTGTCGCTGTCAAACTGAACGTCAACCACAGCGCCGATGATTGATTTTATTTTACCGGTATTAGCCATAAAAAGTATGTTTAATTTTCGAGCGGCAAAGGTAAGGTTTGAGGGTTGGAATTAAAAATTAGATGGCAGTTTTTTTGGTAACAAACTTTTGAACCCTGATTTGGCGGCAGTGGCGACGCTCCGTTCGACTAAGAATTACTATTGCGCTTTTATTAAAGCGTAGATATATTACAAAATAGAGTTTTGTAAGTATTACAACATTTTAAACACTAAAGCAGCCAAAATTGCCCCAATGATAGGACCCACAACCGGTATCCAGCTATAGCTCCAACCACTGCTGCCTTTTCCTTTTATAGGCAGTATAAAATGCATGATGCGGGGACCAAGATCCCTGGCGGGGTTAATGGCATAGCCCGTTGGCCCGCCTAAGCTGAGCCCGATACCAAGTACTAAAAGTGCCACCGGAAGTGCATCCAGCGCTCCCAGCTTAACATCGGCACCGGTAATAAAGAGTACACCAAACACCAGTGCAAATGTGCCAATGATCTCTGTGGCTAAATTGAAAGGGATACTTGGAATTGCCGGACTGTTACAAAATACAGCCAGTTTTACATCAACATCCGGGGTTGCATCAAAATGCTTTTTGTATGCTATCCAAACCAATAAGGCACCAAGCATGGCGCCACAAAATTGCCCTGCTATTTGTACAGGCACTAAGGCCCAATCAAATTTACCAACCATCGCAAGTGCCAAGGTTACCGCAGGGTTTAAATGTGCACCACTTTGTGCGGCTGAAACATATACCCCTACAAAAACCGCCATTGCCCAGCCCAGTGTTATCACGATCCAGCCACTGTTGTGGCCATTTGTTTTATGTAGTAATACGTTGGCTACAACACCATCGCCTAATAAAATTAAAAATGCAGTTCCAATTAGTTCGAAGAGGAAATTATTCATAAGCAGTAGCTGGTTTATAAATCAAATTACACGAATTAAGCGAATTACACGAATTACGAACATACATTTTCCAATTAGTGTAATTCGTGCAATTGATTTTAATTCGTGTAAAAAAAATTATTTATCGTCAGCCCATGCAATAGCAGATTTGATTGCCCGCTGCCATCCTTTTTTTAAAGCATCCTGTTCTGCAACAGGCATTGTGGAATCAAAACTTATATCAACCTGCCATTGATCCTGTATTGCTTCAATATTTTTCCAGTAACCAACAGCAAGACCAGCAAGGTAAGCAGCACCCAAGGCCGTAGTTTCTGTTATTATGGGCCTTACCACTTTTGTATTTAAAATATCTGCCTGAAACTGCATCAATAAATTATTGGCAGTTGCGCCACCATCAACCCTTAATTCTTTTATAGAAATACCTGAGTCAGCCTCCATAGCTTTTAAAACATCCATTGTTTGGTAAGCAATACTTTCAAGCGATGCCCGTGCAATATGAGCTGCAGTTGTTCCTCTTGTAATGCCAACCATTGTACCTTTTGCATATTGGTTCCAGTGTGGCGCACCCAGGCCGGCAAATGCAGGAACCACATAAACACCATCAGCAGTTTCAACAGATGCAGCAAGCGTTTCTACATCTTTTGAATTTTTAATAATACCCAAACCATCTCTTAACCATTGCACCACGGCACCGGCAATAAAAACACTGCCTTCCAGCGCATAATGGGTAATGCCATTTACTTTCCAGGCAACAGTGGTTAGCAAATTATTGTTTGAGATAACAGGTTGCTCACCGGTATTCATCAGCATAAAACAACCGGTACCATACGTATTTTTAACCATGCCGGGCTGTGTACACATCTGCCCGAACAATGCCGACTGCTGATCGCCGGCAATACCGGCAATAGGAATATTGTGCGATGTTAAAATATTTTGTGTGGTGCCGTACACTTCGCTGCTGCTGCGTATTTGCGGAAGCATGTTGCCGGGTATGTCAAATATTTTTTCA
>JBBRCM010000221.1:0-4620 GCA_038204855.1 Chitinophagales bacterium
TAACTACCTGAAGAAAAACAAGGACTATTCTATTATTGAAGAAACGATGTATGATAAAACCTTGCTCACACTTATTCCTAAAAACCGGTTACAGAAATTATTGCAGGCCATGCTGGATGAAAATGAATTTTTATCTGAACACGGCATCAGGGCATTATCAAAAAGGCATCAGCATGGATACAGTCTTGAAATACAAGGCGAGCAGTTTGGATTAAAATATGAACCATCTGAAAGCAGCTCCGGTTTATTTGGCGGCAACAGCAACTGGCGTGGCCCGGTTTGGATGCCGATGAATTATATGCTCATCCAGGCGTTGAAAAAATACCACGCCTATTTTGGTGATGAATTGAAAGTTGAATTTCCATCAGGCAGTGGCCAGCTAATGAATTTGGGCCAGGTTTCTATAGAGATATCAAAACGATTGGTGAAATTATTTACAACAGATGCAGACGGCAACAGGGCCATCAACGGACTTACGCCAAAAATTTATCAGGATGAACATTTTAAAGACCTTGTATTGTTCTACGAATATTTCGATGGTGATAATGGAAGAGGTGTAGGTGCAACGCACCAAACGGGATGGACGGGAGTGGTAGCGGAATTAATTAATGATATAAATGCTTAACACTATGAAATTAAATTTTGAAGAAGCTTCATCCAAAGAGTATTTATTAACCAATAGTATTGGTGGTTATAGCTCATCAACTATTTCGGGTGCAAACACAAGGCGTTATCATGGCTTATTGGTTGCTTCGTTTAATCCGCCAACAGACAGGCTGGTAGTGGTTTCTAAAATAGAAGAAACGCTTATTGCAGACGGTGTCAGTTACGAATTATCTTCCAATCAATATCCTGGTGAGATACATCCCGAAGGTTATAATTTTATTGAAAGTTATAATTGCGATACAGATAAAGCGGTGTTCACATATTGTGTGGGTGATTATTCCCTTAAAAAAACAATTGAAATTGGTGAAGGCGAAAACACGGTTTTTCTTACTTATACCAACAGTTCAGCACAAGCTGTTGAATTGTTATTAATGCCATTGCTTGTTTACAAAGATTACCATGCTTTGTTTTACCAGGATGAGCAATTCGATTTTTTTAAAGAAGATTTAGAGGAGAATTATTTTAAGGTTTATCCAAAATATGAGGCTCATCCTTTATTTATAAAATTCACAAAAGGAAGCTGGGCAGACGAACACGACTGGTACAAAAAAATCCAGTACAAGCAGGAAGAAGCCCGTGGTTTTGATTTTGAAGAAGATGCCATCAGCATTGGTAAAGTGAAAGTTTCATTGGCAGCAAAAGAAACAATGCAGCTTATTTTTTCAACGGAGGAAATTAAAAAAATAAAAAAGAAAGCTGTTAAGAAAGTTGCTGATAAAAACGATTATCCAGCTTTCATCAATGATCTGATAAAAAGCAGCCGTCAGTTTGTGGTAGATAGAAAAAGCACCGGCGGCAGCACCATCATTGCAGGCTATCATTGGTTTACCGATTGGGGAAGAGATACAATGATTGCCTTACGTGGCATCAGCATCGCCACCGGTAAAAAGGATGTAGCGAAGAGTATTTTAAAAACTTTTTTATCTGTATTGAGCGAGGGTATGTTGCCCAACCGCTTTCCAGATTATACTGCTGAAGAGCCAGAATACAATACCATTGATGCCACACTGTGGTTATTTGTTGCATTGTACGAATACCATCAAAAATTTGCCGACAATAAATTAATAAAAGAAGCACTTCCCCAATTAAAAGAAATAATTGACTGGCACATCAAAGGCACCAGGTTCAACATTCACGTTACGCCGGAAGGTTTGTTGTATGGCGGCGAAACCGGCTACCAGCTTACCTGGATGGATGCAAGGGTAGATGGCTTTGTGGTAACACCCCGTATTGGCTGCCCTGTAGAAATAAATGTACTCTGGTACAATGCACTCTGCATTTATCAATTTTTTAATAAAGAAATTTTAAACAAACAGGTTGATGAAATTGATTCTCTCGTAAAACAATGTAAACAGTCTTTCGTACTTTTTTTCTCTAACAAAAATAATTACCTGAATGATGTAGTGATACCAGATGTATATATTGATGATAACATAAGGCCCAATCAAATTTATGCGGTTAGTCTGCCTTTTAGTCCTTTAAATAAAGTCTATCAAAAAAAGATATTGCAATCAGTGTCAGAAAATTTATTAACGCCTTATGGCTTACGAACATTGAATACAGCCGATGCTGAATTTAAACCGGTTTATGAGGGTAATACTTGGCATCGGGATAATGCTTATCACCAGGGAACGGTGTGGCCATTTTTGTGGGGCGAATGGGCATTAGCATATTTAAAGCAAAACAATTTTAGCAATAAGGCCTGTAAATATATCTGGGAGCAATCGGCATCGTTGCAATATCATTTTTATAACGAAGGTTGTGCATTTGCCATTGCCGAAATATTTGATGGGCTGCAACCTTTAACCGGTAAAGGTTGTGTGCAACAAGCATGGAGTGTTAGTATGTTGCTGGCTGTTTTTCTACATAAGGATTTTGATTGGTCACTAATTGAGTCCAAATGATAAAAGCATTTCAAAAAAACTGGCAGGTATATTTAATAGAAGCATGGGCATTGGGTATGTTCATGGTATCAGCTTCTGCTTTTGTGATGTTGTTTGAACATCCATATTTTGGAATGCCTGAAATTATACACTCACCTTTTACAAGGCGGATATTTATTGGATTGGCAATGGGTATTACTGCTGTATTATTGATATATTCAAAATGGGGTAAACAAAGCGGCGCACACATGAACCCTGCGGTAACATTGGCAAACTATCAGCTTGATAGAATTGTTTTGTGGGATGCTGTTTGGTATATAATTGCTCAGTGTGTTGGAGCAGTTTTTTTTGTTTTTCTTTTTAAGTGGATTGCTTTTTCATTTATTGCAGATCCATCTGTAAATTATATTGTTACTACGCCGGGCCATGCTGGTGTGTTGGTGGCTTTTATAGCCGAACTGCTTTTGTCATTTACTTTATTTATTATTGTACTGTTTGTAAGCAACAGCCGTTGGGTAAAATTTACCGGTTATATTGCAGGCGCACTGGTATTTCTTTTTATTGCTTTTGAAGCACCGCTTTCTGGTATGAGCATAAACCCGGCCCGTAGTTTTGGCTCTGCATTGCCGGCACAAAACTGGGATAGTTTTTGGTTGTATATTGTAGCACCGGTTGCCGGAATGCAACTGGCAGCTTTATTGTACAGAAAGCTGTATATGATTTTTAAAAATGAGTGCAAATCTTTAAATGTTTTTATGAGTGGCGATGGGAAACACAATGCGGTATATAAAGTTTTGTGCTGGTACCAAAGAAGTAAAGATGGCAAAATTATAAAGTATAAATAATTGTATAAAATGAAACACATCTTAATTACAGGGGGAACAGGTAATCTGGGAAAAACGGTAGTAAATAAATTGCTGGAAAGTGACTACCAGCTTCATTTGGCAACAAGGGAGCAGACAGATTCATCAGAAGGCAATGTACAGCAATACACAACAGAATTAACCAGCCCTCACGATTCCCAATTGTTGGTAGAAAAAATTTTGGATAAAACCGATGCTATTTCTGCAGGTATTTTTATTGCGGGTGGCTTTGTATCAGGGTCGCTGCTGCAGACTTCAATGGAAGACGTTAACAGCATGTTACAATTAAATTTTGCCACTGCATTTAACAGCGTTATTCCTTTGGTAGATCATTACAGAAAATCAGGTGGCGGAAAATTAATTTTTATTGGTGCAAAGGCAGCTAATAATAACAGCACTGCCATTAACAACCTGGCTTATTCATTAAGCAAGCAAATGTTATTTAATTTTACTGCCCTGATAAATGAAAGTGAAGCATCATTTGGTATCACGGCACATATTTTATTACCTGGTGCTTTAGATACAGAGCAAAACCGCCACCAGATGCCGGATGCTGATTTTTCGAAATGGACATCGCCATCGGCTATTGCCGTATCTATTCAGAATATAATTAAAGGCGATGAAACAAGAAATGTAATTGAATTCTAAATTTTACATAATGGGAGTTGTTTATTTTTTATACCTCTATCTTATTGTTGGCTTGATATTTTCAGTGTGGTTTTGTTTTTTTAAAGTGTCAAAAATTGATGACGGTGCAGCAGGCACTTCAGTATGGTTTAAATTAATTATCATGCCCGGCAGCATTTTGTTATGGCCTTTTGTTTGTAAAAAACTCTATCAAAAAAAATAAAATAATTTATAATGTCAGTTGAATTGACATTCGAGTGTAATATAAAAAAATATAAAAGTGAATCATCAATTACGAAAAAGGCATAAAACTGTTTGGATGATTGTATCAATTGCATCAATCATACTGGTATTACTTGCTGTTTTTAAACGGCCATAAAAAATAAGTTATTTCTTTAAAACAAACGGGATGATTTTTAAATTTTAATGTATGAGTGCAGGCTATAAGCCCATTTTATGGAATAAGTTTAAGAAGCAATACGATTTAATTTTGTGGGGCTGCATCAGCTTGTACCTGCTGATTTTTATTGGCAGCAATATCTTTTTATTTCCGCATCATAGTTTTAATACCATTTTAATAA
>JBBRCM010000222.1:0-4569 GCA_038204855.1 Chitinophagales bacterium
AACAATGCCGACTGCTGATCGCCGGCAATACCGGCAATAGGAATATTGTGCGATGTTAAAATATTTTGTGTGGTGCCGTACACTTCGCTGCTGCTGCGTATTTGCGGAAGCATGTTGCCGGGTATGTCAAATATTTTTTCAAGTTCTCCATCCCATTGCAGTGTATGTATATTACACAGCATCGTACGTGATGCGTTTGACACATCCGTTATATGAATTTGTCCTTTGGTTAAATTCCAGACCAACCAGGTATCAATGGTGCCAAAACATAATTCACCTTTTTCGGCTTTCGCTCTTGCACCATCAACATTATCCAATATCCATTTTACTTTACTGGCCGAAAAATAAGCATCAACGATCAATCCTGTTTTCTCCTGTATCATTTTATCCAGACCCTTTGCTCTTAATTCATCACAAAAAGAAGCCGTTCTTCTATCCTGCCAAACAATGGCGTTGTAAATAGGTTTGCCGGTTGCCCGTTCCCAAACCACGGTTGTTTCCCGTTGGTTTGTAATGCCGATTGCTGCAATATTTTCGGGTAGCAATCCGGCTTTGGTAATCGCTTCTGCGGCCACGCCCAGTTGTGTGCTCCATATTTCATTGGCATCATGCTCAACCCAGCCCGGTTGGGGAAATATTTGTGTGAATTCTTTTTGTGCTGTGCAGACGATACTTCCTTTTTTATCAAAAATAATTGCACGACTGCTGGTAGTTCCCTGGTCGAGTGCTAAAATATATTGAGACATCAAAAATGATTTTGATTCAAGATAATTTAAATTTATTAATAAGGAGAAATCCTTTATCCCGTTGGCGAACTTAAATTAAAAAGCCTCGTAGAGGCGGCAGATTGGTAGAAAAAAGGAAAGAAGTGAGAACAAAGTGCCGTAGGCACGACAGAACTACAGAACAATCTATCATGCCTATGGCATTTTATGTTTAATTATTTTAAATTTTCTACCAATCTATTGTCCCGATGGGACAAATAAAATTATAGGCCAACAAATAATATTAATAATAAAAAAGCTGCAGGCTAATAACCTGCAGCTATGTATTATGGAGTTGCTATTTTATCCTCTTCTTCCTCTGCCCTTTTTTCTGCGATCATCATCATCATTTCTCCCTCTGCCTGCATTACCCCTTCTTTCTATATTGGTATTTGTTCTTACCCTTGTATTGCCCCGTGGGCCTGTAACACGGGTTCTTGTACGGGTAACCCTGTAATTCTTACGGGCAACTGTTGTTCTTGTTCTAACTATGGTAGAGGTTGCCCGGTACGGCGTGTAAACCCGGTGTGCCGCAACAACCCGGTGTGTGCGTACAACAGCACAATGACTGTGATAAACAAAAACCCGTGGATGATAAACACGCCATGCTAACGGATGCCATGGTCTCCAGTAATTTGGATAATGTCTCCAGCGCCATGGAGAAACCCAGACCACATAAGCCGGACGGTAAACAAAACGAACCGATGGCCAGAAGAAAACATTCACAATTATTCGATTAGCTTCATTGTAGCCCCCCGAAGGGCCATTTGCCTTGTCTTGGGTTGCGTTATCCATTTCATCTCCTTCGTCGGATGCTTCTACGATTGTTTGCTCACCAAAAATTTCTTCGTCGCCCACAATTTGAGCCACCGCTGTTTCATCACCGGTTTTCTCAAGTTCGATAACAGCTATATCCTGGTTCTCAGTTTCAGATACTGCAACCTGCAACACAAAAGCATGAACATCTTTATCGGTCTTGTCAATTACTTTTATGTAATCAATTTCGCCATCGCCATTCAGGTCGAGGTTATTTACATTTTTGTTTTCGGTATTAATCAGTTTTTCAAACTCTGCAACAGAAGATGACTGTTTAAACATTTCCAATGCGCCCTGCAGGCTGAAGTTATCGCCGGGTAAACCGGTTGAGTCTTCCTGCGCTTTGGCAGAGATGCTTGCGGCAGCAAAACATACAAAGAAGAAGAGTAGTTTTTTTAAATTTTGCATATAGTTGATTTTTGTATGCTTATGACTGTATGATTTCAGCAAGGTTTATTTAGAGGCTGATTTTTTTCTTTTAAAAAAAAGATCGCACCTATTGCTGCATTCTTACAAACAATCCATATATTTGCAACATTGTAGCAAAAAATAAACTTTGATAAAAAGCCTGGTAATAAAAAAAATTGTAGCCGCATTCATGCTGATTGTATTCGCATTCAGCATTACGCCTACTATTGTTTTACATAACTGGTTGGCTAACCACACCGATACCTGTAAAAAAGCTGCAGACCCTAAAACACAGCAGCTTGGTAAAAAAACATTCAATTGCCATTGCGATAATATTGTAGCCGAATCGCCATTTACCCAGCCGGAGACATTCAAAAGCTTACCGCCACTTCAGATTTTTGCAGTTGCTGCGACTATAGATATTGTTCAGCTTCCTTCTTCCCCGTATGTATTTTATTCGCTCCGTGGGCCCCCGGTAGTTTAATAATTTTTTTTAAAAAGGCAAAGTATCATGCTTGTACCTGCATGAATTTTCTTTCGACGCTTTATTGAACTTTTATTAAAATCTACTTAGATGAAAATTATCAGCATACGCTTATTCTCTTTACTGCTTATCTGCAGCTTTTATACAACTTCTTTTGCCAGTACAAAATATTTTGATAGCCCGGCAAAAAAAATAAATGCACTCAACGGTACATTCTCGGGTAAAATTACTGATGCTAAAACCGGCGCTCCAATTGAGGCTGCAAGCATTTACATTTCAGATATCAAATCGGGTACAGCATCTGATGCATCCGGTAAATTCGTAATTAAAAATATATCTGCGGGCAAGCACCTTGTTGAAATATCCCATATCGGTTATACCAGTGTGATTGAAACTATAGACATGAATGCAGACATCAATAAAGATTTCGCACTCACCGAATCTGTTATAGAAAATAATGCCGTTGTGGTTACCGGCGTAACGGGTGCCACACAATTAAAAAAAGTACCGTTTGCTGTAAGTGTAATGCGTAAGGAAGATTTTTTTAGAAATACTTCTTCCAACATTATTGAATCACTCACAAAAATTGGCGGCGTATCAACATTGGCTACAGGCCCGGCCATTTCAAAACCGGTGATACGTGGCCTTAGTTATAACAGGGTGCTTACCATTAATGATGGTGTGCGCCAGGAAGGGCAGCAATGGGGAGATGAGCATGGCATTGAAGTAGATGAAGCCAGCGTAAGCAAGATTGAATTACTAAAAGGCCCTGCTTCCATAATTTATGGCAGTGATGCCATGGCCGGTGTTGTAAATATTATTACTAATGTGCCGGTACAGTCAAATACCATTAAGGCAAACCTATCCAGCAACTATCAAACAAATAATAACCTGCGTACGCTTAATTTTAACGTTGGCGGAAACAAAAACGGGTTTAACTGGAACATCTACACATCAAACAAAGCAGCAGGAGATTATAAAAATAAATACGATGGCCGTGTGTTTAATTCAAAATTTACCGAGAATAATATTGGTGGTTATGTTGGATATAATGGTAAATGGGGTTTCAGTCATTTATTGGTAAGTAGTTTTAATTTAAAAGCGGGGTTGATTGGAGGCGAAAGAGACAGTGCCGGTTATTTTATAAAAAATGTTGCAGGTGGCAATACAGAAAGAGCCACTGATGCTGATTTTAAGACAAGTACTCCATTAATTCCATACCAGCATATCAGGCATTTTAAAATTGCCACCGATAATAATATTAAACTGGGTAGAAACAATCTTACATTTAACCTGGGGTACCAGCAAAACAGAAGAGAAGAATTTGGCAACCCTGATGACGTGAATGAACGTGCTTTATTTTTTGATCTGCAAACCTTTACATACACCGCACAATTTCACCTGGCCGAAAAGAAAAACTGGAAAACATCCATCGGCATTAATGGTATGCAGCAGCATAATACAAACCAAGGTGTAGAGCAACTGATACCCGATTACAATCTTTTTGATTTTGGTATTTACGGTTTTGCACAAAAAGTAATAAACAAACTTACTATCAGTGGTGGTGTGCGTTTTGATAACCGCAATGTAGATGCCGGTAATTTACTGGATGGAGGAGCGGTTAAAGGAAATGGTTTTAAAAAATCTTTTTCAAATGTTTCGGGCAGTGTTGGCCTGGCAGCACAGGTTACCAAAGCAGTAAATCTAAAACTCAATATTGCACGAGGTTTCAGGGCACCCAGTATTCCCGAGCTGGCCAGCAATGGCGCACATGAAGGAACCATACGTTACGAGTACGGCAACAATAATTTAAAAAGCGAAACCAGTATTCAGTTAGATGGCGGAATAGAGTACAGTACAGAACATATTTCAATTGGCTTATCAGCATTTTATAACAGCTTTGATAATTTTATCTTTTACAGAAAACTTCAATCTGCTGCGGGTAGTGATTCGCTCATAAACCTGAACGGACAGAATCTTACCGCTTTTAAATTCGATCAGACCAAAGCTGCTTTAACAGGTCTGGAAGCAACCTTGGATATTCATCCACATCCATTAGACTGGCTGCATATTTTAAATACATTCTCCATTGTGAGC
>JBBRCM010000223.1:0-4540 GCA_038204855.1 Chitinophagales bacterium
ATCATCGGCCAGGGGCAATTTATGCTTGCGGTAATTATCGGTTATTTTATTGCGGGCAACTTTATATAACCAGCCGGTTGCCTGTTCAATAGGCTCGGTGTTTCCGGCAAACTGGTAAAAAACCTCCTGCAGAATATCTTCCGCATCTTGGGTGCTGGCAACCCGTTGCTTGATAAATCCAAACAAACGGTTGCTTATTGACCTGATCGTGTTGGTAATATTTTTGTTGCGCTCGGCCGTCATTTCTATGGCTAATGTCATTGCTTTATCTTTCTATATTATAAAAGACGAACAGGCATCGGGAATGTTTTAAAGTGGCTTAATATTTTTTAAGATAGCATTTCTGGAGCAAAAAATGGTGAACCCTCAGTTAAAAAAACACAATGACCGTATTGGTATCACAATTTTCGGGGTTGAAGGATAACCAGCAGTAATACTTACAGCACCAGTTTGTGCAAGGAGAAACACTGAAATGAAACAATGGGCTTATTTCATATTGCAAGCTGCTTTATTTCAAAAAATTAACAGCCATGCTTTTTATGCATGGCTGTTAGGTATATCAGAAAACTTTATTAAATCTATTGCTTTGCATTCTTTTTTAATTCTTCCAGCTTCAGCTTTTGGTTTTCTATCTCCTGTACCTGTTTTCCCTGGGTTTTAATATTGTCTTCCAGGTCCCTTTGTGTATCTACAATTTTCTTATTAAGTTTTTTCTCATCGTCTTTCAGATTCTCTAATTTTTTCTCTGCATCCTTTACAGCTTCCTCCTGTTTGTTAATATCAAGATTATGTTTGTATACTTCTGTTTCCGAAAGAAATCCATTTAAAAATTGGCTTGCAGCAGTAAATGTATTGTTATCTGTTTCTGCCGAAATAAAACTGCTGCCGTCTTTAGTGATCAATAAGCTCATTACAGACTTGTCACTCTCTTTACGGCTTTTACGTTTTACATCAAAATACAAATCTACCCTGAAACCATTGAGTGATGGCAGGGATATGCCTTTAAATACATAAAAACCGTTAATTGTATTTCTCCTCCAGAATAGTTCGCCGGTGGTCTCGGGCTTAAAACCGATATCCGCCAGTTTTTTTAAAATGGTAGCTTCAGAAACCTCAGTTGTGAAAGGCAGTTCCAGCCTAAGGCCGGGCTGCATAACCTTATCATATTTGATTTGCGCCGCAAAAGGTTGCGCCTGTAAAAGGCTGTGAATGCATAATACAAGTAATAAAGTGTAAATAAATTGTTTCATTTTAATTATTTTATTGTTGAAATTAATATCAGCACGACGTAGTTAAGGCATAAATACTGGTGCAGCATATGCCAAATGGCAACAAACGTGCCTGATTGAAAAAATAATGACTATTTGTTCTTTTTTGCCTGGATTATGCGGTTTTATCAATAGGTATTCGTCATATCTTCATCCACACAAATAATATAATCTGCCTTGCCTTTGTTTTCGGCCAGCAGTTCTTTTATATTTTTTTGAGATACGGTGGTGATGGTTGCGTATTTCAGATCGGGTTGCTTTCTTTTTAAATACCAGTTAATGCCATCATAATTATCTGAGTGAAAAGAACCGTTGTAATGGATGAAAAGATTACCAGGTTTAAAATTCTGCAGAATAAAATAAGCCATGGTAGCATCTTTGGTTGCCTGTGCCTTGGGCATGTTGGCGCCGCCATGCCCACCCATCATTTCAAGCATTTTTACATAGCCGGGTAAGTTTGCATCATAATCCATGGGTAAGGGAGCCATCCATGTTTTTTCTGATGCAGGTAAAGTATCCAGCGCCTCAAACCCTTTTTTTGAAACCAACGATGCATAGCGGCGAGGAATATTGGTGGCGATGAAAGGTGCATTTTTTTCTTTGGCAAAATCTACAATGGGGGCGTAATCTGTTTTATAATTGCTCCACAATCTGGCAGTGGAGTCAAGCCCTTTTGCCGTTATTTTACCTGCCAGGTAATTGTTCAATGCCTGCTGGTTATCGGCTTCAAACATTTCGGCACCAAAGGTTAAAGTTCGTTTTTCGCTCAGGTCTTTTGCTACAGAAAGCTCAAGCCAGTGCGAAATAGCATTGTTGTGAAACTCGCCAAACAAAACAATATCTTTTTGGGCCAGTTGTTTTATCATTTTTTTATAAGATACTTTTTTGCCGTCGGAGTTATACAATATATATGCAGGCTTTTGTTGTGCAAATGCAGCAACTGTGGTTGCAAGCGATAATATTAAAAGCAAATGTTTCTTCATAAAAATCGGTTCAACTAAAAAGTTATGTAGGTTTAATTTTATTAAACAAAGTAATGTAAATATACAAAGAGGAGCATTATGCCTTACAAATTCTGAACATCCATATTCGTGCAACGCCGCCTATAAAAATAATGTAAAGTTTATTTTCAAATCATATTTTAACCCACAACTTATTCGTAAATTCACAATCTTTAATTTTATAACAACCTAATCTCATTTTTATGGCTTCTACTAAATCTTATGCAGCACAGGATGCAACCTCGGCGCTTGCCCCCTGGACAATCAATCGAAGAAATCCCAACCCACATGATGTACAAATTGATATTAAATACTGTGGCGTTTGCCACAGCGATCTGCATTTCGCCCGTAACGACTGGGGCATGTCCGTTTATCCACTTGTACCCGGCCACGAAATTGTTGGCGTGGTAACAGCGGTGGGAGAACATGTAAAAAAATTCAAAGTAGGCGACCTTGCCGGTGTTGGTTGCCTGGTGGAAAGTTGCCGTGAATGCAGCAACTGCAAGGATGGGTTGGAACAATATTGCAGCAACGGCATGATTGGCACTTATGGCGGCATGGAAAAAGATGGCAGCGGCCCTACTTATGGCGGCTACAGTAAAAACATAGTAGTTAACGAAGATTTTGTTTTACGTATTTCTGATAAGCAACCCCTGGAAGCAGTTGCACCTTTGCTATGCGCAGGCATTACAACTTACTCGCCTTTGCGCCATTGGAAAGTTGGCAAAGGACAAAGAGTGGGTATCCTCGGCCTGGGCGGCCTGGGCCACATGGGTGTAAAACTGGCGGTATCAATGGGTGCCGAAGTTACCATGCTTAGCCATACCGCTGCAAAAGAAGCCGATGCAAAAAGACTGGGCGCTCATAAATTTGTTTTAACAAGCGACGAAGAGCAGGTAAAATCTGTTGCCGGTTATTTTGATTTTATTTTAGATACGGTATCTGCCGTACATGACTATAATTTTTACCTGACCATGCTTAGAACAAACGGCAATTTGGTTTGTGTAGGTGTGCCACCTCCGGGTAATCCTGTTATTCCTTTCAATCTTATTTTTGGCAGAAAAAGTTTGGGAGGCTCTTTAATTGGCGGTTTGCCAGAAACACAGGAAATGCTTGACTATTGTGCTGAGCATAATATTGTAAGCGATGTGGAAGTAATTGCCATGAAAGATATTAACGAAGCTTATGAAAGAATGCTGAAGGGAGATGTGCGGTACCGCTTTGTGATTGATATGGCAACGTTATAAATGCCAGATCTTGCATGTTGCATGTGAACATATTTTAAAGCTGTCGTTACCGGCAGCTTTTCTTTTACCTAAAAAAAATAAATTGTTTAACTTTCAATTTAAATATCGGTATGAAACAAGTACTTTTTTTTGTGGCAATAATTTTTTTAGGCGACAGTTGCAGCACGGGTAAATATGCTGAAAGCAATAAGATTTACAAACAACAGACCAAAGCATTTGCCAACGAAATAAAAAAACAACCTGCCGGTATTGACAGCGCCATGATGGCTGCTCAATGGGTTGGCACCACCAATTTTGGAATGCGTAAACCAAACTTTGTAATCATACATCATACAGCCCAAGCCGCCTGCGATACCACCCTTAAAACTTTTACACTGCCCCGCACACAGGTAAGTGCCCATTATGTTATTTGTAAGGATGGCACCATTAATCACATGCTGAACGATTACCTGCGGGCATGGCATGCAGGCAACAGCAAATGGGGAAATGTTACCGATGTAAACAGTGTAAGTATTGGCATTGAGCTGGATAATAATGGCTTTGAACCTTTCAGCGAAGCACAGATAAAAAGTTTGCTGGATGTTTTGAAAAAATTAAAAAAAGACAATAATATACCAACTGCCAATTTTATTGGCCATGCCGATATTGCACCCAACAGAAAAGTGGATCCTAATAAATATTTCCCCTGGCAACAACTGGCGGCCAATGGTTTTGGTTATTGGTATGATACAGCGAATGTTAAATTGCCCGAAAACTTTGATGCCATACAGGCTTTACGCATTATTGGTTACGATACCCGGGATGCTGTTGCAGCCATCCGGGCTTTTAAACTACATTTTGTACAAAATGATTCTTCTACCATCCTAAATGATGCAGACAGGAAAATTATTTATGATCTGTACAGGAAATACTAGCAGCTTAGTTTTTCTTACAGCATAACAATAAGATATTTCTACTGATGATTGGGTGTATTGGTCTGAAGATTACTTTAGTTAACTTTGGTAGCTAAAATCAATGAAATGTC
>JBBRCM010000224.1:0-4477 GCA_038204855.1 Chitinophagales bacterium
TAAGCGGATTGTAGTTTGGCTGGATGCAATAAATACTTATCTTTGCCATCCGAAAAAATACTGGCTGCGTAGCTCAACTGAATAGAGCATCTGACTACGGATCAGAAGGTTTTAGGTTTGAATCCTAACGCGGTCACCACATAGGAAGGAGCAGCATTTTCGCTGCTCTTTCCTTTTTTAGAACCGCTGAAACCCTTGCCAGCATTACATAACAGCGTTAGTAATTCACTCTCTTTTGTGGTTTGAAACTCTTTATTAGTAAATACCAATTTTTCAGGGAACATCAAACCAAGCATTTTCTGCTTATTATCCAGCGTTGCAGTAGAATAATACTGCTTTAAATTACTCATAAGCGATACGTTGTACTTTGTGTATTCTTTGAATCCACTATCAGCACTTTTTAACTCCGCAATTCGGGTTCTAAAATTAGCGCAGGTTTTTGCATTGTTCTCTTTCATTCGGTTATATGCAAACTTATCCAAGTCACCTTTTACCAGCGACCGTGCAGCTTCATCCATAAATTTTGATTCTTCATCTAACTTACCAGCTAACTTTTTAATTTCCTCATCCCTGTCGCCCTCATTGGTTTTAAAAACATCCTCCATCACAGCTAAATACAAAGAACCAACTTCAGGCTTGAAAGAAATATCTGAAAGCCAGTTATAGAAGTTATTGTGTAAATCATTGCTTTTAAAACGTTCCTTACACCCCTTTGTACAATGGTAATAATAATAAGTGCCGCCATTGCCTTTAGAACTGCTACCCGTCAGGTTTTTGCCACACTTAGAACAGACCATAAACCCCCTCATAGGGTATTCATCATTCACCCTTGCATATTTGGTGGTAATCTTCTTTTTACCAGCCAGTACATCTTGAACCTCATAAAATAATTCTTCAGTAATAATTGCCTCATGGATACCAATTACAATTTCCTCCGGTTCATCACCGTAAGCCTTTATTTTCAGTTTGCCGCAGTAAATAGGGTTTCGTAAGAGCAACCAAAATTGATTCCGGCTAACCTTTAAACCCATTTTATATAATTCCTTCCTAAGTACTTCTATTTGATAAATTCCAGTAGCAAACATTTCAAAAGCTTTTTTCACCAGTGGTGCTATTTCACTATGATGTGTAAGCAATGGCCTGTCTGTAGTATCCCTGCTATTTTTAAATCCAAAAGGTGCAACACCGAGGAACCGGCCCTGTTTCATATTCTTACGCATACCATTGGAGGTATTCATAGACCTTCTGTCATTTTCTATTTCAGGTATAGTCAGGTAAAAAGATAAAAGCATTTTTTGTTCAGGTATCTTAAAATCAATTGGTTGTTCCACAGCATTGATTTCTACACCCAGTTTGTTAAGTGTCTTAATCATTTGATACGCCTCCGGCGCATTACGGCTAAACCTGTCCCATCGGATAACCCAAATTTTAGATACCAATCCTTTATTTGCTTTTAAAAAAGCAAGTATCTTTTTAAATTCAGGTCGGTTATCAAAACTTTTGGCACTGAAATCTTCTGCAAAGTACATTACCACGTTATCTCCTACTACTTCACAGTATTGGAATAGCCTGTCTTTTTGATAAGGGATGCTGGAACCTTTTTCCGCTTGTTCATCAGTGCTAACCCTGGCGTATAGTATTACATTTGCCATCTTTCTTTAATTTTAGTGCTTTATAAAGTTGATACTCCAAATTGGATAATTTGTAAAGCTGATGCCTGATTAGCTTTACATCTTCATCGCTGTATATCTTGCCGGTTGAATGTAATAATTTTTTACATGCTTCGATTGATAGCATTGTTTACACAAGTGCCTTCTCCTGTTTCTTCCAGTAAGTATAGCCGTCCGTAATATTTTTTCATCTGTTGTATTTTAATTATTATTAAAGAACTTGTGATACATGCGTTTAATAAAAGCATCTTTTCCTTTCTGTCTTTTAATGGTTACAGTCTGGTCGCTTTTTTCATTCATTATTTGAGCATACTTTTTTTCATCCAAAGGCAGGTGTTCGCAGAACTCTGCCGAATGTATATCCCCATTTTTTGTTTTAATGGTTATCTCTGTTAAGTAACTGTTGGTGTGTATTGCGTTAAGTAGTTCTTTCTCCTGGGCTGATACTGTAATCGTATAAGATGTATTATTACTCAAACCGAAGTCAGGCAAGGCTTTCTTTAAAATTTTATGCAGCCGGATATTAATATAGTAATCTTCATCATCACAATTGTAAAACGTTTCCATCTTCTCACAGCCAATGATTTTCCCATTGCCAGCCTTTGTAACCATCAGGCACACGGGTAACCTGTTGTGTAAGCAATAGTGCAAGCAAAACTCTAACAAGGCTAAATTAGTGCTGTGTTGTTCATCTAAAACGGACAATAGTTGTCTTATTTTGTCAATCTCACTTTCGCTGTACCCGCTATCTTGCAAGTGTATCACTATATTACACCAAACCATTTGCAAAGGTGTAATTATCAGGGGTTCATTTGGCTTGGGCTTTTCACCGCAGCAGGCGTGAAATCCGTTTTTGTTTGTTAACACAGGTATTGCAGTACGCAGTTGTTTTTGGGTTTTCGTTTCTAACTCAAAATAAATAACTGTCTCTTTTTCAAAAGAAGGTAAAACCACATCCAAAGTTTGTCCGGTCGGCTCGATAGTAAAAAACTTGCTCATTATATGTCAATTTATCTTTTTCTCCTTTATCTTTGCCGTTAAACGGCACGGAAGCATAAAAGCTACCATTAGTTAATTCTCTCACAAGCATTAATTAAGTCGTTAAAAAAGGCTCGGGGCAGGCTTGAACTGCCAGTCTTCACCTTCGGTGGTGAGATTTAATCCATTAAACTACCGAGCTATTAGAATAAACTATTAAGCCATCTACGCCAGAGTCGCAAACTTTTGTAGATGGTTTTTTTTATCCAAATATCTTCTTATCCAACTTTTCCTGATATTCATCCTTTAATTTGCCGTTATCCCACCACTCCTTTAGGCCGTACCAGTATTTTCTGTCATTTGGCACATCATCTATTACAGCTTTACTAAGTACCCCCTTTGTCACCAATACACTCAATTTTCCGGCAAAAGAAGTGTAATTTCCTGTATAGGCTGCATTTTCAACTACATGGGCAAACATATCCCTGCCGCTGAACAAGTTATCGCTATCCTTAATAAAACTTAATATATGAGACTTTAAAGTGCCTGTGGATACGCTGCTTGCCCGTCTTGATACTTTTTCGGTCTTTACTTCTTCATCTTTCTTAATACCTCCAGCATTTTGGCTTTTTTGCTCTTTTAATTCTTTTACATTACTTGCCTCCAAAAATAGCAGCCACTTAGCTACAAGGTCCTGTGCTTTTCTTAACTGCTCTTTAGCGTATTCTATTACTTCTATTTCGTTGCTCATTGTTAAAGTTTTTTGATACAATAATAAATCAGTAATGCAAAGATAGGGTAAGAAGCAATACAATGATAACAAATAGTTTTCCACATATAGGGGATATACGGTGAAAAGGGGAAAGGCTTGAAAATAGCTACTCCCCTTTCTACTTATCTCTTCTTTTACAACTATCAATTTCCAGCCAATCCAACGTACATAATTTCCTGTTTTTAATTATATTAGTTCGATACCACAAAGCATATAATTTTACTGTAGTTAAACCCTGTATTCCGAATTTAGGCGGACACTATTATGTAGCAAAGTACTTACATCGGGATAATGCAGAATACGGTTTTGTATGATTTTGCTTCTTTCTTTGTATTTTTCCAGTTAAAGAGTAATCGTCAATATTATTATAAGATTTTTTGGTGTTGTAATTCTAAAAAACAAGTGAGTTATATGCCCTCGACAAAGATTATCAGTATATTTTAATTTATTTAGTTTAATGGCCAAAATCAATTCTGCGATAAGGGATAATCACACAAGAGGTACTGTTGGTGAATTTTTGAACAGCAACATCAAAAAGGGTGCAGAGCTTTCAATAGTTTCAGCCTACTTCACTATTTATGCCTATCAAAAATTAAAGACCGAATTAGAATCTGCCAACCATCTTAATTTTCTATTTGGCGAACCAACTTTTATCAAATCACTTGACCCCAATAAAACGAATAAAAGAGACTTTAAAATTGAGGATGATAAATTGGTTATTCCTATAGAGAACCGCCTTACACAAAAAGCCATTGCCAGAGATTGTTCAGAATGGATAAAAAATAAAGTGGCAATCAAATCATTAGTGAAGCCAAATTTTTTGCATGGTAAGATGTATCATATAGCCCAGGAAAGTGGTGTAGAAAAGGCGGTTGTGGGCAGTTCAAACTTTACTGTAAATGGGCTTGGTCTTGGGGGCAGCCCAAACATTGAGTTGAACATGATTGTAGATAGCGACCGGGATAGAATGGATTTAAAGAAATGGTTTGATGAAATGTGGTATGCTGATTTGCCAAAGGAAGAAAAGGAAAAACTAAATAAGCAACTGGATATAAAT
>JBBRCM010000225.1:0-4451 GCA_038204855.1 Chitinophagales bacterium
CCCTTCGCAGATAAAATTGCTTTTCCTGCCTGGTATTGATTTTGACGAGAGCTTGCTAAAAAACTCAGGTAATCTGGGTTATCTTAAGGGTGAAAATAATTACATGATAATAAGGATTGTAGCTATCCTTTCTTTTTTTTCTTTTCAAAAATACCTGATATTAAACCTCTTTTTTTCCATGCTTTCCTTTTCGGGTGTATGGCGTTTATACCGTTTTTTTTATGAGCAATACCCGCATTTACACAAACAACTTGCTATTGCCTTATTGTATTTGCCCACGTATGTTTTCTGGAACTCAGGTATTTTAAAAGACCCCATTTGTGCGGGTGCTGTAGGCTGGATATCGTACGCACTTTATGAAACTTTTTATAAAAAGCAAGACCTGCTTAAAAATATCGTGATCATATTTATTTCGGGATATCTTTTATATGTTATCAAAGTGTATATCCTCATATCTTATGTTCCATTCTTTTTTCTGTTCCTTGTTTTAAAAAATGTAACACTCATAAAGAGCAGAGTAATGCGTGTTGCAGTTGTACTGGGTTTAATTTTTCTTGCAATGACTATGTTTGGTACAGTAATGCAGCAACTGGCCGGAACCCTGAGCGCCTACGGCGGAGAAGATGTAACAAAAAACGTAACCATATACCAAAAAGCTTATGCCGAGCAGGAAGATGCTGGTTCCAGTTTTTCGCTGGGTGTCGAATACGATGGTTCGTTTACCAGCCTTATAAAAATTGCACCCGCAGCCATTATTGCCACCTTATACCGGCCTTTTATCTGGGAGTCAAAAAAAATATCAACCATGTTATCATCTATTGAAAGTGTGGTAATCCTGTTTTTTACTTTATCAGTATTTTTTAAAACCGGGCCCAGAAATTTTGTACGCCTCATAATAAAAAACCCTATTATTTTATACTGCCTTTTATTCTCATTGCTATTTGCTTTGTTTGTTGGTGCCACCACTCAAAATTTCGGAACCCTGTGCCGCTATAAAATTCAGTGCATGCCGTTTTACATTATTGCCATTTTATTAATACAGGATTATTGGTTAAAGAATTATAAAAAAGACCCCGTAGTTAACGGGGCATTGTGATTTCAAAGGGGGTAATTTAACCATTATGCGTTTGCAGCTCTCCCGGGCCGGGCCGATGAAAAAGGAGCCAATATGTTCATCCAGGTATTTTTAAGATAATTATTTATTGAATCGCTTACTGGTAATCTCTCATCAGACTTTAACCTTGATAAGATTACCGGTGGCAATGCTTCAAAATTATTACTCATGGCATCAACAGCAGGCCACATAATAAAACTGAGTTTTTTAAGTTTATCTGTTTTTTGAAAAACAATAGTGATACCCGCAAAGGCAATCAGGAAGCAGGTATAGTGTAAGGCAGCCAGGGCCTTGTTATTGAATTTAGTTTGATGTATATGAAAGCGGTTCCGGATGTAGTAATACATTTTCCAACCGGTTGAGTAGTCCCAGTCTTTTTTTACTGAAAACGCTGTTGCAGGATGGTAATGGATGCTGCTGGCAACTGTGCAAACCGGTATTTTATTACGTCTTACAATCCTGTAATAATATTCTGTTTCATCGCCCCATAAAAAGAAATTGGCTTTGGGTACGCCTACTCTTTCAATAATACGCCTGTTTATAAAAGTTCCGTTAAATGGATGGCCAATGCCTTCTATTATATTACCCGGTACTTCGTCCAGATTTTTATATCCCCCTGTATTCCATACAAAAGATTTTCTGTCTTTATTATCAATCACAGCGCAATTCATCAGGGTTAATTCGGCAGGTTGTGCCAATAACAAATTTTCAAGGGCATCTTCTTTTGGCATACCATCATCATCCATACACCATATCCACTCGTAGCCTTGCTGATACCCCATTTTAATAGCAGTACTAAACCCGCCGGCTCCTCCAATATTGTTTTGTGTAAAATATGTTATATCCTTCTGGCTCTTTAACCAATCTTCGGTACCATCAGTACTTCCGTTATTAATTACTAAAATACTATCTAAGGGGCGTGATTGATTTCGTAGTGCGTTAACGCAATCAGACAGAAGTGCTAAACGGTTGTACGTGACAACCACGGCAATTACCTTTTCCATGGGAATTGGTTTGGGTTTTTGAATAGAATAAATTGGACAACAGTATAACGCAGTGAGAGACTGGTTATTGTATAAAACTTACAGTTTTTTTCTTTAGCCCTCGGTATTGGGGAACACCGGCGCTTTACTGCCAGCCGCCACAGATTGCATAAAAGATTGGGCAAAATCAAGCGCTTCCCCTATTACATGGTGCATATCCATATATCGGTATGTGGCAAGCCGCCCCAGGAATGAAGTGTTGGAGGACTGCCCGGCTTCGGTACGGTAAGCATTAAGCATTTGTTTATCTTTTTCAAGTCGTTTGGGGTAATATGGAATATCATCAGCAGTTGTTTCTTTACTGAATTCCTTAAAATAAACAGTTTTTTCGTGCTCTTCCCATGGGGCAAAGTGTTTGTGCTCATGTACCCTTGTATGAGGCACCTTTTCATCACAATAATTAATTACAGCATTGCCCTGGTAATCTCCGTCTGTGGTATATTTTTCAAAAGTAACGGTGCGGTAACCAAGCCTGCCAAATTTATAATCGAAAAAAGCATCAATCGGACCAGTGTAAAAAATATGGCTGTAAGTTGAAAGTAATTCGCTGCTGTATTTAAATTTTTTGTTGAGGCTGATTTTTATCTTTGGATTGTCCAGTAATTTTTCAACCAGCTCACTATATCCATTTACCGGTATGCCCTGGTAAATATTGTTATAATAATTATCGTTGTAATTAAACCGCACGGGTAATCTTTTTAAAATAGAAGCAGGCAATTCAGATGGTTCGCAGCCCCACTGTTTTTTTGTGTAGCCGTAAAAAAATGCATGGTACAAATCTTTACCTAAAAATTTAAGTGCCTGCTCTTCAAAAGACTGAGGATCGGTAATGCTTTTATCGCCCAGGCTTTCTATAAATGCTTTGGCTTCTTCGGGGCCAAACGTTTTATTGAAAAACTGATTAATGGTATGCAGGTTAACCGGCAGTGAGTAAATATTACCCTTGTAGTTTGCTTTTACCCGGTTGATGAAAGGTATAAATTCAACAAAGCTGTTCACGAAATCCCATATTTCTTTTTTATCTGTATTAAAAATATGCGGTCCATATTCATGCAGCATTACATTGGTTTCTGCATCCCGCTTTGTGTGGCAATTACCGGCTACATGGCTACGTTCGTCCCATACATCTATAATACAATCCAGGTGCTTAGCCAGTTGATTGGCCAATACTGCTCCTGAAAAGCCTGCTCCTACAATTAAAAATTTATGCTGCATTTACCTTCGGTTTTATTTTGCAAAATAACTGATTAGCCCAATATAGCTTTATAAATACGTGTATATTTTTCAACTGCATCATCCAGTGAATACCATTTGAAAGCGCCCTGTCTTATGGATGCTGCATCATACTCTTTCTTATTTTCAACTTCATTGATTGCGCTTTCAAATACAGTATCTGTAAACTCATTTATCACAATACCCGATTTGGTGCTTTGCACAATTTCTTCGACATCACCTACGCCCCCATTGGTTATTACCGGAATTCCCATGGCCATTATTTCACCGTGTTTAGTTGGTGAAGATGACTGCTTGGAATAACAGGGCTTTATAAAAAATATAGAATAACTGCTTAAAGAAAGTAATGCCGGCACCTGCACACGGGAAGCTTTTTTCACCAGCACTTTATCCGCCGGTATTTCATACTGAGCAGCGATGGCTTTGATCTCTTCATGGCGGTGCGGCGATATAAATAAAAATTTTGCAGCAGGAATTCGCTTGTTTAGCAATTTGCAGAACTGCAACATCTCTGCCGTTAAATACCAGCCGCCGATAGAACCCAGGTAGCTGATCACAAAATCATTTGGCGCAATATTAAGTTCAATCTTTAATGCGGCCTTTTCTTTTTCATCAATTTTAGAATAATCAAAAAGATCCAAATCGGCACTACATGGAATTACTTCCAGCGGCATTGATGCTTTGTACTCAGGCCATCCTTTAATAATTTTTTCCGCCGCATAGGTAAGACAAACAATGCCATCGCTTTGCTTTACAGCTTCTGATTCTTTTCTTGCAAAAAAATTATAAACGGTTTTGTAAACCAGATTTTTTGTATTCCACATTCCCCCTTCTACCCGGCTATCGGCATAAAATTCACGTATATCGTTTAAGAATTTAACCCCCATCGTTTTCTTCATCCACAAGCCCACTAACGCCGGCACACCTGCACGTGTATGAACCATATCTATACCTTCTGCTTTATGCAACTTTTTTGCAGCCTTGCGCATTTTTACAACATCCAGCAGTGTGGAAATAACCGGAGGGTTTTTGGTGTAATTAAGCGGTATCCAGCTGATGTT
>JBBRCM010000226.1:0-4365 GCA_038204855.1 Chitinophagales bacterium
TGTAATAATTCTGGTGATAATTTTCAGCAGGATAAAAATTAGTAAATGGTTCCAAAGTTGTAACGATCGGGTTGTCAAATGCACCGCTTTTATCTAGTTCTGCTTTATATTTTGTTGTCTTGGACTTTTGCTCTTGGTTATGATAAAAAACAACGCTGCGGTATTGTGTGCCTACATCGGCGCCCTGGCGGTTTAAAGTTGTTGGGTCGTGGGTTTGCCAGAAAACTTCCAGCAGCTCGTCAAAAGTTATTTTCTTAGGATCATACATAATATTCAAACACTCAGCATGGCCGGTAGTTTTGCTGCAAACCTGCTCGTATGTAGGGTTGGGCACAGAACCACCGCTGTAACCGCTGGTAACTTTTTCAACACCTTCAAGTTGCTGAAAAATGGCTTCGGTACACCAGAAGCAACCGGTGCCGAAAGTGGCAGTGTCCAGCATTGTTGTAGAATTCGTCATCGGTTTATTTTCCTTTTTTGTTCTTATAGAATTGTTGTCCTTTTGTGCGCAGGAGCTTAAACCGATAAAGCTGACAATTGAAATGAATAGAAATCTTAACATAATTTGCGATTTTTTCATGTACTTACGCAAAGGTAAATACGTCAGTTTGTTCAACAATTTATCGCAACAAAAGTTTAACAAAGAGGGCAAATACCTGTATTTTACAATTATGAGATTCATTTATTTTATTTCAGTTATCGTGTGTGGGAGAAGGTGCAGTTGGATTCTCTAAGTTATCAGTGCTTTCGGTAAGGGAATTTTTTAATGAATTTTGTGAATGTTTTATCTATGTTCTCAAACAATGGATATAAGATGTTTTCTTTTTTTCTGTCTTTTGATTTATCAGTGTATTTGCTATTTTGTGTCTTGGTTTCAAAAGTCCATAGGTTAGTTTCAGACAAGGAATCATTAATTAAAACCTGCATTTTCATTTCCTGAGTAGCTAATTGATTATAAAACAAATTCTGACCAGGAATTGCTGATAAAGCGGTCGCAGCAGCTTCACTATTAGGTTGTGCAAAAATTACATTAGCGGTAACCACAGCATCAACATGCAACATTTTTGCAATCTCGACCCTGCTCATATTATATAGATCCATAAACCTGATTTTTCTCTCAGATAAAATATCATCTGTAATGTCAATATTCTGAATTTCAACCGAAAAAGGTTTTTTTCTGCTGTAACTAATCAGCCAACGATATACATGTTCCTGCAAACCGGTGGCCATAAAATGACTTACTTCTGCCAGTTCTTTCTCTGTGAATTGTTTTCGGTTGTTATTTCGCAGATCAAACCTTACTTCAAAAGGCAAAATAGCAATTGTTTTATGGCTTCTTATTTTTTCCTGCGAACCTGTTGTTGAATTTATTGTTAAACAACTGGTTAAAAACAAACAGAGGATAATACAGAGCAATAAACTTTTCATGAACGATGATTATTAACCGAAATTAGCAGTTTTAAAATAATATATAGTGAAATTTTTTCCTGAATCGGCCCTTGTACAGTTAGAATATGAGAAGGTAAAAACCCTACTGGCACTGCATTGCCGTACCGAATTTGCAAAACACAAGGCAGAACAACTTAGACTGCACACCAGAAAAGAATTCATTCAAACCGAACTGCAGCAGAGTAACGAATTTAAATTGTTGTTGCAAAACGGGCAGCCTTTTCCAAATGAATTTACCCATAATATCAGCAAAGAATTAAAACTGCTCAGCATCCCGGGTGCGGTTTTAACTGGTGAACAGTTTCTCCTAATCAGGCGGCTTGCTGAAAATACCAATAATATTTTCCGTTGGTTTGATAATGAACGTCGCATGGCTTACCCCGCATTAACCAAAGTGGTGAATGATGCCTATTATGAGAAGTTAATTGTTGAAATGATTGACGGGATACTGGATGAAACCGGGCAGGTAAAAGACAGTGCCAGTGCAGAACTGGCAGAGATTCGCATGAGCTTATATCGCAAGCGCAATGAACTGCGAAAGGTTTTCGACCGCATTGTAAGCAACCTTAACAAACAGGGTTACCTGGCAGATATTGAAGAAAGTTTTTTAAACGGCAGAAGGGTATTGGCAGTTTTTGCAGAACAAAAGCGCATGATAAAAGGCATACTGCATGGCGAAAGCGACAGCCGCCGCACCACTTTTATTGAGCCTGAAGAAACAACCGAACTCAACAATGCTGTTTTTTCGCTGGAGAATGAGGAAAGAAAAGAAGTGTATAAGATACTGCGAAAACTGACATACGATCTTAGTATTTATGCCGAGTTACTAAAAAGCTACCTCAACATGGCAGGCGAATTTGATTTCATCAGGGCCAAGGCAAAATTTGCAATTGAATACAATGGCAATTACCCGGTTGTACTTGATAAGGCGCATGTAAAGCTTATACAGGCTTATCACCCTTTATTATATCTATACAACAAGGCTAATAAAAAACCAACTATTCCGGTCGATCTTTCTTTGAATGAAAAGCAAAGGATATTAGTCATCAGCGGGCCCAATGCCGGTGGTAAAACGGTTACTCTAAAAACAGTTGGTTTATTACAGTTGATGCTGCAGAGTGGTTTGCTGGTGCCGGTTCACCCCGATAGTGAGATGGGTATTTTTAAACAGATAATGATCCACATTGGCGATACCCAAAGCCTGGAATTTGAACTCAGTACCTACTCATCGCATTTAAAGAACATGAAGCATTTTATGGAAAATGCCAATGGTAAAACCCTGTTCTTTATTGATGAACTGGGCAGTGGGAGCGACCCCAACCTCGGCGGTGCCTTTGCCGAAGTAATTATGGAAGAACTGGCCATCAAACACAGTTTTGGTATTGTTACCACCCATTACCTTAATTTAAAAGTGATGGCCAATAAGGTGGCCGGCATTATAAATGGCGCCATGCAGTTTGACGAAAAGAACCTGTTACCCATGTATAAACTCATTGTGGGCAAGCCCGGCAGCTCCTACACTTTCTCCATTGCCGAAAGAATCGGGCTGGAGAAAAGACTGATTGAAAAAGCCCGAAAGCTGGTAGATGATGACCATTTTACGCTGGATAAGCTGTTAAACCGCACCGAACAGGATCTACAGCATATTGATAAGGAAAAAGAAGATTTGAAAATCCTGCTAAAAGAAAATGAAGCCTTAAAAAATGAAATGCAGCAGGTTTTACATAAAGAGCAACACCAGCAAGAGATGGAAAGGCTGCGCTTACAGAATAATATTGCCGCCGATAAGATCATTTACCTGAAAGACATGGAGCGACGCTTAAAAGCCATGGTAATGGAGTGGCGTAAGACCGATGACAAGAATAAAGTGGTGAAAATGATACATGCCCTGCTTTTTCAGCAAAAAGAAAAGATAACGACCGAAAAGCAGCAGAAAAAAATGAACGAAAAGTTTGAAGAAACGGGTGATGAAATTAAAATTGGCGTAAAAGTAAGGATGAAACAAAACCGCCAGGTGGGTATTGTAAAAGAAATTAAAGGCAAAAAAGCGGTGCTGCAGGTTGGTGTAATGCCTATTACTGTTGAGTTAAAGGATTTGGTGGTTGTAAAAGATAAAGACCCGCAACAAATAGTTTTGTAAAATTTTTGGATTAAAAACCGCGTAACCTTATTTTTGCCGAGGAGAGCTGGCAGAGTGGTCGATTGCGGCAGTCTTGAAAACTGTTGACTGTTACAGGTCCTGGGGTTCGAATCCCTAGCTCTCCGCAGAATAGCTATTCAAATTTTATTAAATCCTTGCAAACTCAATGTTTTCAAGGGTTTTTTATTTGGGGCATACCCCAAATCATTCAAAAACACCCAAAGAAAATGGTCTAAATCGAGACCTTTTCCTAAACATTTTCGAGGTCTCGGTAAATCACTAAAACCCTTATCCACAAAGGGTTTTGTGGATAATTAGTTGTTGTTTATTTCTAAGAAATTTAGTAAATTTATAACATAAAAACGGACCGAAAATGAACAACGCAATGCACCTGTCTTTTCAGGTAAAATCCTCAAAAAAGAATGAGTTTGGCAAAGCTCCCATCTATGCCAGAATTACCATTAACGAAGTAAGGACGGAGTTTTCTCTAAAACGATTTATTGAGCCGGATAAATGGGTTAATGAAGGTGGATATGCAAAAGGCTCTACCGAGGAAATCAAAAATCTCAATGCGCATGTTACTGCTGTAAGAAATAAACTTTTTCAACACTACAATAATTTAGTCGAAACTGACAAGCACATAACTGCCGAAACCGTTAAGAATGCCTATTTCGGTATTACAGAAAAAAGTAAAACAATACTGGAGGTTTTTGAATATCACAACGGGCAGATGAAAACTTTAATTGGTAAGGAGTACGCATCAGGAACACATGACC
>JBBRCM010000227.1:0-4264 GCA_038204855.1 Chitinophagales bacterium
TTAAAAATGCTGCAACAAATATGATTTGGGAGATAATTTTTATAGCTTTTGCGGGATGCTTTTTGGTTCTTTTAAAAAATATAAAATAAACCGACATAAACACAGCCGGCGCCAGCGACACCACCCCCAACCCAAAACTGATATCTGCAACAGTAGATGAAACCAGTTTTGAAATGCCATAAAAAGCTGCAATAATTAACCCAAGCAAAACCGGCACACAAAGAAACAGCAGGAATATAAGTAAATACAGTTTCGAATATTTGGTAAACCTGTCTTCCATCTTGTTTAATTGTGCCTCTGTAACTAACAATTCAAAAACGGGTAAGTTTAAAAATAACTCAGCTTTGTTTTGGGTGTTAAAGTAAGTAAGGTTTCATACATCAGTTTGATGGTGTTCTCAATATCTGATTTATGCAGCATCTCAACCGTTGTGTGCATGTAACGCAAAGGAATTGATATTAAAGCCGACGGGCACCCATCATTAGCATAGGCAAAAGAATCAGTATCTGTACCGGTACTTCTGCTAACCGTATTAAACTGCACATCAATCTTATTTTTTTCGGCAGTTGCTTTAATGATGTCTAATAATTTATTGTGTACTGCTGGGCCATAAGTAAGCGATGGTCCCTTACCACAGCTACATTCGCCCTGGATCATTTTATTGATCATGGGTGTGGTGGTATCATGGGTAACATCGGTAATGATGGCAATATCGGGCTTTATACGGCGGGCAATCATTTCGGCACCACGCAAACCAATTTCTTCCTGCACAGCATTCACTACATATAAACCAAAAGGCAGTTTCTTTTTATTTTCTTTAAGCAGGCGTGCTACTTCGGCAATCATAAAACCACCAATGCGGTTATCAAAAGCACGGCCTATCAGGTAATCATAATGCATTTCCTCATACCCATCTTCATAAGTGGCCACGGCACCTATATGTATGCCCAGGGCTTCCACTTCCTTTTTATTGCGGGCGCCGCAATCTAAAAACAGGTTCTCTACTTTTGGTTGTGTTTCTTTTGAATCTCCGGTATTCATACGGGTATGTATGGCCGGCCAGCCAAATACTGCTTTTACCGATCCTTTTTTTCCATGAATAATCACACGCATGGATGGCGCAATCTGGTGATCTACACCTCCATTGCGTTTCAGGTAAATCAACCCTTCGGGAGAAATATAATTTACAAACCAGCTTATTTCATCGGCATGAGCTTCTATAACAACTTTAAACGGAGCATCGGGATTAATAACGCCCACCGCAGTTCCGTAAGGATCTGTAAAAGTAGTATCCACATAAGGCTTCACATATTCAAGCCATAATTTTTGTCCGCCGCTTTCAAAACCTGTTGGCGATGGGTTATTGATATAGTTCTTTAAAAAATTGTAAGAATTATCAGTAAGAATACTTTTTGATTTTTTTGCCTTAGCCATAAAAATTATTGATTTGCTGCAAAATTACTTAGAAGCTATCTAAAAACAGCATTTATAAACTATGTTATAGTTTTTTGGTCACGGATTACCCGGATTATCCGTGTAAATCAGTGTACTGAGCCTGTCGAAGTATCCGTGGCAAAAAATGTTATTGAATTTACGCAGTAAATTTTCCAAACCATTTTCTAAATACCGGCTATATAAGTGGCTATCGCAGAAAATAACATCATGCCATCTACAAAAAAATAGTAAAAAAGATAACTGCGCTTTTTTAGCGAATAAAAATAAACAGCCAGCAAAGCTACCGTGGAAATATGCAGCGCTATTGATTGGCTGAACGTTATTCCATATTGCCGGTATAAAAAATTAGTGGCAAACAGAATAACAAAAATCAGGTAGATAAATATCCTCAGTTGTACCGGTTTTAAAACCGTTGCCAGGCTGTGCAGTCCACGGATTTTATCCACTGCCTTATCCCGGTTATCAAAAATAATACAAAGCATCAACATAAAAAGGAAGCGGCGGGTAAAAACGAATAAGTCTGCATGGCTTAAAAGCCCGTAACTTTTTTGCAGTGGAATAAAAACGGTGACATAGGCCCATGTAAATGCCAGTAAAAATGTTTTTAATACACCCGCTTTCCGCATTAAATAAAATGGCTTAAAAGGCAGTAGCGGCAATGCATACAAACAGGTAAGCAACAGGGAAGTGAATATTAATTGAAGAGGTAAAGGAGATTTAATAAGACAGCCCAATACGCCAGCCGCAGCAATAGACAGAATTATCAGCCCGGTTTTTTCCTTTTTTAAGAACGAGGGTATATCAACGGCTTTTGTAAACGACGCTTTACTCACAATCCAGTAAAAATTATAACTGCAAAGTGTGGCAAAGAAAATAAACCCGTAAACAAACAGATTGATATCTGCATTTAATAGCAATGCCGTTTGAAAAGTAAGTGCGACTGCACATACAGCGATAAAAATGGAATGAGATAAGATGAAATACAGAACCCGCATTAAGGCACTATAAAATATACCGGCCCTACAGACAGTACGTTACTTTTATTCTTTGCAAAATCTTTTACATACACTTCAAATTGCAATGTATCTGTATAAGGCCTAGGTCTGCCGGAAGTATAAGTAGTTGCCAGCACCGACCTGAGATTGACCTCTAAGTCCACGTTGAGTCTGGAGCCGCTGATAGCTGTAAGCACCGGGAATTTAAGCGAATCAATTTTAAATGGAGGTACTTTAATATTTTTTACATACACATAGGAAGTGTCAAAATTGTCTTTAAACCCAAAGTCTCCCTCGTCATCGGTTAAGTTAATAGTAAGCATCGGCCCCTGGCTGGGATCAAAATTGTTACTGTACCAGGTATCCGGAGAGATGGTTTTAAATTTAATTTGAGGAACTGTGGTGAATTTGTCTTTATTACAACTCAAAAATCCCAAGGCAATTACGGCAAATATTAAAATGTATCGCATCTTTGTGTTTTATATGTCAAATTTAAGCATTGCAGTTGATACAAGGCGTTAAAAATATGGACTTCGAAAAAAGCTTATTTGCTGCCCGGCCAGATAATTTTAACGCATTGACCGTTGCTTTGTTTAAGCATCAGCATCAATACAATATTATTTACCGGAAATTTTGCGATAGCCTGCACATACATGCGGATGCGGTTGATAGTATTCAAAAAATACCCTTCCTGCCCATCTCTTTTTTTAAAACTCACGGAATAAAGTGCGGTGAATTTAAGACGGATACCATTTTTGAAAGTAGCGGAACCACACAATCAAAACCCAGCAAGCACTTTGTAAAAGACATTGATCTTTACAGGAAAAGTTTTACAACCTGTTTTGAAAAATTTTATGGGCTGCCACAAAACAAATGCATACTTGGATTGCTGCCGGCTTACCTGGAAAGAAACAATTCGTCGCTGGTATTGATGGTGGATGAACTGATAAAAACCAGTAATACCCCGCTAAGTGGCTTTTATTTATACGATCACGAAAAACTGCACAGCACCATACTGCATAACGAATTGCTGAAACTGCCAACGCTTTTAATTGGCGTTACGTACGCCCTGCTTGATTTTGCAGAAGCATACCCAATGCAGTTAAAACACACTATTGTTATGGAAACCGGCGGCATGAAAGGCCGGCGGAAAGAAATGACCCGACAGGAAGTGCATGCAGTACTTCAGCAGCAACTAGGTGTAAGCCTGGTACATTCAGAATATGGGATGACGGAATTATTATCGCAGGCTTACTCAAAAGGCGATGGAATTTTTCATTGCCCGGGGTGGATGAAAATTTTACTGAGAGATGAAGATGATCCTTTTAATATCATTACTGCCACCGATGCCCAAAACAAATCGCAGACAGGCCTGATAAATGTAATTGACCTTGCCAATATAAATAGCTGCTGCTTTATTGCAACGGATGATATAGGCAAATTACACGCCAATGAAAGTTTTGAAGTGTTGGGAAGGGCCGATATCAGTGATGTGCGTGGTTGCAGTTTGATGACACTTTAAAGTGGGCAAAAAAAGGTATAAAAAAAGACCTCAATTTCTCGAAGTCTTTCTGTGAACTGGCAGGGACTCGAACCCTGGGCCCATACATTAAAAGTGTATTGCTCTACCAACTGAGCTACCAATTCAAACACCCTTTTTTTAAAGGGATTGCAAAAATAAGGCAAAAACCTTTTGCAGCAAATTATTTACTGAAAGTTTTTCCCCAATTCGTTATTTAGTGCAATAATTTCTTTACCAACAGCGGAATAACTCACTTATTTTTGTCAATATATTTTTTTATGCAGGATTTCTT
>JBBRCM010000228.1:0-4226 GCA_038204855.1 Chitinophagales bacterium
GAGCCTAAAATAAAATTTTATTTTAGTGTGAATGCTAAACTTACAGATGCTGCTGCTTTTGATGCAACGGAGAAACAACTGGACGATAAAATTGCCAGGATTGTTGCAGAGATGGGATTGAAATAATTTGTGATTTAGAACAAAGGGTTTAATTTTTAATTCGTTCCTATATCAAAACTGGTTTATGAAAAGAGTGTGCCTGCTGCTTGTGCTTTTTATGTCGCTGCATACTTATGCACAAAAGCCGCTGTCAGAATCTTTGCGTACTAAGGTCCTCGTCCTCCACCGTTTTTTAGATCAAAATCATTATCTCCCTTTAAAATGGAACGATAGCTCATCTGCCATGCTATATAGTAAGTGGATGATGAAACTGGACGATGAAAAATTATTTTTCACCCAGAATGAAATAGCTGTTTTAGAAACTTATAAAACAAAACTGGATGATGAACTGAATGGTAAGAGTTGGGAGTTTTTCGACCGTTCAACATCACTATACAAAACGGTTTTAAAAAGAACAGAAAGCTTGCTAAAACTTTTACTGGCCAAACCTTTTGATTTTACAAAGCCTGATAATGTTGCCTGGCCATTTACAACTCATGCTGCATCTGTGGCAGAGCTTAACCAGCGTTGGCAACGGTTTTTAAAATGGCGGGTGCTGGAGAATATAGCAGATAAATTATCCGACGGAGGAAAAACAATTGCAGAAACCCTGCCTGCTGATTTTGCCCAACTGGAAAAAGATGGACGTGAAAAGGCAAAAAAACAAGAGGGTTCTTTTATAAACGAATTGCTTAAAACACCCGAATTGTTTAAGGCAGATATGGAGAACGATTACCTGAATACTATTGCCTGGTGTTACGATCCGCATACCAGCTACATGAGCATTAAACAAAAAGCCGAATTTGATACCCGGCTGAGTGCATCGGAGTACAGCGCTGGTTTTGAACTGGAAGAAAATAAAAACGGCAACTTGGTCATTAACTTTTTACAACCCGGCGGCAGTGCATGGCGGAGCGGGCAGTTGCATACCGGCGATCAGCTTATAAAAATTAAAAGCAACGGAATTGAAAAGGAGATTACAGAAGCCGATGACGAAGATGAACTGGAAAACATGCTGGGCGGCATCAGCCCGGCTGACCTGGAAGTGACGGTTAAAACCGCTGCCGACGAATTAAAAACAGTAAAGCTACGTAAGGAAAAAATTGACAGCGAGGATGATATTGTAAAGAGTTATGTATTGCAGGGCAACAAAAATATTGGCTATATAAACCTGCCTGGTTTTTACAGTCGTGAGGATGCCTCGGGTGGTGATGAGAGAGAAATAAAATACGATGGCTGCGCTAACGATGTAAGTAAGGAAATTGTAAAACTGCGTAAGGATACCATTGCAGGTTTGATACTGGACTTAAGATACAATGGCGGGGGAAGTATGTGGGAAGCGATGCAACTGGCAGGCATTTTTATTGATATTGGCCCCGTGGCTTCGGTAAAAGACAAGGCGGGCAAAATAAGTTTTTTAAAAGACCCCAACCGTGGTACTATTTACGATGGGCCGCTGATGGTGTTAATAAATGGCAGCAGCGCCAGTGCCAGTGAATTTGTGAGTGCCGTTTTGCAGGATTATAACCGGGCTTTGATTGTTGGCGGAACAACCTATGGCAAGGGCACAGCGCAGGTAGTACTGCCTATGGATACACTTCCTTTTTCAAAAAATAAAAATTACGAAGAGTTTGTAAAGGTAACAGAACAAAAATTTTACCGCGTTAACGGCAGCACCACGCAATGGAAGGGTGTGGTGCCCGATATTGAGTTGCCGGATATTTCTTCGGATGAATCTTACCGGGAAAAAGCAAATGCGAGTGCCTTGCTTCCGGATAACAGCCGCACCGGCATTTACCAGCCTGCAGCAGCATTGCCTGTTCAGCCTTTAAAAATAAAGAGCGAACAAAGAGTTTTAAATGATGCGCATTTTAAGGCCATTAACAATTTTTCTGCATGGCTAAAAAATTATAAAGCCGGAAGAATGATCCCCTTGCAATGGAATACTTATGCAGCTCACTATAAAAAAACGCTGGCCATGTTTAAAGACCTGGGAAAAGACGCCGATGCTGAAAACGCAGGATGGCAGGTAAGAAATAACAGTTTTGACGGGCAGCGCATCAATGTTTCAACAGAGCATAGCCGGGAAATTAACGATGCTTATATTAAACAGGTGCATAAAGACAATACCCTTGATGAGGCTTATAAGATAATGATGGACTGGATAGGAAAGTAGGGGATCTTCTCTTAAAGGCTGTTTAAAAACAGTATTTATAAACTACTTTGTAGTTTATATAGCCACGAATTACACGAATTTTCACTGATGGGTCCGTATTATTCGTGAAAATTCGTGGCAAGCCAAATTCACAATGTGAGTATAAAATCATTTTTAAACAGCTTCTTAATAAAATAAAAAAAATTGCTTTATTATACTAATTTTAAAAACTAAATACCTTTTATGAAACAATTATACTTTGTAATCTTCAGTTCAGTTATTTTAAATTTTAGTGCTGCTGCGCAGGATTATACCGTTCCGGTTGAATACCTCAACGCAATCAGTCAGCAGCGTGAAAATATTTCCAAAAAATTTATGGCTTACACCAGTGCTTCTGCACATGGTAAACGGGCAAAAAAAGTGGAGGCCCTTCGTGCAAAATTACTCGACGAAGTGCAGGAAGCTAAAATGAATATCAGCGGGCTTCCTTCTTTTAAAGGAGATAAATCCTACAGGGACAGCACGGTTGATTTTCTTAAGCTGTATTACAATGTGCTTAATGATGATTACAGCAAGATCATCAACATGGAAGAGATAGCGGAGCAGAGTTATGATGCCATGGAAGCCTATATGATGGCGCAGGAAATGGTAAATAAAAAACTGGAGGAAGGTAATGACCGGATGAAACTATCTACTGAAACCTTTGCTGCAAAAAATAATATTACGCTTACAAAAGATCAAACAGAACTGGGTGAAAAATTGACACAGGTGCATGAAGTGAACAAATATCACACGGTTATTTACCTCATCTTTTTTAAACCCTACAAGCAGGAGAATTACCTGGTTGAAGCGGTTTCTAAAAATAATATTACCGGTATAGAACAAAATAAAAGTTCCTTACTACGCTATGCGCAGGAAGGGCTTGAAAAACTTAAAGGCATTAAAGCTTTTGAGGGAGATAACGGTTTACTCAGCGCCTGCAAAACCGTTTTAAATTTTTATGTGAAGGAAGTAAATGACAAGATGAATACCGTGAGTGAATTTTACCTGACCAAAGAGCGTTTTGAAACCATTAAAAAGGAATTTGAAAAAAAGAGCAGTCCGTCAAAAGCGGAAGTTGACGGATTCAATAAAGCGGTGAAGGATATCAATGCGGCATCCGATGCATTTAACAATACTAACCAATCGCTGAACAAGGAGCGCAACGATGTGTTGAACGAATGGAACAAATCGGTGAATGCTTTTTTTGATGAGCATACGCCGCGGTATAAGTAGTTACAAATTATAAAAAATAATCTGTCGGGGTTTTACCCCGGCATTTTTTTATCTTGCAGCAAGCAATGAGAAATTACGAAGACAGTTACCAGCACAAAGGCCTCCGCAAAAAGCTGATGGATCTATTAAGAGAGAAGGGTATAACCGATGAAAATGTGTTGCAGGCTATGAACAATATTCCACGGCATTACTTTCTTGACAGTGCTTTTGATAAGATCGCTTATGAAGACAGGGCGTTTCCCATTAGTGAGGGGCAAACTATTTCGCAGCCTTATACGGTTGCTTACCAAACCCAGTTGCTGCAGGTAAAACCAAACGAAAAAATTCTGGAGATTGGCACCGGAAGTATTTACCAGGCAACCGTGCTGGCAGAAATGAATGCCAAAGTATTTACCATCGAACGACAAAAGAAATTGTTTGAAAACACGAAGCAATACATTTTTAAAAGTCAATACCCCAACCTTAAATTTTTTTATGGGGATGGGTACGAAGGTTTACCAACGTATGCTCTGTTTGATAAAGTGATCATTACTGCCGCCGCACCTTTTATTCCGCCAAAATTGATTGACCAGCTAAAGCCGGGCGGAAAAATGGTGATACCGGTTGATGAAGATCATCACCAGCGCATGTTGCGTATTACAAAAAATGCCGACGGCACAACCATTGAAGAGGCTTTTGAAAATTTTAGTTTTGTGCC
>JBBRCM010000229.1:0-4182 GCA_038204855.1 Chitinophagales bacterium
CTTAGCCCGTTCCCTTGCCAGGTGTACATCGGCAAACTGCTCTTTACCTTCCGGCACTTTACTATTATACTTGCCAATGTTAAAATTAATCTTGCGCCTGTGTTCCAGGTCGGCAGCTTTAACGGTGCTTTTGGCTATAAAGGTTTCTGATTGTTGCGACATGTATATTTTTTTGTTACCGGCTGAAGTACCCTGATGAAACTTCATTGACGTCCGCCAACCGGCGGATCAACAGTTGTAATTTCTATCATCTTTTACCACAGCAAAGATAGAGGTTTGTAAGAACCACCACCCGTAGTTTCTTCATTTTATGAAATTAGAGGATGTAAATTTAATTCGCCGGGAATCTTAAATTTGAGCGTAAAATTCAGAAGGCAAGCCTTTGAGCAGGCAATAAATAACAAATCTTAATGTAAACAAAAGCGCTTTTCAATCATGTCACGAAATTTAAAAAACTGGCAACGAAGGTTCGGAAATCTTACTGATATGGAACCATACCATCATCACCTTGACCTGCGGCTCATCGATGACCTGGACGATGAAGGCTTTGCCTATATTATGGGTCCTGTAAAAGGCGTTAACATGCTGGACCTGAATGAAACCGAAATAACCAACGTAAGTATTAAACTGCTAACCGGGTTGCAATATGTAAATGAATTAGGGGCGAAGGGCTGCAGCATTGATAATGGCTGTATTGAAGACCTTAACAAAATAACAAGCCTTGAATTGCTGCATGTAAAAAACACCGGTATTACTATTGATGGGCTATTACAATTGAATTGCCTTGTTAATCTTAAAAGGATATTTTTTTCTGCAGATGATATTGAAGGTAATAAGGAAAAGTTGCTGCAGTTAAAAGCCATGCACCCCGCTTGTGAATTTGTTATTGATGGTAAACCTTATTATTGTGATAGCATTGATTTTTTTATTTATGTACTAGCAAAACAGCCATATACCTATAGGGTTAAAATAAAAAACCAGGCATTGGATTGCCGCTGGAGTAATTGGCTTGGGTACCCCAGCGATACTTATATCGAAGCAGAAGCACAAGGGCCTTATCGCATTGATGATATTGAATGGGTGGAGATAAACCCGGTAGAAAAAAAGGTAGCAGGAGGATTAGTACCTGAAAGGGAGTTCGATCATTCCCCAGCAATAATAAAGTTGCTGGAAACCCTGGCATTTCCCTTCATGTTAACTGATGGCATCATCAGTGTTTATCTTGTAAAAAAAGACCTATCACAATAAGTTAATTACAGAAAGCGCAACCCTGAAACCACTGTCTGTAGCCTGGTGGAAGACCAGGCCATCATCACACCCCGGTTTTAGATCGCCTTGGGACTCGCCACTACTCCATAATCGTTTTTTCCGGTATGTTAATCTGGTACAATCTTATTTATATGATGAAATGGACGAAGTGTTTGTGGAAGCTGTTGGAGCTGGCGTAGTGAATTCAAAAATACCATCATCGGGGTATGGAATGCTGTTAAAGGGATTGTATATTTATAACCGGATTTACACGATATAAAAATCTTTTCATGAAATCAATCTTCTTGCTACCCTTTGTTTTGCTTTTCAATATTTGTATGCAGGCGCAGCATTGCCCTTATGACGGAACCAGCCTGATAGCAATTAAAGTGGTGGATAAAAATCATAAACTGCTCACAGATATAAACAACTTTTTTTACCTGCAAGAAGTTGATAATCCTATTGCGGATTCCTGTGAGCATACAAAAGGTTTGATAAGAAAACAGTTTTTAAACAGTAATGATTTTGTTGCTGAGTGCAACGAAAGATTTAATCGTAATGGATATAACACAGCATTAAATGACCGGCTAAATAATGCCGGTGTTTTTGTAAAAGCCAATATGATGCTGACACTGAACCAGGTAGAAAATACCTGCACCTTAATTGGCAAAAGCGAAACAGTTTATACCAACTACATATACAGGCAAAGAAAGTTTGAAGTAGTTTATACCATCAATGGTAAAGAAATGCGTCAGCCATTGCCGACAAATTTTATTTACTCATTATGCACCAATAATAAGGATTTGAAGAATTTTAAAACCATCACCGTAAAACTGTAGACTTATTTTAATACGCCCAACTCTTTCCCAACTTTTGTAAACGCTTCAATAGCTTTATCCAAATGTCTTTGCTCGTGTGCTGCACTCAATTGCACACGTATCCTTGCCTGGCCCTTCGCTACTACAGGAAAGAAGAAGCCAATTACATAGATACCTTCATCAAGTAATTTAGCTGCAAAGTTTTGAGCCACCACTGCATCGTATAACATAATGGGCACAATTGGATGTTCACCGGGCTTAATATCAAAACCAGCTTCGGTCATTTTTGTGCGGAAGTATTTGGTGTTGCTTTCAAGTGTGTCTCTTAATTCGGTTGTTTCGCTCAGCATATCAAGCACTGCAATAGATGCACCCACAATGCTTGGTGCAACGGTATTACTGAATAAATAAGGACGACTGCGCTGGCGCAGCATTTCAATAATTTCTTTTCGCCCGCTGGTAAAACCACCGCTGGCACCGCCAAGGGCTTTGCCTAATGTACCGGTAATAATATCAATGCGGCCCATTACATTACGGTACTCATGTGTACCACGGCCTGTTTTACCCAGAAAGCCGCTGCTGTGGCATTCATCAATCATCACAATAGCATCGTATTTATCGGCCAGGTCGCAAATTTTATCTAATTGTGCAATGGTGCCATCCATGCTAAAACTGCCATCGGTAACAATAATACGGTTACGTAAATTGGCTGTTTCTTTAAGCTTTTCTTCCAGGTCGGCCATGTCGTTATGCAAATAACGGAAACGCTGCGCCTTGCACAAACGAACACCATCAATAATAGATGCATGGTTCAAAGTATCAGAAATGATGGCATCTTCCTCACCAAACAAAGGTTCAAACAAGCCTCCATTGGCATCAAAAGCTGCGGCGTATAAAATGGTATCTTCTGTACCCAAAAAATCCGCCAGCTTTTTTTCCAGCTCCTTATGTATATCCTGCGTGCCGCAGATAAAACGAACACTGCTCATGCCATATCCACGCAGGTCAATATATTTTTTTGCAGCGGCTAAAACTTTAGGGTGCGATGAAAGCCCGAGATAATTATTGGCGCAAAAATTAAGTACGGTCTTGCCATTTACAATAATTTCGGCTCCCTGCTCGCTGCTGATGATGCGTTCTTTTTTAGATAGGCCGGCAGTTTCAATTTCGGTAAGTTCGCTGGCTATGCGGCTGACAAATTTCTCGTTCATATAGTTATGGTTAAGAGAGCAAATTTAGGGTAAAAAGCCGTCCAAAACCCGGCCCCCTCTATCTCCCCCGACAGGGGAGGAAATGGCGGAGACTAAAGCGAGGAAGGGTTGAGATTCTTTTCAAGTAATGAATTGAAAAACTGCCCACTTCCAGTTCCCTCCCTATCGGGGAGGGGTTGGGGTGGGGCTGTTTTTTTTCTTTTCTGTAACTTTTTATGATTCACCTTCGTATTATACCCAAACCAACCAACTTGAGGTAACTTTAACCTGCCAAGCACCTGTATGACGGAGAGAGAATATAATGAATGCGTAAACCTGTATGCAGATAATGTGTACCGGTTTATACTTAAAAATCTGAGGCATAATGAAGATGCCAAGGATGTGGTGCAGGGTGCATTTGAAAAATTGTGGATCAACAGGGCGAAGGTGGAAAATGAGCGCAGTAAAAGCTACCTGTTTACCATAGCTTACAACCAAATGATTGACCATGTAAGGAAAAATAAACGGATCGTGCTGAGTGGAGATTTTTCGGAAAATGCAAAAGGAGCCGCAGAACAAAAGCACGATGCAAAAAGAATTTTGAACGAAGCTTTGTATAAGCTGAGTGAAAAACAACGCAGTCTTGTTTTGCTGAAAGATTATGAGGGATATAGTTACGAAGAGATTGGCCAGATAACCGGGCTGAACGAAAGCCAGGTAAAAGTTTATTTACACCGGGCAAGGTTACTGTTGCGGGAGTATATTGTAAAAGTGGAAAATGTGATATAAAATTAGCCGGAAAGGCGGTAAGACGGGAAAATATAAAACGTCTTACCGCCTTCCCGGCAAAAAAATAAAATGCAAATTAACCGACATAATTACGAATCGTTTTTTTTACTGTATGTAGATAAGGAATTATCTGCTGC
>JBBRCM010000230.1:0-4114 GCA_038204855.1 Chitinophagales bacterium
CCTGGTTCACCCGGTTTAACTGGTTTATCTGTTATGGTGGCGATCAGACTTTGTTCATCACCCGTAAATTATTTGAAAATTCGGGTGGATTCAAAAACGATTTATTGATTATGGAGGAGTATGAGTTTTGCGAACGCCTTATGAAACTTGGCAGGTATAAAATATTTTCGGATGCAGCATTAATAAGTGCCCGGAAATACATTAACAGAAGCTGGCTACAGGTGCAATTGGCAAACCGAAAAGCCGTTAAATCTTTTAAAAAAGGAATGCCCCAACAGCAAATAGTTGATGAATATAAAATGAACCTGGGAATTAAGGCGGACGGCTATGACAATATGGGATAATAATCCGCAGCAAAGCTTTATTCGTAATTTTTAATAATGGAAAGATTCATTCATGGTATGCAGCAGGTGGGCATTGGTGTAGCAGATGCTGATATGGCCTTTAAATGGTACCGTAAATTTTTCGGAATAGACATACTGGTATTTAAGGACAAAGCCCGGGCAAAGCTGATGAAACGCTACACGGGTGATGTTGCCAAAATGCGCTACGCCATTCTGGCTATGAACCTGCAGGGTGGTGGTGGCTTTGAAATATGGCAGTACACAGAAAAAAAGCCTTTGGCCCCTGCATTTGAAATTACATTGGGCGACCTGGGAATTTTTGCAACAAAAATCAGGTGCAGGGATATTGAAGCCACATACATTTTTTACAAGAGCGAACCGGTGAACATTTTAACCGCACCATCAGTTAATCCAGAAAATAAAAAACACTTTTACATTAAAGACCCGTGGAATAATATTTTTGAAATTATTGAAGATGATTATTGTTTTACTAACGAAAAAAAATTAACCGGTGCGGTTTGCGGAGTGGTAATTGGAGTAAGTGATATGGAGGCATCCTTAAATTTTTACAGCAATGTACTTAGTTTTGATATTGTTGTTTCTAATACAGCCTCTGTTTTTAAAGACCTTGAAGGTCTGGAAGGCGGAAACAGAAAATGCCGCCGTGTAATACTGCGAAACAATTATAAAGCAACCGGTGCTTTTGGAAAATTACTAGGCCCCGTTTACATCGAATTAATACAGGCTTACGATTATCAGCCTAAAAAAATATACAAAGACAGGCATTGGGGCGACATTGGTTTTATACATGTGTGTTTTGATGTGGGTAATATGCAGGAGCATGAAAAAATCTGCGAGGCAAAAAATTATCCGCTTACTGTAAACAGTGCCAATAGCTTTGATATGGGTGAAGCATCCGGCCATTTTGCCTACAACCAAGATCCTGACGGAACATTGATAGAATACGTAGAAACGCATAAAGTACCCATCGCAAAAAAAATGGGCCTTTATCTGAATCTAAAAAAGAGGGACCCTGCAAAATGCCTGCCCAACTGGGTTGTACGGTGTTTGCGTTTCAGCAGAGTTAAGTAAAACTAAAACTGAGCCTTCAATTGAACAAATGCCCAGGCTGTAAAAGGGAGTACCAATAAAAGACTAAAAGCAAACCAACTGCCTGTAAAAAATAATAACAGAAAACTCAGTGAAAATAAAAACAGCGGATAAAGTAAAAACAAAAAGGCAACAATTTTTGAATCATCGTGGCCATCTTCTTTAATTAATTTATCACCAAGCATCTTCACCAAATAAAAAGCCGGGGCATGTACAATATAGCCGATGAGAGCCGGTATAAATAGTAATATTTTTTTTTCAGCACCTTGTTTTACGTAGAATAATTTGTGTTGGGCTGCTTTATCGGTTTCATCTATTTCGTAAACGTACTTACTCAATTGCTGGTTTAAAGTTTCATTAAACTGCCTGATAGCACTGCCATCTGTATCTTTATAATTTATGTCTTCTTTAGTGATAATATTGCCAAATGATAGTTTCAAATTTTTACCAAATCTGCTGAAGGAGCTGTAGTTAATGGCAACCGGTAAAACCTGTACATCAATACCATCTTGCCAGCTGCTGATGGCGAGCCTTGCAGTTCCTTTTTTAAGTGGCCGCAAATGCCACTCATTAACACACCTGCCTTCACTGAATATTAATACAATTCCTTTCTTTTTAAAAAGATCTTTGCAAAGTTTAAAAGTGGTGTAATTCTCTTCCAGGTTTTCAACACCCTCACTTACGCGGTACACCGGAAGCATTTTAAACAGCCGTAAAAATTTTGCTGCCGTTTTATTTTTAAAAGCATCGCCACGGGCAAGCGAATAAATAGTACCATTAAATAAAGTACAAAGTATAATAGCGTCTAAAAATGAATTAGGATGATTGCAGGCTAGAATGAGAGGTCCTTTATGCTTAAGTAATTCTCTTTTATTAATTTCTATATCCCTGCAATAAAGTGGTAAACCAAGCCGGGCTAGAATTTTTACAAATGAATACAGCAATGTAACTTAGTTTGAAAAGGGAAGTTAATTATAATTCAGGCAACAAAATGCAATGTGCGAATGGCATTGGTATTTTTAAATAGCTATAGCCCTTATCATTGGCAGTTGCGTAACGATAAGATTCAGTGCTGCTAAACCTTTTATCGTTTCCTCAATTTTTTCCCTTCTGTTCTTTTTGGGTGCAGGGTAGTATTTTTATTTAAACCTAAATTCATTTGTTTTTGCGGCGAAGAATTTTTTGGAGCAATACCAAATCGAAGTTTTAAAGCACGTATGCCGGCTTTAATTTCATTCCATAGGTGCGGAGGAGCTTTGTAGCCGAATGCCCTGTATTTACCTGGCTGTACTTTTCCTTTACCCGCTACAAAAATTTCAAAATCTTTTACCCAGCTTTCAAATTTCATCATGTATTTTTTTTCATTCTGCACATCTTCACTTTGGTTATCACTGTATTTTCTTCCTACGCCGCTATCAGCATATTGCCAAAGTGTTTCAGGTACTTCTATGCCGCCGTACCTGCATTGCCATACTAAGGGTGCATAAGCCTGTCGCATATCGGCAAAGGGTTCAGCATCGCCATCAAAATATTCCTTGTGCAGTAAAATTTTCGGGATATTGTTTTCATCCATTTCATCGCCGCCCTGGTCTCCGTAGCAAAAAAATCCGGCTGTTCTGCCTTCCAGATGATTCATCATAAGGGTTTTCCACTGCTCAGTTTTTTCCAATGCCATGGCCAGTTCGGGATCTTTGTGTTTGATAAGTGTTTCATCAGGATTGCCGCCATTCATACAAACTAATCTGTCGAACATTAATTTTAAATTACTGGTTGGTGCATACCAGTTTACCGGCCCGATGATTGCCCAGGCATCGGCCATATCCAGCCTTGCATACATATCAGCGTCCCACATAAAATCAGGCTCAGCATGACTGTTTTTTTTATAGCAGTTGCAGGGCCATACACACAAAGCCATTGAAGTGGAAACACAAGCGTTGCAACTTTGAATATGTGCACGTCCATAAGCATTACTTAAATCTTCATAATCAATTTCCCATTCCGGTGGCAGCATGTCGGCCATCTTCAGCATCAGCATTCTTGCCTTGCTGTCTATACCCGGACAATTATATTGTTTACGGCCCGAACCTGCAATGATCATAATCCTGAATGGTCTTTCATTTACAGGCAAGGCAGCATTTTTATCATTAGGTTTCATAACTTCAATTTATGCAAAATATATGGGAGGCTATAAAACATTATTATATAAGCCTGGGCCAAAATTATAAAGTGGATCCTGTAATTTTCCTGGCTATACATGTTATTGCAACGCTGGTATTTATAGCATCAGTTGCATGGATTGTAAGCAATTACAAGGCCAAAAAATCGCTGGTATTGCCCATAGTTGTTGCAACGCTTGTGTTTAATGCAGCTAATATCTACCTGGTAATTGCGGGGAAAAATATTCCCTGGTGGATATATGCCATCCTTGCCGCAACCACCATCATCAGCGGATATTTTTCAATAAAAAAAATAAAGAAGAAGCTTGAATAATTTTAACAACAACCGTCCTCATCATAAAACCAGGTGCTGTACAAAAAAAATATCTTTTTCAGTTTGCCTGAAAACTACTGCTGTTTTTTATCTACCCCAAAAATAACCGGTGCTTCGGACTTTTTTAAATAGGTATTAAAAAGCCTGTCCCAAAAACTGAATACAGAACC
>JBBRCM010000231.1:0-3771 GCA_038204855.1 Chitinophagales bacterium
CAATTGATTTAAATGACAAGATCATTATACTCATTGACGATGTTGCCAACAGCGGACGAACGATGCTGTACGCATTAAAACCGTTGCTGAATCAGCTACCCAAAAAAATACAGACACTGGCTTTGGTTGAAAGAACGCACAAGAGTTTCCCGATTGATGTGGATTATGTTGGCTTCAGCGTTTCTACCACACTAGATGAACATATTCTGGTGGAAGTGGCTGACGGTGAAGTAACGGGGGCGTGGCTAAATTGACCTCACCCCAGTCCTCTCCATCCTTCGACAAGCTCAGGAGAGAGGAAGCCGACCTCAAAATTTTAATCTCCTTTTAAAATTCAAAAAGAACATGCACATTCTGCGAAGCAGAATCAATTCGTGTTAATTCGTGAAATTCGTGGCAAAAAAGCTTGCGGCCCGAAGGGCCGCAGTTCAAACTAAAACCCAATGGCTTTTACCTTAAAACTTCCGTTCGAAAATTCCAAAGCCGGCATCGGTATCTTTACAATATTAAGGAGGCGGAAAGCCAGTTTTAAACCCTTCCTGTTTGTTTTTATTTTGGTTAAGTCAATGTCGGGCGAAAGGTACCATTGCCTGTAACGTTTTATATCGGGCCTGTTAAAATTTATATTGCCTGCATCATCCTGGCCTACATTATCAGTAGCACCAAATAAGCCTTCGGCACCGGTACCCACTGCAATGTTCAGCCATTTTGGCCATTTACTTTCCGGAAAAAAAGAATGCATGTTTGCGCTGAGCCAATAGGTCTGACCATTATAATCTTTTAAAAAACGTTCAGCGGTACTGCTGCCAAAAATTTTATTGCTACGCTGGTTTAATGTAGGGTCGCTATATGATTTGCGGTGAAAAGAAAATTTGAATTGGATGCGTTCTTCATCCCAGGCAAGTTCCTGTGCAATGAGCATACCGCTGCCTATAAAGTTGGCACCCACATCGCCCCAACTCCATCCCCATTGCGAACTGAACCCATCCAATACTTCAATTACTGTGTGGTAAACAGGACCGCTGAGTCCGCCGATCCAAATGCGTTTTTTACGGCTGATTCCCGTCCATCGCCAAAGCTCTGTGCTTGCAAGGCTTTCAGCATATACACTGTAAGCATGGCCAATTTTATCTATGCCTTTCCATTCAGGAATATCATTAAAAGTATGAAAATTGCTTTGCGGATAATTTTTGTACCAGGCGGAATATAGGCCAACCATGGCAGCACCGTAACCAATGATGTTTGTTGCGGCTATGATCTTTACCCGGTGGTTAATTTGTTTTGGGGTTACTCCATTAACTGATGTTATGCTTTTGTGAGTTTTGAATGGAGTGAATTTTATGGTTGAATCCTGAGCCAATGAAGAATTATTGAAAAGCAGGCATATAAAAAAGCACAATAATGAATTGAGTGTACAAGAGTGCGACGCCAATAAAGTTGATCTATGTACAGAGGTTGGGTTCATAAAAAAACAAAAATACGCATAACAATCCTTTGTTGTTGTATTGGCTAAAATTTACGGAAAAGATAACCTGGAAGTTTTAAAACTTAGGAATTACTGCCGGCGCAGTTTTTCGGAGATATATAAGTGTATTAACCCGGTTCTTAATAATATCACTGGCTATCTGTTCGTCAATGGTTTGATTGTTTCTTCTTTGCCACTCTGTTTCCCGGGCTATTATTTGAGCGGCATTTAATGGATAATTTGGCCAATGCATTAATTCTCCGCCTTTTCTTAAAACGAAGGGTTTATAAGGAGGGTTGATATGCAGGATCATAAGTTGAGCAGGCTTTTTATGGATTGAAACAATAACAGGGCTAACAAGTGGGGTAAGTAAAGTATCCTTCTGCAGCAGCGTAATTTGTGAATAGCCTGCAGTAGAAAAAAACATCAGCGAAAGAAGAAGACTGATTCTTCTTTGTAAAAAATGCTGCAAATATTTCTTACCCGTAAAAAGCATACAACAAATTTACTTATTTTGTTTGTTTGATGTACTAATAATTTATTTTTGAAGATATAAACATAAAACGATGGATGCTGTAACACAACAAAAAATTGATCAATGGCTTGGCGGTAATTACGACCAGGCTGTTAAAGATGAAATACAGGCACTGCAAAAAACAGACCCGGCCGGGCTGGAAGATGCATTTTATAAAAACCTTGAGTTTGGTACCGGTGGCCTGCGTGGCATTATGGGTATTGGCACCAACCGCATGAATAAATATACGGTAGGTATGGCAACACAGGGTTATGCCAATTATTTAAAGCAATGTTTTACAGGCGATATAAGCGTTGCCATTGCACACGACTGCAGAAATAACAGCCGCTTTTTTGCAGAAACAACTGCAGGCGTTTTTGCAGCAAACGGCATAAAGGTTTATTTGTTTGAAGCGCTGCGCCCTACACCGGAACTGAGCTTTACCATACGCACCAAAGGTTGCAAGGGCGGTGTGGTTTGTACTGCAAGTCATAACCCCAAAGAATACAACGGTTACAAAGCTTATTGGGATGATGGCGCACAAATGGTGCCGCCACACGATAAAAACGTAATTAAAGAAGTTGAAAAAATTGCTTCGGTAGATGATGTGAAATGGAGTGGGGGCGAAGAGAACATTGTTATAATTGGAGAAGCGATGGATGCCGAATACCTAAATATGGTAAAAGGCCTGAGTGTTTACCCCGATGTTTGTGCGGCACAGAGTGATCTTAAAATTGTGTACACACCCATACATGGTTCCGGAATTATTTTGGTGCCGAAAGCATTGGAAAAATTTGGGTTTAAAAATGTGCATATTGTGGAAGAGCAGAGTACACCTGATGGAAATTTTCCTACGGTTATTTATCCCAATCCCGAAGAGACAGAAGCCATGAGCATGGGGCTTATAAAAGCCGAAGCACTGGATGCGGATATTTTATTGGGTACCGATCCGGATGCTGACCGTGTTGCAATTGGTGTTAAAAATAAAAAAGGCGATTGGGTTTTACTGAACGGTAACCAAACCGCTATGCTGGCTTTCAACTACATGATTGAAGCCCGTAAAGCAAAAGGTATTGCGCAGCCAAACGATATGGTAATTAAAACCATTGTTACAACCGATATGATTGACGTGTTGACCAAAGCCAATGGCATAGCCTGTTATAATGTGCTTACCGGTTTTAAATGGATAAGTAAGATGATTGCAGAGAAAGAAGGCAAAGAAAATTATATTATTGGTGGTGAAGAAAGTTTTGGGCTGATGATTGGCGATAAGATACGTGATAAAGATGCCGTTAGTGCTGTGGCATTAAGTTGCGAAATGGTAGCTTACGAAAAAAACAAGGGCCGTACATTGTATGATAAGCTGATAGACCTTTATCTGCAATATGGTTTTTATAAAGAGAACCTGGTTAGTGTTACCAAAAAAGGAATGAACGGTGCCAAAGAAATTGCAGATATGATGGAGGGTTACCGGAATAATCCGCCGCAAAACATTGACGGTGCTGCTGTTAACGAATTATTAGATTACGAACTACAGGTAGGTAAAAATTTGCAGTCTGGCGAAACCTGGACAATTGATCTTCCTAAAAGCAACGTACTGCAGTTTGTGCTGGCCGATGGAACAAAAATTTCTGCAAGGCCAAGTGGTACGGAGCCTAAAATAAAATTTTATTTTAGTGTGAATGCTAAACTTACAGATGCTGCTGCTTTTGATGCAACGGAGAAACAACTGGACGATAAAATTGCCAGGATTGTTGCAGAGATGGGATTGAAATAATTTGTGATTTAGAAC
>JBBRCM010000232.1:0-3731 GCA_038204855.1 Chitinophagales bacterium
TTAATGATATTAGGGTAATTTTTTTGCAACCGCAAAGCACCAATGGCAACCAGGTTAAAGCTGTTGTTGCTTTTTTTTGAAGTAATATTTTCAACATTAAATCGTTCAAAATCTACGAACGTATGTAATGCATAAGCTTTGTATGGCTTTAGGTTTAAAAAAGAAAAATACTCATCCAAAGCGCCTTTGGCAACTACGATGATGATGCTTTTGCGGAATTTATAAGTAAGCTTATCTAAAAAACGGATGTACCAATGTTTGTATTCGCCAGAGGTTGCTATAAAAGCGTGAATGGTTGTAATTAACGGGATCTTCTTTGGTACCGAAAGCCTTGCAACGAGTGTTGGCCAAAACAGGTGCGTATGAACCAGATCGGGCTTTTCTGCCTTAACCAGCTTATTGAATTTAAAAAAAGCCAGTGGTAAAGTAAGTAGTGAATTTATATTAAGACATATCCATTTTTTGCACTCTAATTCTTCTCCAAAATTATTACCAGGAAAGAGTGTAACAACCACATGCTCATATTCCGGCAGTTCTTTTATCACCCTCACCATCATAGTTTCGGCACCACCGCGGCTGAGATTAAAAATAAAATGAACGATTTTTTTTTGCATGCTGAACTCAAATTTCTTTTGCCACGGATTGCACGGATTTTCACGGATAAAATACATTTGTATCCGTTAGTGCAATTAGTGGTAAATTAAAGTAACGAAATTGTTTTAAGATTTCTTAATGCCTTTTACCACATAGGCAGTACTATTATCAAATCGAATTGTACCACCCCAAACCTGTTCCATTCCGTTTTCCTCAAACCATTTTTTTACAGTGCTCACTTTTTGTGGCTGATCGTACTGTGGACTAAACATATCAAATGTATCCAGGATGCACCATTCCTTAAGTTCCTGCTTGCTCATGCCTTGCGGTAAAGTGCCTTTAATATCGCAAATGGGAATAAAGCGGTTTACAAATCTGCCAATGCCTATCTTATTAAAAAAAGTAGTTGCGGAGATCATCCAGTCAACATTCTTTTCAATCTTACCTAATAATTTTTCGTTGCTCCATTTTTTGGTAACGGGCCTGAAGATGTATTTAGCCTGTACTTTTGTCCACCAGCCGTTAACACAATAAAAATCAACAATTACTTCGGCACCGGGCTTAGCCATATTTATGAGAGACTGAACTGTTTTTTGTACATCGGGTGTATGTTGTATCACACCAAAACAAAAAACTTTGTCAAACTGGCCTTTTGCAAAAGGCATATCATACACACTGGCCTGGTACAAATGAAAACGCTCTTTATGATGGCCGTTGTTTTTAAAATTTGCTTCTACCGCATTGCTGTAATCAACACTGAATAAATTTGCTTTTGTATGGTCGAGTATTACCTGCGAAAAGCGTCCGGCACCGCTGCCTACTTCCAGTACATTTTTATCCTGCAGGTTTTCCTTATCCCAACCGGTAACAGCAAAAACCCGCCTGTTGCTCAACTGCATATTTTTTTTTGCCTGGTCTATCTGTGTAGCAGTAAATTTATTCCATTGGTAGCCGAAGTTTTGGGTGTAGTTATCATCTTCCACAATCCGGTAAGCACCATTCCTGTAGGGAAACACCATGTTGCCGTTTTCGGCCAGGCCCTCGGCCCGTTCTTGTAAGGGAGCCTGGGTAAAGGGGTTAAGCAGGTTTATGTTTTGATTCATATTTGGATATTGTTTGCTCTCTTATGAAAAAAATCACAAAACAGCTGGTTAAAAACGGATAAGTACGCCTAATATTGCCTTATGGCTGCATATTATGAGCATTGTACCAGTCAATAAATTTTTTAATACCGGTTGTCATATCCGTTGCCGGTTTATAATTAAGCAAATGGCCGGCTTTGGATATATCTGCAACAGTGATATCAACATCTCCAGGCTGCATGGCTTCGTGTATTATATTTTTTTCTTTGCCCATTGCATCATAAATAATATCTACCAACTCATGCAGTTTAACCGGTTTATTATTGCCCAGGTTAACGGTTGTATACATGCCTGTATTTTGGAGGCAATATTGCAATGCACTATAAATGCCAGCTACGGTGTCATCAACATACGTATAGTCACGTGCGGTTTCGCCATTGCCAAATAAAAGCAGGGGCTCGCCTTTCGATATTCTTTCAACAAATTTATGAATGGCCAGATCGGGCCGCTGCCCGGGACCATACACTGTAAAAAAGCGCAGGTTAATAACATCAACATTATACAAATGATGTAAGGTGTAATTCATCAACTCACCTGTCTTTTTTGTGTATGCATAAGGCGATATGGGATTATCAACATTATCATCTTCGCTAAACGGCATTTTTTTATTGTTGCCATAAACTGATGAAGATGATGCAAACACAAGTTTATTGATTGCCCTGGCCTGCATAAACTCATGCACTTTTTGTGTACCAACAATATTTACTCTCAGGTAGCCTGCGGGGTCTTCTATGGAAGGCCTTACGCCCGCTTTTGCAGCGAGGTGAATAACTGCAGCAATATCTTTTTCAGCAATAGCATTCAATCCTTCGGCTATATCAATTTCGTAAAAACTAAAAGCCGGGTGTGTTATAAATTTTGCCATGTTCGCTTCTTTTACACTGCGGCTGTAAAAAGGATCAAAATTATCTACCCCGATAACCCTGAACCCCTCATTAAGCAACAATGTGCAAACATGACCTCCTATAAAACCAGCACAGCCGGTAACTAAAATGGTAACCATATAGTTGTAAAAATAATGATAATAAAATTTCCGGTATCCAATATTCCTGAATAAATATCAATTTCGGAATTATCTGCAATTTCAATTGGTTCTGTTAACGGGTGCTGCACTAAAAACAATGAGTATATTGCATTTTAAATTATGGCGGCTTTAATTTACCTTAACTTTCAAACAAAATAACTATTAACCCGGCAAATGCAGTATATAACCATTTTTGATTATCTCTTATTGCCGGTTTACCTATTTATCTTATACATAATAGTTAAAAAGATTTCGGTTAAATATCCTGATGCAGAGTTACGGAAGTATTTTTTCACATCTTTTTTCCTACACATGTTTGGTGCAGTGGCCTATGCCATGATGGTACAGTATTATTATGGTTATGGAGATTCATTTGTTTTTTTTTATGGGAGCAAATTTTTGAGCAATCAAGTGGCGCAGGACGCCGGAAGCATAAAATACTTCTTCAAGTCGGCCGATGAAGTAAAAACATGGTACGACTTTGAAGTGGGAGACTTAAACTACTCGGGGTACTTTAGTATCGCATCTAACCTGTTTATCATGAAGCTTTCCGCAGTACTTTCTACAATCAGTTTTAATAAATATTTGATAACTACTTTGTTTTTCGGCTTTTTTTCATTTGCCGGATTGTGGAGGTTATTTCTGGTATTCAAAGAGGTAAATAACAACAAAGAGGTAAAACTTCTTGCCTGGACTGTATTATACATGCCCTCTGTATGGTTTTGGGGAAGCGGACTTATGAAGGATTCAGTTTGTATTGGGGGGATTGGCTTTATTATACATTTGATGTACAGTCTTTTTATAAAAAGAGAATTTTCAATTAAAAAAATAATTGCCTTAGTTGTTTTAATATATGTAGTTGGAAGTATCAAAAGTTACATCATCATAGTACTTGCTGTCAGCCTTTCGGTTTTTGTGTTTTACAAATTCATTACTCCTTTCAAAAATCTCGTAATCAGGAGTTTTATTGT
>JBBRCM010000233.1:0-3665 GCA_038204855.1 Chitinophagales bacterium
GGCGATAAAGGATTTTGCGGAATATTTTTCCGGTCGGGATACATGGGCTCTATTTCTTCTTCTACCGGTTTTATTTTTTTCTTTTTATTTGCTGCTTCACGGGCCATCAGCCGGGCAACGGTTTCTGTAACACCCTTGCCGGCGGGTAATTGAATGCCTTTTATTTCCTCAAGGTTTTGGCCAAAAATCCCTTGCTGAAAAATTATGCAAAAAGCAAGCGTTAAAAAGCAAAAAAAGATTTTCATAAAAATAATATTATGATTAAAAAATAATACCGGCTTCTGTTGTCTGCAAAGTTCTTCCGCAGATGAATATAAAATTACATTTTAAAATTATACTTTTTTAGGAATCTTTACGAATACGCTCACCCCGGATTAGATATTTAATCGTTTTTAAAACTTCATGCTTTAATATTCAATGCTTTAAAAACCCGGCCCTGCTACAACAAAAAAAAGGAACAACCAAAATAGTTGTTCCTTTAAATAATGTATGCCAGTTCTGTATTTACCCTCGTCAATTACCGGGGCCTTCGATAGCTTACTGTAACAGGGTTTCGTGCTTTCAAAAACGATAACAGCTATTGGATGGTTAACGTAATCCCTGCATTTGTTACTACACTACTTCCAGGCGAACAAACCACATTTTTCGATGTAACATTCGCAGTCACAGTTACCGTATGGCCGTTTCTCACCTCAACCTTGGCTGCATTAACAGCAGGTGTAAATGTAGCCGGACTAACAACACCGGCAGAAAAATCAGCCGTATTAGAGCTTTCCCAGGTGGCAGGCGCATTCCAGTTGCCCGAGGTAATGGTACGGAAATAATCAGTGCCGGCTGTACCGCGGGATACTTTAATATCATCCAGCCCGAATGCATTTCCATATTTGCTCACTCCTTCAAATCCTATCTGTATTATTTGTCCTGCATAAGCCGTAAGGTCAACTATATCATTTCTCCAGATGGGAGCAGCATTTGCAACCAATGTTCCATCATGCCTTTGTAAGCCGCCACCCGTTGAAATTACAGGTAACCTTGTCCAGGTAAGTCCTTTATCGGTAGATACGGATACAAACATGCTGTCCAGTTCCGGTGCTAAAGTCGTATTATCATGGCTCATCCAGAAATTAACCTGGTTAGGGCCTGCCGGCAAAGTGATACAATTACTATATAACCTGCTGATAAATCCTGCAGAAGTTGTACCGCCAAAAGCATCAAACAAGAAAAATTTAGAACCCCCATGTGGTGGTAATGGGTTGGTTTGATCAGCATTTGAATAGTTACCCGTTTGAGTGAACCACAATTGCCTTGTGCCTGATACAATAGCAGCATATGGAAATAATGGTAACGTAACAGATTCAACATCTTCAACCGCAGGTAATACTGTTATGGTAGGTGCTGTACTATGCTGAACTTTTACGGTATCATTTGATTGATCCAGGTCGCCTGCATAAACCACAAATGCAGTATCAAAATTAACCCCTGCATTAACAAAATTAGCTCCGGTAAATGTGATTGTTTCTGTGCCGCCGGAAGATATGGTGGTTGCATTTGTCTGAACAATATTATTGATATTGGCTCCCCCACTTTTAAAGGTCACGGTTGCCGATCCCGGAAGGATAGGATTAAGACCCGGATTATTCAATGCCACCGTAGGGTTTGATGAACTGTTACAGGATACAGCAGCCGATGGCAGGTTCAGGTTCAGGTTACTTAATGATGCATCTGTTCCCAGGATCAGTTTAGGCTCAATCATAAACCGGAAAGAACTGCCCGGCGCAAAATCGGTCCAGGCGGTACCGCCGGTTGGTGAAGTATAATAAAAAGTTTGTGCCCGTATATTATTTTCTGTCTGGTACGAAAAACCTACATTGACGGTACCCGTTTGTTTTACACCTACATAAAAATTCCCCGCGGGTATAGCTTGTGCAGGACTCACCGGTAACACATTTACACCAGTAATAGAGGTTTGTGATGCTGATGTATATAAATTAGTGCCGGGTGCACCGCCTGCGCCGGTTGCATCCCAAATACCGATTTGAAAGGGCTGGCCACCCGAAGAAAAATTGACCGTGATCTGCGAAATGGCGGTAGATGCATTTGTATTGAATTTGGCAACAAAATCTCCCGATGCACCATTGAAACCTACACCGCCTGAAGGAACAGTACCATAGGCATAAGACCAGGTGTTTATGTTCACAGCTTGCGAAACATTTAATGAGTTATTAGCATTATTATCATCTGCGGGAACAGAAACCACAATATTGTTTGTACCCTGCACGGTTGGCGTATAAGGAGCAAATACAACTATTGTACTGGCACCAGGGGCAAGGCTGGCAATGGTTTGTGTATTGGTAAAACTGTTGGCACCGGTAATTGTTAAGGTTACGGGTAAACTGGTTTGTGTGTTAGTGCCGCTATTAGTTACCCTTGCACTATCAGTTCTTGGAGTGGCATTAGGAATGGGTATTTTACCCAATGTGTATATATTGGTTACCCCGGCATCATTGGGTATAAAATGTACCAATTGTATTTGTTGCCTGAAAGTAGATTGAGTTAAACTGCTGGTGCCCGACACCGGGGCTACAGTACTGTTATATCGCCTCGTAGTAAGTGCTGCGCTATTAGTTGTATTACCAACGGAAGCATTGAATACATTACCTGTATGCACTACATTATCTGTTCTTTCTATAAGTACCTGCAGATTAGTGCCGGCTGTGCGTACATAAGTGGTTGTAAGATTAACACCCTGGAATCCAACAGCCGGGTAACTGTAAGCACCAGAATATACTAAAGTATAACCAGTAGTAGAATAAACTCCGGTGGCCAATGTAGTTGTGCCAAGCGGTACATCTTTAAAATAAATTTTATAGTTTGAGGCTGCCACGGTAGTACTACCCGAACCTAACGCACTACAACTAAAATCAACATGGTCAATAGCAGTTCCGGCCGTAATGAAATTTCCGGCGCCGATCTCACTTTCCAGGAAAATGGATTCGGAAACATGATAATTACTGCCCCCGATAACAATATTACCCGATGTACTGGGGTTGGTGGTAATGGGAACTGTTTGTGCAAAACCGGTTGTAAAGGTCAAAATTAAAATGACCAGTAAGTAAACTTTATTCATACAATTTAAGTTTTAAAATTCATTTATAAATAGATCAAAATCTTTAATAGTAAGCCCTGTAGTTTTTTTTTCTTAATGCTAAGATTTGTCAAGATACAAAAAAAAATCATTCCTCCATAAGATTTTCTTCAAAGGCGGGTCTCTCCTAATAGCCCGTGCCTGGCATAACCCACCTTACCACGGAGCAGCAACTTCCATAAACAGCCGATGCAACGTTTGACAACCTTTTAGTTAGTGCAGGAATTATTTTTTTTTATTGAGTGGTGAGTGTGTTACCCGTAGCAACTGTAACTATGGCCCCTGGTTTTACAGTAAGGCTTTTTATAGAAACATTACTATTAATTAAGGGGTAATTGGCTAAACCTCCATTTATCCATACATCTGATGTTACACCCGGAACTACACCACAACTCCAGTTACCAGCATTATTCCATGTAGTATTTAAACCACCGGTCCACATTACCACAGATGTTGTGGGGCTGCAGGGGTAACCCATACCAAAACCTGCTGCGCCTATAACAGTATTGGTGAATGTAGT
>JBBRCM010000234.1:0-3515 GCA_038204855.1 Chitinophagales bacterium
TTCAGTTATGGCGATTACCTGCGTTGCGGTGCCATTGCACGTTTTAGCCCCATGATGCAGAGCGTTATTGAATTTGCCAATAAAGGTGGAAAGGTTTTGGGCGTTTGCAACGGATTCCAGATTTTATGCGAAAGCGGTTTATTGCCCGGTGTATTATTGCGCAACAGCCAGCAACAATTTGTGTGCAGCAACGTTTTTATTAAAGAAACCGATACGGAAGGGTATGCAACGGATACTTTATCAACGCCACTTAATATACCTGTTGCTCATGGCGAAGGAAGGTTTTTCGCTAACGAAGCAACCCTGGAAAATCTGGAAATGCACCGCCAGGTCATTTATCGTTATTGTGATACAAAAGGCAATATCAACGCAGCAGCCAATCCAAATGGTGCCGTCCATAATATTGCCGGCATCTGCAATAAAGAAAGAAATGTTTTTGGTATGATGCCACATCCGGAAAGGGCAGTCAGCACTGCACTGGGTAACTGCGATGGTAAACAGGTTTTCAACCACCTGTTTGGAATAAATTAACAGTTTCGGGGGTTAATCCGTCGTTAAGGCGACAACTGCAAGGTTTATTATTTCGTAAATTTGTACATGAAAAATTTATACATGAAGAAGATTTTGATGGCCACATTTTTTGTAGTGTCTGCTGTATTTGCCAAAGCGCAGATCAATAACCCTGTTACGTGGACATACACTGCTAAAAAAATTGCAGATAAAACTTATGAACTGCACATGACCGCAACCATTGGCGGCAACTGGCATTTATATGCACAGGATGCCGGCAAGGGACCGGAGCCAACTACTTTTGTGTTTACACCAAACCCATTGGTTAAACTAGATGGTAAAGTAAAAGAAATAGGAAAACAGGAGCAATCTTTTGACAAAAATTTCAATTCAACCCTTAAGTACTATGCAGGTAAAGTTGATTTTGTGCAGAAGGTTAAAGTGAAGTCTGCAACAGCTACCGTGGTAAAAGGTATCGTAAATTTTATGGTTTGTAACGACAGGCAATGCCTGCCACCAAGAGATGTTCCCTTTACCATTAATATTGGTGGGAAATAAAACTGCTTAATAATAATTCCCGATAAAACCTTGTCGGGATTTTTTTTAAATAAGATACGATGCACCTTAAAAAAATTGCAGCACTGCTTACTGCATTGTTATTTCTTTTTCAATCTTCCCTGCTGGCGCAGGATTCATCTGCCGTAAGTTGGCAGGCAACCGGCAAAAAAATTGCAAATAAGCAATATGAAATACGGCTTACCGGCTCCATCAAAGCAGGGTGGTACGTTTACGCCAAATCCATTGCTGCTGCTGAATTAGAGGGGTTTAAAATTACTTTTTCCGATTCTTCCATCAAACAAAATGGCAGCCAGCAGTTAACCGGAAATTTTAAAACCATTGCAGATAAGAATTTTGATGTACAAGCCGAAGTAGCAGAAACGAATCTTGAAGTTGTTCAAAAAATTACTTTAACGGGCGATGTGCCATCCAGATTAAAAGCAGTTTTACTTTACAATACTGCCAGTAACGATGCATTTATCCCGGAGGAAAAAAAGATTGAGATAGAAATGGAAGGCGGCGTAGATGCATCAGCCTCCAACAGGATATTAATACCAACCATAGATTTAAAAAAGCCGGTGAATGCATGTGGTGGCACAGGTATAACCGCCGAGGACTCGGGCTCGGGCGGCGGCAGCAAACTTCTAACTATATTTATTTTAGGATTTTTAGGTGGCCTTGTTGCACTCATCACGCCTTGCGTTTTCCCCATGATACCTTTAACCGTATCGTTCTTTACAAAAAAAGCGACTTCTAAAAGGCAGGGCATTTTTAATGCTTCACTTTACGGGTTCTTTATCTTTCTTATTTACATTTTATTAAGTTTGCCGTTTTATTTTTTAGATAGTGCCAGCCCCGAGATTTTAAATTCTGTTTCCACCAATCCCTGGCTTAATGTTGTTTTCTTTGTGGTTTTTATCGTTTTTGCCTTATCATTTTTTGGTTTGTTTGAAATAACATTGCCAGCAAGTTTTTCGGGTAAAGCAGATGCAAAAGCCGGTACCGGAAATATTTTAGGAATATTCTTTATGGCACTCACTTTAGCCATTGTTTCGTTTTCCTGTACCGGGCCTATTTTAGGTTCGTTGCTGGTTGGGTCTTTAACGGGCGGTGCAGTGCAGCTTACGGTTGGCATGGGTGGTTTTGGATTGGCACTGGCTTTACCATTTGCCTTATTTGCACTTTTTCCAAACTGGTTAAACTCACTGCCTAAATCGGGCGGCTGGCTTAATTCTGTAAAAGTGGTGCTGGGTTTTATTGAAGTAGCGCTCGCAATCAAGTTTTTATCAAATGCCGACCTGGTAAAGCATTGGGGCTTATTAAAAAGAGAAGTATTTATCGGTATTTGGATAATAACCGGCATTGGGTTAACACTGTACCTGCTGGGTAAAATTAAATTTCCACACGATAGCCCTCTAAAAAAACTCAATAAGTGGCGCATTGCTTTGGCTGTTTTATTTGGAGCATTTACAATTTATTTAATTCCTGGCCTTACCAATACAAAATGGGCAAACCTTAAGCTTATCAGCGGTTTTCCCCCGCCTTTATATTACAGCGTTTATCAAACCGGCGATTGTATACTAAATCTTAACTGTACGCATGATTATGACGAAGGTGTAAAAATGGCAAAGGCCGAAGGAAAGCCACTCCTGATAGACTTTACAGGATATGCCTGCGTAAACTGCCGTCGTATGGAAGAGAATGTATGGAGCGACCCGGAGGTTTATAAGATCATGAAGGATAACTATATTATCGTTTCACTGTATGTAGATGATAAAAAAAGTCTTCCTGCTGCAAAACAGTTTACTTACAAAACCAAAGACGGTAATGAAAAAGAAATTTTAAGTGTAGGTGACAAATGGGCCACATTTGAAACAGAGAACTTTAAAAACAATGCCCAGCCGCTTTATGCCATTTTAAATAGTGATGAAATTTTATTAAATAACCCCATTCCATATACACCAACCTTCAAATCATCTGGGATTGAAGAATACAAAGAATGGTTGCTCTGCGGATTGGATGCCTTTAAAAAATCAAAAAAATAACAGTAATAAAAAACCTCCACTTTAATGGAGGTTTTTAGTTTGAATCGGGGGATTACAGATTTTCCTTCTCTAATGGAGAGGATGGAATTATTATAATGCAATTTGCTTTTCTGTCATCATTTTGCGCAGGTTAATTAACCCGTATCGCATGCGGCCTAAAGCAGTGTTGATGCTGCAACAGGTAAGGTCGGCAATTTCCTTAAAGCTCAGATCAGCATAGTGGCGTAAAATAATTACTTCACGCTGGTCTTCAGGCAATAAGTCAACCATTTTTCTAACCTTGTCCTGGCTTTGGCCATTCATCATTTTATGGTCGGCGCCGGGTTCAGAAAAATTCAGCACCTCAAAAATGTCGCGGTCGTCGCTGGTTTTGATAGTGGGCGTACGCTTAACTTTTCTGAA
>JBBRCM010000235.1:0-3415 GCA_038204855.1 Chitinophagales bacterium
GATTTTTTACGGAATCATCAGCACTATTATCATTGATCAGTATTTCAAAATCAATAAAGGTTTGCACCCGTATAGACTCCAGTAATTTTTTAAGCAGGTCGGCCCTTTTGTAAGTTGGAATGCAGATAGAAATAAAAGGTTTATTCATAATCCGGCAATAAATCAGCTTATAAGATTTTTCTGTCTTCAGCCTTTGTGCAAGATATTGAATAACGCAATTTTAAAACAACTATTTTTGGAAATTAAAAACCGATTGGTTAAAGCATGACGGCACAGGCATATAGTTTTTTACAAGGCTATTTTGATAAAATATTCGTTGTTTCAGTTCCACGTTTTACAGACAGGCACCAACGGCTTATACAAAGTTTAGCCGGGCTGAACTATGATTTTTTTTGGGGTGCAGATAAACTCAAACTGAATTATGAGCAGGCAAAAACAGACCGAACTTATGATGAGCAGCAGGCAAAAAAATTGCAGCGGCAGGGAAAGGCTTTAAACCTGGGTGAAATTGCCTGTTCCTTATCGCATAGAATGGTGTATGCAGAGATGCTTAAAAATAACTGGAAAAAAGTGCTGATACTGGAAGATGATGTGTTACCCAATGTTGAACACATGAATCAATTGCCCGCTGCGTTGGAAGAGTTACCCGCAGACTGGGAGCTGGTTTACCTCGGATACTTAAAACACGAAAAAGTAACAACAGCGTTAAAAACAAAACAATTTTTTTATAAGATACTCAGTGCCATTGGCCTGATGGCCTGGAGCTATAAAATGGTAACTAATCTTTTGCCAAAACCATTTAGCAGGCATTTAAAAAAAGCTGGCTTTCATGACTGTACCCATGCATACGCTGTTACTTTGGAGGGAGCGAAAAAATTGCTGACCGCACAAACACCGGTGGTTTACCGGGCAGATGATCTTTTATCTGCAACCATTATGAAAGGAGGATTAAATGCTTTTGTAACAGTACCTAAATTTTTTGACCAAGAGATATTTCACAATACAGCCATAGTTTCAGAAATAAAAACATAATTAATTACCCTGAGGCATTTCATCAATCTTTTTCTTTAAAGCACCAGCCATTCTCTCATTGATCTTCAGCAAGGCTTCATATTGCTGCATGGCACCTTCTTTATTATTTAACTCGGTATAACAGTAACCCGAATAAAGATAGGCGACATCAACAACTGAAACAGCCAGATTTTTTTTAAACTGCTCAATCGCTTCGTTATATTTTTTTGTAGCACGGTAAGCGTGCCCCAGTTCGCCGTAGGAAGGTTTGTAGGTATTATCTATTTCAAGCGATTTAATTGCATACGGTATTGCCTTTTCGTATTCCTGTTTTGCGTTGTATATCCAGGCAAGGGCGTAGTAGGTCTCTTTGTTGGTTTTCTCAATTTTCTCGGCCGCAGTAAAGTAAATAATCGCAGAGTCAAAATTCTGCCGGGCATCCCTGTAAATTTTACCCATTCCAATAAGAGCAACCGTATAATCAGGGTTAATGACAAGTGCCTGCTTATAATTCATGATGGCCAGGTCTATATTGCCGCCACCGCTGTATATGTTACCCATTTCAACATAGGCAGAATCATATTTTTTATCAAGCGAAGCTGCTTTAGCAAATGAATTTAGTGCTTCGCCGAAGTTATTAACCTGCTTAAAAGCTATACCCGCCTTGTAAAATGGTGCCGCCTTCTTTCTTTGCGCATTAGCTGCTGAAAAAAAAATCAAACAAATTAAAAAAGGTAAAAATCTTTTTAACATAGATCATTTGTATTTGCCGCAAAATAAGGGCATATCCGGTTTTTTTTGAAAATAAATTCGTTAATTTCTGTTAAACAGTTGTTTTCAAACCGGTATGCAGCCGTACCTTTACAACATCAAATGAAACATATCCGAAACATATTAATCTTAATCTTAGTTGCCCTTTTTATTTCATCGGCTATACAGGCCCAATGTGCTGTTTGTACCAAAACATCTCTTCAGCTTGGCGAAAAACCCGCACAGGGAATGAATTCGGCTATACTGTATTTGATGATGACGCCTTTTGCGATTGTTGGTTTTATCGGCTACCGCTGGTGGAAAGGAAATAAAAAGTTTGAGGAGGAAGAGCAGTAAGCAGTTCTCAGTCTGCAGTTGGCAATCGCCTACTCTCTTTGCCCACTGCCAATTGCCCACTGCGAACCGTTTTAGTCAATAATAGTTTTTAATAAAGGCATATAAATTAAAATCGTTTCCGGCGTCTTCAATTTTTTGTTTCAATACTGCCTTATCAATCGCCATCATTTTCTTTTGCTGTATAAGATGAAACGCTTTTTCAGCAAGCAACCAGCTTCTTTTTTCTTTTTCCTTTACAATGCTAAAAGAATCTGTAATTGTTTTTAATAACTCAGCAATACCTTTTTTTTGCGAAGCAACGGTTTTAATAACCGGCACCGGCATGGTATGATTGTGAAAAGCTGGAGCCAGCATTAACCTCAAATTCTTTACAAAAATATCAGCGTCAGGCCGGTCGGCTTTATTAACAACAAAAACGTCGGCAATCTCCATCAGCCCGGCTTTCATGGTTTGCACCTCATCGCCTGCTTCGGGCACTACAACCACAATGGTAATATCTGCAAGCCCGGCAATTTCAATTTCGCTTTGGCCAACACCAACGGTTTCCACAATAATATAATCAAAGCCAGCCGTCTTCATCAGGTCGCTTATTTCAATAATTTTTGGATGTAATCCACCCAGCGAACCACGGGTTGCCAGCGAACGTATAAACACGTTTGGATTATTATACCATTCGCTCATCCTAATCCTGTCGCCAAGTAATGCTCCTAAATTAAACGGAGAGGAAGGGTCAACACAAATAACAGCAACTGATTTTTCTTCTTGCACCAATAATCCAATCAGTGCGTCAACCAGTGTACTTTTACCTGCGCCCGGCGGCCCGGTAATACCAATAATGGGTGTTTGAGAAGGCGGCAGTTGCTGCAGCAGGTCCTCGTAACCGGCTACCTCATTCTCAATATAAGAAATACAACGGGCCAGTGTTTTGGTGTTACCCTGCTTAATTTCATTTATCTGTTGCTGCCACATAAAACAAATTTCAATTTTCTAATTTCAAATACCAAATAATACCATCTTTATTTATAAAGTAGCCCTTGGGGCTACGCATAAATATTAGATGGTATAATACCGACCAGTGCCGATTTTTTTCGGTATTGTTTAAAGCCTTGGACTAAATACTGGTAATATCGGTATAAATTAAGTTTACAACTTTGCCAAAGTTTAAAACTTTGGCAAAGTTTCTGCCAGGGCGTTTTTTATTGTTTCTTTGCAGGATGGAAATATCGGTTGTTATCATTACAAAAAATGAAGCACACATAATTGCCAATACACTGCAAAGCCTGCTAGCGGTTACAAA
>JBBRCM010000236.1:0-3408 GCA_038204855.1 Chitinophagales bacterium
TTTTTTATTACAATCAAATGTGACGCCTGATAACAATGGGTCAGAAAGAGCAATACGAAATATAAAAGTGAAACAAAAAATATCCGGACAGTTTAAAACACTTAAAAGCGCAAACATATTTGCAGTTCTCAGGTCTATTATTGACACTTCCATAAAAAACGGTAACAGCGTTTTAAATGCTTTGCATTTAATAGCTACTTTTGGAACTGAATAGTTACTAAAAAATAAATTATGAAAAAAATATTTTTGATTTTATCGGTATCAGTTTTTTTGATTTCGTGTACTAAAAAAAATGATCTTACTATAAAAAGTGGACAAGTTCAAAAAAACTTACCTTCTTTTGAGTATTTATTTAATTATCTAAATAATAATGATATAGAAGGAACATTCATGGTTGTAAGTAGTACCCCTTTAGGATTTGATGATTTCACAAAGATTAGTCATCCTATTAATATAAATGGAGGCTTTTATTCTAGCAAAGGCTCAATGGTAAGAAAAGCTGGGGGAGTTGCAAAATTTGAAAATATCTCCATTAGTTGTAATCAAGATCCAAGTTATAACAAAGATTTGACTTATGACGAAGGCAATTCCTTATTTGGAAAAATGCTTAAAATCTCCCTAATAAAACCAAGTGAATTAAGTAATGTTGTTTCAGATCCAGCACAATATCAAAGCGGTTATGTGCCGGCTTTATTTACATGTAGTAATATTTTTCAAGATGCTTCATATGGGAGCAATGGTAGTTATATAAGCGGCACCAAAATAAATACTGGCTATCAATTTACTTGGAATATTGACACCGCCAATCAAAAAGGAGTTTTCTTTTATTTTGAATATGACCCAAGCGATCCGGCTAATAATTTAGTAAAAGCGAATTACCCAACGAAATCTTCAAACGCTGTTCTTGTTGATGATAACGGTGCATATAGCGTTGCTGCAGATATGTTTACTGATATTCCATTAAATTCAAGAATTAATGTATATATGGGAAGAGCAAATTTTGCGCATCTAACAGATTCGGCTGGTAACACGACTGATATTCAATTTACGGCTATCTCTTATAAGTATGGTAGCCTTTTTTATGGCAATCAATAAAATAAGCGAATAAATATTTCAAAAAGAATACCCGAATTAAATGTCGGGTATTTTTTTTTTGCTATCTTGTTAAGTAATAAGAAGAAAGCGATTTTTGGAATTAGATTGATTGGCTAAAATAAAAAGGTCTTAATACTAAACTTTTTCTAAAATTGAAGTCTTAATAATAAATCATAGTCACCAAATTAACTGTCATGGACAGAAGAGATTTTCTTACCGCAGGTAAAGCCAAAAAAGCGGTTCCTGCTACTCCGGTTGTCCCGATAGCTATGGGGACTTCACCAACCAGAACAGAAAGTGGTATAAACCCATATACCGGTCTTTGGACGGTTAATGAAGTGATTCATCTTTTAAAAAGAACCATGTTTGGTGCAACCAAGGCCGATGTGGATTTTTTTAAAGCCATGACGATGAACCAGGCCGTTGATGCTTTGCTGAATGTTCCGTTGGGACAGCTTACGCCGCCGCCGCCATTAAAAAATTATACAAATTCGGTAAATCCAACTGATACAGATAATGGCGTTGCTGCAGGCCAAACCTGGGTTAACACCAATACAAGCGATGGAGGAATTAACTCACAACGGGTATTGAGTTACAGAAACTGGTGGATGGGCCAGATGATTAACCAGGATAAAAATATCCTGGAGAAGATGACACTTTTCTGGCACAATCATTTTGCTACCGAAACTGATGTTATCGGAAGGGCAATATGGTGCTACCAGAACAATACCGTTTTGAGAAAAAACGCCTTGGGCAATTTTAAACAATTTATAAAAGATATGACCGTAAACACCGGCATGCTGGTTTATCAAAACGGTTATCTCAATACAAATGCAGCCCCTGATGAAAATTATGGCAGGGAATTACAGGAATTATTTGTTGTGGGCAAAGGAGCAGATAATGCTACGCAAGGTTATGCAGAGGCCGATGTAAAAGCGGCAGCAAAAGTACTTACCGGCTGGCAGGTAAATAGTACTACCAATACATCATTGTTTACATCCTCAAGGCATGATGCAACCAATAAACAGTTTTCATCTTTTTATAACAATACTGTTATCACCGGCCGTACAGGTGCCACTGCCGGTGATCTTGAACTGACAGACCTGATCAATATGCTGCTGTCTGTCAATGATCCATCTTTACACATTTGCCGCAAATTATACCGTTGGTTTGTTTACTACGAAATTGATGCTGCAGCAGAAGCAAACGTAATAGCACCGCTTGCACAAATTTTCAGAACAAACAATTACGAAATTAAACCTGTTCTGGAAGCGCTGTTAAAAAGCGAACATTTTTTTGATGTGCTTAACCAGGGATGCCTGATAAAAAGCCCGGTTGACATGTTGGTAGGCAACTGCAGGGAATTTGCTGTTGTGTTTCCTTCGGCTGCAACAGATTATGTGGGGGCATACAATACCTGGTACCTGATAAATACGCAGGCCTTTACCATGCAGCAGTATATTGGCGACCCGCCTAATGTTGCAGGCTGGCCGCCCTACTACCAGCAGCCGCAGTTTTACGAAATATGGATTAACTCAGATACATACCCCAAGAGAAACCAGTTTACCGATCAGATGCTTGCCACCGGCTATACAAGAAGTGGAAAAACTATTAAGATTGACCCAACCATTTTTGCAAAAAACTTACCCAATCCCGGAGATCCCAATGCACTGATCACCGATTCGATAACTTATTTATTCCGCCTGCCATTAACGCAGGCTACCAGGGATCAGTTGAAAAAGGATATCATACTTGGCGGACAAACCAGTGATTTTTACTGGACCAATGCCTGGACAGCCTGGATGGCAAATCCAAATGATACAGTTAATGCAAACATTGTAAAAACAAAGTTGAAAGACCTGTATCAATATTTATTGAAACTTGCAGAATACCAATTAGCTTAGTTGGAAAGAATAAATTGAAATGTTTAATTCATTCATCGCTTCGATAGTTCTCCCCTTTCGGGGTTCCCTGGTAAGGGAAAGAACGCAGTTCAGGAGGGGCTTAAAACTTAATTAATGAAACGTAGAGACTTTTTACGCACATCAGTTCCGGCAGTTGTTTTGCCTACTGTCATCAATGGGTTTTCGGTAAAAGCCTTTGCTGCCGAATCGCCACTGGCACAGTTATTAAACGGCAGCACACCAAACGATCATGTGTTGGTAATTGTGCAGTTGAGTGGTGGTAACGATGGTTTAAATACTGTTATTCCTATTGAGAATTACAGCAACTATTTTAATGCAAGGAGTAACATTGCCATACCTGAAAATAAAATTTTACAGCTAACTGCAAAAACCGGTTTAAACCCTGCCA
>JBBRCM010000237.1:0-3069 GCA_038204855.1 Chitinophagales bacterium
TATTCAACATACATCATATCGCAGCCTTCGTAAGGCTTTGCAATAATATAATGCGGAACCTCCGAAGTAGTATTGGCAACCGATTTTGTTTTTTGCTCCATCAAGGCGATCCGCTGATCCATTTCCCGAAGTGTGGAGGCAATAAAGTCGTTGCCATGTGCTGAAAAAGAGGCAGATTCACTTCTCAGTAATTCCAGCAGGTAACTGATAAATTCTTTTGCATTACGTCCGTCAAATCTTTCCACACCTCCACTACGTAAAGTGTAAGTACCTGTTTCCTCCTCCTCCATTTTTCTGAATGGTGTAGATGTATATGAGTGCATTTCATCTGCCAGGGACCGTACAGACAGGAATTGTTCGAGCCCTTCTATTTTTAACGGTATGATATTACTTCCTTTTTTCAGGCGGAATTTCATCTCTCTTAACTGACGGTTCATAACCGGAAATGAATTGGTATAAACATACAATTCATCGAGTGATCCCTGTTGCAACGCAGCCGGAAAAACAATTTTAATCCAAAGCAGCTTATTGGTAAATTTCTGGAGGTCTGATTCTGAAAAAACCTTAGTAAACGCAGGCGGGTAATTTTGCTTAATATCCTGCACGTTAGTTTGCCTTTTATCTGAAATGGTAATAAATTTCCGGTCGTAATAATCAGTTATATCTTTTTCAACCAGCGACAGCAGATCGTAATCAAATGAAAGATCTTTTTGTAATGATCCGTTGACCTGTTTTTTTTCGTGACGCAACCCTTCAGTAACTGCTATTTCGGTATCATTAAAATACCACTTACTTAATGGCAAAAGCTGGTAATTAAGGTTTGATAAACTATGCTCCAGATTTTTCCAGTCAAAATAAAAAAACAGGTTATTAATGTTCTCAATTTTTTCATCAAGATTTATTCCCAGCCAAAGTACATTGTTCTCAATACGGCTGCCTGAAAGGGTTTGAGAACCAATCAATTTATTGTAATTGGCATCAACCGTATATAAAGTATTGCCCGTTGCCAGGTGCGTTATGCCGGCATTAAATAATTTTAATCTGCCAACGGGCGTAAAAAATACATCAATGGTTTTATCAAGCGATTCATCCTGCTTTGATGAAATTTTCTTTTGTGTATAAACCTGGTCAGTGTCTGTTAGTATTTCTTCTGGTTCTACAGGCATCGCATGCATGATGGCATGCGCCGGATTTGGGCAGGTTAAAAATTCAGGAGCCAGCAGGTTTGATATTTTTTCAAGCAATCTTACTTCTGAATCTTTTATTTCGTTACCCAGGTTGTACAATTCAGATGATAACGCTTCAAGTATCAGTTTCACAACTGGGTCAAGATCTTCGGTGTTCTTTATATTCCAGTAATTCAATGCATGTTTCAGCATCCTGTTCCTGATAATTTCTTTTGTATTTACGGTGCCTGAAAACATTCAAATTGGTTTAAATTAATCTACAGCCAGCGGGCTTAAAAATAGATGATTGTCAAAAGTAAATAATTCACCTGTTTTGTGAATTGTTCCAGTAATATGGATATCTACACGTTTTTTAATCTCAGCATTTTGTTTTAGTATATGAAACTTTTCAATTTCTGTTATTGCCACATTTAACTGAATAGCCGATAACCGGTTTTCATGCGTGGTTATTGACTTAAGCAGCGATTGCCGTAGTTTTTCTTCCCACTTATTTTCACTTGCTATCAGTTCAAAATCCAGGTCCCATATTTCACAACCAAAACTGGGGTCGTGCCGGTGCTCTCCAAACCTGGTCATAATGATCAGTTCCAGTGTTTTTTTTATTGAATCTCTCAGGTCAGTAGTTGGCAATTCATTGCCTTCCAGCACGGCTGATACCTGAAGTGGTATTTTATGGTATATAATATTCATTAGCGGTGTTATAACACAAATTACAATCAGTTTTCCTAAAAGTACAGATTAAATGGATTTTTCTATTTTAAAAAATATTAGCTCCCAAAGAATAATGAGCCTTTAAGAAACTGTTTAAAAACAGTATTTCAAGCTACGTTGTAGTTTTAGTCGCCACGAATTTTCACTAATAATACAATACCATTCGTGACAATTAGTGTAATTCGTGGCAAGCAAAATTCACAATATGAATTTAAAATCATTTTTAGACAGCTTCTAAGAAAAAATGGTTTCTAAATTAAATTTTAGCATCATTTACCATTTTCTTTGCTTTTCAGCATTTTTATTATTAAATTGTAGTTGATTATTAATCAACTGCTAACAAAATCTCACTATGCCCATACTTTCATTGAACGAGTCTGTAAAAACGGCTATTGAAATTGCACAATCACTTGCCAAAGAATATCACAATGAGTTTTTTTATCCGGCGCATTTGCTAAAGGCAATGTTGCATAAAGAAGTTGGTTTAAAAAACTTTTTAGATTCAATAGGTAAAGATTCGGGTTATATAATGGAATGGGCAGAAGTAAGGATGGATGATTACCCAAAAGTGGCGCAGGCAAAAGATAAGATAACCGGTGATGATGGGGTTAAAATGGTTTTTGATGAAGCAGATAATGTGCGTATAAAAATGGGGCTCGACCTTATATCCCCAATCTGCGTTTTATGTGCTATATCCAAGCCTGGCGTAGGATTTACCAATGAGCAGTTAAAAACGTTTCCTGTAAAAGAAAAAGAAATACTAGAAGTTTATTTTAATGAAGATAGCTTTAAACAGGCTGTGCAGCCAGAAGCAAACGGCAATGGCACTGCACCTGCGGGTGCTTTGTTTAAATATTGTGTTGAACGCACCGCTTTGGCAAGAGAAAATAAAACAGACCCCATCATTGGCCGGGATAAAGAAACCCGCATGATGATGGAAATACTTTGTCGCAGAACAAAACCCAACGTAATTATTACCGGCGAAGCTGGTGTTGGTAAAACTGCGCTGATAGACGGCTTGGCAATGGATATTGTAAATAAAAAAGTACCAACTCAACTGCAGGATTCTTTATTGTTTGAACTTGACCTGGGTGCCCTTATTGCAGGTGCATCTTACAAAGGAGAAATTGAAGACCGGCTTAAAAACATAATAAAAGAAGTTAAGCAATAC
>JBBRCM010000238.1:0-3010 GCA_038204855.1 Chitinophagales bacterium
TATGCCGACAGTACAGTCTTTAATATTTTCACGTACAACTTCATGGAAGGTAATGCTGCTCATGCTTTGAATGAGCCCTTCAGCATAGTTATTTCAAAAACCCTTGCTGATAAATATTTTGGGAAAAATACTCCCGCCGTTGGTAAAACACTTCGCACGGTTTATGATGTTTATAAAGTAACCGGCGTGATTGAAGATGTTCCCAAAAATTCGCACTTACGTTTTGATATGCTTATCTCATGGTCGTCATTGCCGCAAAACCAGCGGGCTAATGAAAACTGGGGCAACTTCAACAACTTCACTTACGTATTATTGAAACCGGGAACCAATGCTGCCGCCTTTGATAAAAAGCTTGCGCCTATGTACGACAAATATATGGCGCCGATTTTTGCTCAATTCAATGTAAAAATGCACTACGGTGTACAACCAATTACAGAGATTCACCTGCATTCAAAACTGGAACAGGAACCTGAAGAGCTGGGAAGCATGTCTTACATCTGGATATTTTCTGCAGTCGCATTTTTTATGATGCTGATTGCATCCATCAATTATATGAATCTCACCACGGCAAGGTCTGCACGCAGGGCCAAAGAAATTGGTATTCGCAAGGTAACCGGCTCAACAAAAAAACAACTGGTGTTGCAGTTTTTAAGCGAGTCTGTGCTCACTGCTTTAATAGCGGTATTATTAAGCGTGCTGCTGGTAATTCTTTTATTGCCTGCTTTTAATTCTATATCGGGAAAAGCCTTCACACTTGGTACCATATTTCAGCCATCCAATATCCTGTTATTGCTGGGTGTTGGTTTATTTACGGGATTGGTTGGTGGCAGCTATCCCGCGTTTTATCTTTCATCTTTTCAACCGGTCAGTATATTAAAAGGATCTCTTTCCAAAGCATCCGGCAATGTAAATCTTCGCAGGACGCTGGTTGTATTGCAGTTTTCCATTTCAATGACCATGCTTATCTGCACGTGGGTTGTATATTCCCAGCTTTCTTATTTACAAAAGAAAGATTTGGGTTTTGACAAAAACCAGGTGATGACAGTAACGGTAAATACGGGGCAGGATGAACGTGGTAAGATAAATTCTATGGATAATGATTTCCGCAGCCTTCCAGGGGTCAAAACTGTTGGTACCGGAAATTCCTATCCCGGCAGTACCAATCTTAACCTGAATCTTTTTTCAGTACAAACCGAGGCTGGTTACGTGGATAAAGCCGTGGAATGTTATGCAATAGATGAAAACTTTCTACCCGCATTAAATATTCCCATGGTGAAGGGGCGCAATTTTTCGAGCCTTGCAGATACCCTGCATAGCATCGTTGTTAATGAAGCCATGGTAAAACATTTTGCATGGAAGGAAGCAATCGGTAAACGCGTAAAATTTCCAGGCGACACTTCCGGCAATTACCTCGAGGTAGTAGGTGTTGTAAAAAATTTCAACCAGAAATCGTTGTACAATCCTATTGCTCCTTTGCTGATGTTTTACGGGCCCAACGGTAACATGATCCAGTTGAAAATGAATACAGGCGACCTTAAAACATCTATCGCCCAGGTAGGTACTACCTGGAAAAAATATTTCCCCAACTTACCATTTGAATATAAGTTCCTGGACCAGGATTTTGATTCACAATATGCTGCCGACCAGAAACGGGGAAAAATCTTCGCTGCGTTTTCCATACTAACGATCATCATTACATGCCTCGGGTTGCTTGGCCTCACAGCATTTACCACGCAACAAAAACAAAAAGAAATAAGCATACGCAGGGTAATGGGCGCCAGCATAGCACAAATCGTCGGCATGATCACCCGCAATTATTTGTGGCTGTCATTAATTGCCGCGGTAATTGCATTTCCGGTGGCCTATTATTTTATGAATGGCTGGCTCAAAGTATTTTCGTATCATGATGGCCTGTCTGTAATTCCATTTATTGTTTCTGCTTTTGTAATTATACTTACGGCAGTACTCACCGCCATGTTTCATTCAGCAAGGGCGGCATTGGCAAAGCCAGCGCAGAATTTAAGAACGGAGTAGTATTTCACTTATGTTTTAAAAGAAGAACCCGGCTTTCTTATAATAACAAGCAAGCTGACTACATAGATAGCGATCGCGATCCACAACACAGCCTGAAAGCCGATCATCATGCTTAACATAATAGCAACCACAGATCCGATTACCGTAAAAAATCCGTTGACACCCCATGCCCAGGGAATTAAAGAAGGCATTTGTTTGCTGATGATATCTATGCCTGAAGGAAATGGCATACCCAGCAAAATCCCAATTGGCATTATCAAAAGAATGGCCAGGATAATTCTTGCAGGCATGGATAATGCAATCGCAATCCTCAATAACGGGGGGAGAAAAAAACTGGCAAGCAATAACAAAATGGATAATACAATTATGGAAATGCGCAGTGTCCGCAAGGGATTAAAATTATACTTTCCTGAAATAAAAGCACCCACTCCTGTAAATAATAAAAGCGCTGAAAGTACAATCGCGAAAGTATAAACCGGCTCACCCAATAACAAACTGAATAATTGTATCATCACGATTTCAATGGTTATAAATCCACAGCCTAACCCTGAGAAATAAAAAAGATATGGCAAAATATTTTTCATACGTAAACCCGTAGACGAAAAACGCCAAAGGGGTAACAGAATAATGAGCGTAGAAATAATTAATACCTGCGCCAATAAAACCAGCAGGCTTACTTCTGCAATGGGCTTATCTTCCAAAGCCATTCTTCCCATTTTTTCCTGGGAAAAAATATCTTCAAATGATTTCCAGCCCAGGGAAGACCATCTTGTATGATGATTAAAAAAAGGCTGGTTATCTGTAGCAGGTGCAATTTCAAAAGGATATTTTTGATAAAATTCTCCGAGGCTTTTTGTTGTTAGTACCGAATCATAAATATTTCTCCCAGGTTTAAAAGGATCGTATAAAACTGTGGGTGGTGGATCCGGCGCAAGATTAATAAACGCATTCATTGTTGCAAGCTGTTGCTGTGTTA
>JBBRCM010000239.1:0-3005 GCA_038204855.1 Chitinophagales bacterium
CGGATATATTCAAATGCAGTACCAATACCGACCGCAATTTTATTATGGCCGCTGTTTTGAAAATTTAAATATGTTTGTGAAAAATTTTGCTTGTAAGCTCCCTCCACTTTAAAATCTTGGTAGGTATTGATGGTCTGGTTATCGAGCCGGAAGCCGGCAATGAAAGCTATATTTTTTATACGCCCCAGGTATTGAAAATGTTCTGCCTCAATCTGCGTGCTTTCGCCAATTGAAGCTGAAACCATACTCCGTGAATTTGAAATAATAAAGTTGCGGCTGGTGAGGTTTACATTTACATTGATACCTCTGAAACGGGTATAATACAAGCCTGCCTTTAAATACGTACTGGGGTTTTCTTCGGCAGTAAAAATAATATTCGCAGTATCTTTTGATATGGGTTCCAGTGTGTATGTAATGGTACTATAATAGCGGGAGCCAAGAGCCCGCCTGATGCTCTTGTTTATTTGTACTGCAGTGTAACTTTTGTGGTCATCAAAATTCATCAGGTGAAAGAAAAAAGAAGGAAGGGTCTTTTTGAGGCCACTTACCTGATAGCTTTTTATAAATACCGTGTTGTTGGTAATGGTATTATTATCTTTTTCTTTTGCTGCTCCCAATGTATTAATACTGTCGGCCAGTTTTTTAAATATTGGATAGTATTGCATGCCTGTTTTTATACCCTCTTTTAAAATTTCATTACCGCTTCCAAAATTACCGGCATTATACTCTAACATAGGCATGTGAATGTAGATATTGGTTAATGGCAGCTCTTCTTTAAAATCACTGGCTTCTCTAAAAAAGGCCAACTGCGTTAAAACATCCACGGGGTTTTTTATCTTATCAACCTTTGCAAGACCGTTGGTAACGTTGCTGCCAATAACAATATCGGCACCCATCTCTTTTACATTTTTTACCGGAAAATTTCTTACCAGTCCGCCGTCAACCAATTTTTTACCATCTCTTGTTACAGCAGAAAAAACAGAAGGGATGGCCATGGTGGCACGCAGGGCAGTGATGATGTTTCCGGTATCCATTACAACCAGGTCGCCGGTTTCCAGATCGGTTGCCATACACTTGAACGGAATTTTAAGATCGTTGAAGTTGTGAACATTATACACGTGAAAAAAAAATTCAGAGAATTTCATGCTCAGTTGCTGGCCGGTAATTACACCGGTTGTTAAACGTACTTTGTTATTGATAAAAGGAAGCTCGATGGCAAAGCGGCTATACTGGTCCTTTTCTTCCATAGATAAAGTCTTCAACGGAACATTGTTGCTGAACACCAAATCAAAGTCAATATCTTTTCTCAGTCGTTCAATATCATTGCCGCTGTAACCCGATGCGTATAGTGCGCCAACAATGGCTCCCATACTGGTGCCGGTTATGTAATCAATTTTAAGTCCGGCACTGTCAATGGCTTTTAAAATACCAATATGCGCCAAACCCTTTGCGCCACCACCGCTTAGGGTGAGGCCAATTTTAGGTCGGTGCCCCTTATCCTGTGCAGACAAGTAACCTGTTAGGCAGCAACAAAAAAGAAAGGCAACAAAAAGCTTCATTGAGGATCGATTATTTGTATTGTTTGATGATTAATTCTACAAATTACGTATAATTTGTTCTTTTTATTTTTTGATAATAGTTAAATATTTGCTACTGATCTTTTCGAAGTATTGTTGCAGCCTAAATGAGTGGCATCAAATTAAAGAATTTGTTTTAAGATGCCTTTATTTTGCAGGTATAAAAGTAATTATGACCAACCGCCAGCTTTTTTTGAATCATGTGGGGCAAACGTCCGAAGCACCTTTAGCTTTGGAAATTGTAAAAGCTGAAGGTTGTAAATTGTTTGATGCCGATGGTAAGGAATATATTGATCTTATTGGCGGCATCAGTGTATGCAATGTAGGCCACCGGCACCCAAAAGTTATTGAAGCCATAAAAGGGCAGGTAGATCAATACCTCCACATTATGGTATATGGCGAACTGGTGCAAAGCCCGCAGGTACAGTACGCAAAAATGCTTGTTGAACATTTACCAGCGTCGCTCAATTCAGTTTTCTTTACTGCATCAGGCAGCGAAGCAACCGAAGGTGCCATGAAGCTTGCCAAAAGATATAGCAACAGAACACAGATCATCTCTTTTAAAAACTCATACCATGGCAGCACACAGGGCGCATTAAGTGTTATGGGCAGCGAATATTGGCAGCAGGCTTTCAGACCATTGCTGCCAGATGTGCTGCAGATGAATTATAACTCGTTTGACGATCTGGAAAATATTACCGTACGAACGGCTTGCGTAATTGCAGAAACTATACAAGCCGAAGCAGGTGTTTTAGCGCCGCAAAATGGCTGGTTAAAAGCTTTAAGAAAGAAATGCGACGAGACAGGAACGCTGCTGGTGCTGGATGAAATTCAGTGTGGCTTTGGCCGAAATGGGACACTATGGGCTTTTGAACAGTTTGATGTAGTACCCGATATTTTATTGCTGGGTAAGGCATTGGGCGGTGGAATGCCGTTGGGTACTTTTATTGCCAATAAAAAAATAATGGATGCACTATCGCACAACCCGGTGTTGGGGCATATAAATACTTTTGGTGGCCATCCTGTTTGCTGCGCTGCGGGGCTGGCGGCATTTCATGTTTTAGTTGAAGAAAAATTGATTGATGGTATCAAAACAAAAGAAGCACTTTTTCTTTCTTTATTAAAACATCCCAAAATCAATGCAGTAAGAAGTTGTGGTTTAATGATGGCAGTAGAGTTTGAAAGTTTTGAAATAAATAAAAAAGTAATTGATGCTTTGATTACTGAGTGTGTTTTTACTGATTGGTTTTTATTTGCAGCCAATTGCCTGAGGATTGTGCCACCTTTAGTAATAAGCAAAGGCGAAATTACTGTAGCCTGTTACAAGATAATTGGAGTATTGAACACGCTTTAACAAATCCTGATGAAAAAAATTGCCAAGAGAATTTTATATTTTATTACCCTACTGGCTGCGCTCTATCTGCTGCT
>JBBRCM010000240.1:0-2941 GCA_038204855.1 Chitinophagales bacterium
AAGAAAAATGGTCATGAACGCCAGGCCACCAACAGCAATGGTAGTTATCATTAATAAAAAAGTTGAACTGGCATTCAGTTCATGCAGCAGCGGGTCATTTAGTTTATTACCGCTGTAAAACGAAAATTTAAAACCGGCAAAGGCACAGGCTGCTGCCAGTAATAACCAGATGGATTGAATGCGTTGTATCATCGTATATCTTTTAAACAAAAATAATCCTAATTGCATGTAGCAACCAGGATTATTTTAAACATCTTTGTTATTTATCCCTGAGATTTTGGCAGGGCTGTTTTAGGTGTTGGTTTTAAGTCTGCTTCCTTTTGCACATTTAACTCTTTCATCGGTGGTGCAGCAACTGGTGATCTCGAAAGCGTTTCGGGCGTGGGCGTAATTTTTTCCTCACCTCTGTACACTTCTTCTTTTGTATTGTTGTTTTTTTGGTAAATTAAAGGTTTGCCAGCTTCTGGTATTGGTGCGGTGACAATGCGGGGTTCAGTAGCAGTACTTTTTACCTGCGGCACATCAGCGGGAGCTATTGCAACTTTTGGTTCGGTTGCCGCAGCACTGTTTTGAGCCGAAGCGTGGAAAGCTCCCAAAACAATTGCTGCTGATATTGAGAGTCTGGTTATTGTCTTTTTCATTTTTATTTGTTTTTAAATTAAAATTATTGTTTTACAAAACGATATGTTTCTTTGCTGCCATCATCTTTTGTAATGATTAAGAAATAAGTGGCGGCAGCCAGGGGCTGCACATTCAGCACAACCATATTGGTAGCTGGTTTCATTAAGGCAATAAATTTACCATCAACCCCAAATACCTGTAACTGTACTTTGTTTACATAAGAAGATGGTAATTGAATATGTAACACCGTTGTTGCCGGTACCGGGAAGATATTTACCTGCTCCAGACCTTTTTCAAACTTAACCGGCCTTACAGGCGAGTAGGTAAAACTGCCCGATTTATCAATCATTTTTAAACGGTAATAATTCCAGCCCAATGCAGGTGCATTATCAAAATCAACATAAGCAGATTGTGATAATTGTCTGGAAGGTACTGTACCAATCTTACTGAAATTGTTAGCTGTAAGCGATTTTTCAATTTCGTATGTAACTGTTTCCTGTTCGTTGGCGGCTTCCCAGTTAAGGCGTACTTTATTGCCATCTGCTATGGCAGTAAAGTAAAGCAGTTTTACAGGTAAGGCATTAAATTTACTGTAAGTACCCAGTGTAAATCTTCGCTCATCAACCGAATACTGATTTGTAGGCGCATTTGATGTTACATAACCAAAGAGACTATCGGGGCCCGATAATATTGGTGCATTACCGGTTGCCCAGCCACCAGGTGCATCCCATACAAAAGGCGGTCTGTTTATATATTGAGCAACCAGCAGACTATCTCTTTTAACCGCATTGGCACTAACCCGGCTGTAACCTCTCCAGGACAAACTTAGCATTGCATCATCATTTGTGCTGGCTTGGTTATCGCTGCTTATCTCCCAATATTCAACAGAGCTTATATGATCAACAGGCGGAAAAAATATATTGGTGTTTTGATAAGGAATTGCAGGGGTATATTCGGCCGTCCAGGTGGCCGTTGTTGTATTTACTTTTGCCAATTTTATAGGTGCATACAGGTTGCCTTTGCCTACCGGAAAGAGATAGGCAATGGCAGGATTGGGAGTAGCCGAGCCAATCACGTTACCGGTGCGGCTTAGCCTGCCGTTTACCCAGCTTATGGAAAACGGGGTAAGCGTATTAGATGTAATGGCGGCAATTGCCGGATTGCTAACCAGCAAACTGTCGTTGCCATAACCGGTTCTTGTAAAAACATAACCGGTATCAAGCCTTAATATATTTCTTACTTCGCAGGATGAGAGTAAAGTATCGCCACCGGTATTACGTATAGTTAAGTCGTAAAACTTTGTAAGACCATAAAAACTTTGTCGGTTAGTACCTTGAAAGAAAACATTGCCTGTACTAGTAACATCCATAACACCTGCTGTTGTAGAATCTAACCAGCCTTCAGGATTTACAGCCGTGGTTTTGTACATGTGAATCTCGCCATTGTTTATCAGGTTACTGCCTGGAAGAAAGGAAATACCACCTTGAGTTACAATTTTGGTACCCGATTCAACAACCAATTGTACAGCACCCGATGTACGGGCTACCTGTTGGCTATAGCATTTACACGCAAAAAGTGCAAAGCCTGATATGAGTATTACGGTTAGTTTTTTCATGTTTAAAAAAAGAAGTGATTATTTTATTTTTTATATTCCGTTTCAGCGGAAAGTTCTTTTGTTATTAACAGTACGACAAATAAACCCAATTGATTTAATGTAACCCTATCTTATTACCGTTACGTAAAAAGATTTGGATATTTGTGCGCTAATAGGTGAACCTGTTACATTTCCCACATAAACCTCCACTGTATTGGCAGCACTAACCAAACCATAAGCTATAGTAGTGCCGGTGGATAATACAGTTGCCGGCGATATAGAAACCGTAGAACCGACAGCCGCATTAGGAACAGTCAGGAAAAAATTAGTCGTGCCATTTGCACCTATAGCCGGAATGGTGCCCACAACTGTTTGCTTAATGATCTCGTTAAGTGCTGTTCCATTAGTACCAATTTCAACTTTTTGTGCACTTAAATCCACCGTTAATACAGATGTACCCCCTGCTAAAAAGTTGAAACGGTCGCTTACATTGTCTTGATATTGTAATCCCCAGTTGGAAAATGTAGGGCTATGTGCAATTACCATTCTGTCTGCATTGCTAAAACCAGTTTTAAACATATAATTCATTACAGACACAGCATTATCATATTGCACTGTACCAGAGCTGCCAACTAAAAAATTATCAGCAACAGAAAAACTAGAATCAGGTGATGTGGTACCAATACCAACTTTAGTGTTTGCAGTAGCACCATTTACCCCACTTAT
>JBBRCM010000241.1:0-2814 GCA_038204855.1 Chitinophagales bacterium
ACGCTCTCTTATTGTCAACTTCATTGATTGCGCTTTCAAATACAGCATCTGTAAACTCATTTATCACAATACCCGATTTACTGCTAAGCACAATTTCTTCTACATCGCCTACGCCCCCATTGGTTATTACCGGAATACCCATGGCCATTATTTCGCCATGTTTGGTTGGTGAAGATGACTGCTTGGAATAGCAGGGCTTTATAAAAAATATAGAATAATTACTTAAAGAAAGCAGAGCCGGTACCTGCACACGGGATGCTTTTTTTACCAGCACTTTATCAGCCGGTATTCCATATTCATCAGCAATTTCCTTTATCTCCTGATGCCGGTGCGGCGATATGAACAAAAATTTTGCAGCAGGAATTCGCTTGCTTAACAATTTACAAAACTGCAACATTTCTGCTGTAAGGTACCAGCCACCTATTGAGCCCAGGTAGCTGATAACGAAATCATCAGCTGCAATATTAAGTTCAGTCTTTAATGCAGCTTGTTCCTTTTCATCAATTTTAGAATAATCAAAAAGATCCAGATCGGCACTACAGGGGATTACTTCCAAAGGAATTGACACTTTGTACTCCGGCCAACCTTTAATGATTTTTTCTGCCGCATAGGTAAGACAAACAATGCCATCGCTTTGCTTTACAGCTTCCGATTCTTTTCCTGCAAAAAAATTATAAATGGTTTTGTAAACAAGGTTTTTTGTATTCCACATGCCGCCTTCTACCCTGCTATCAGCATAAAACTCACGTATGTCGTTTAAAAATTTAACCCCCATTGTTTTCTTCATCCACAAGCCCACTAACGCCGGCACACCTGCACGGGTATGAACCATATCTATACCTTCTGCTTTATGCAACTTTTTTGCAGCCTTGCGCATTTTTACAACATCCAGCAGTGTGGAAATAACCGGAGGGTTTTTGGTGTAATTAAGCGGTATCCAGCTGATGTTGCTTTTATCCAGCAATTGCTGAATAAAATTTTTGTTTTGATGATAAACCACTTCCTTTTCGCAACTGATTAAAAATATTTTGTAACCAGCTTTACTTAACCCTTGCAAATACGGAATCACCTGGCTTTGGCCAAGCGGATCGGTCATACCATCGTATGAAATAAATAAAATTTTTTTTGTTGGGCTCAATTGCAGTGGACTTTTTGCTACCGTTAATATCTTACAAGATACCGGAGATAATGCTTTAAGGCAAACATCAATTTATATTTAAAGGAATGTATGGCTATGTAATGCTTCTTTATTCCTTCATGTTCTTCTAGAGGAATGGCTGTAACCGGTATCGAATCTGCCAATGCATTGATTTCAATCTGAAACCTGTCATCAATCACACAGTTGGTACCACTGCCATCATGACCAATATTTGATACCAGCGATCTTTGCGGGTATAAACACATGCCATCATTTAAAAATACGGTAGAATGCCAGATGGCGTTCCAACTTCTCAGTTTTCCTTTCGCTACTGCTTTCAATCCCCAAAAAAATTCAAACGTGCCATCCATATTCAGCCTTTTTATATTCCCCTTTTTCTTTACTGCTTCATGCACAGCTAATGGATCTAATTTAAAATGATCCCAGGCCCGTTTCCAGGTGGCCCAGCCCCAGGTTCTAGTGTGATAAAAGAAATAAGTTGACTCCTTTACCTCCACAGCATCAAACTCTGGCCGGCGGTATGCAGCAATATGCATCACTCTGGGATTATTTTCATAAAAGTCAAGTGCATCATTCATATAGGTTAAAAACCCGGGAGAAAGCAAACCGTCATCTTCCATCGCTATCACCCTCCCAAATTCATTTACCATTTTTGTTACACCTTCTACATTCGATTTTATCAATCCTTTATTTTCTGTTGCTTCTACGATTGTAACTTCCTTACACCATTTTTTTTCACGCACTATTTTTTTTACTTCGGCAATTGCTGTCAATATTTCTTCGTTAGCGCCGGGCTTTGGCCCATCAATATAGATAAATAGCTTTGATTCATCAGCCAGCCGGTTGTTACGCAAAGATTCCAGCACCAGCCGGGTATGATCCGGACGGTTGTATGCAAAAAAAACTATTGGTGCCAACGATCGCATGCTTATCTGGATTTAAATAAATTACGTTTTAAACGCCCTAGAAAGTATTTTATTTTATATAAAGGAACAAATATGCCGGCCGGCCTTAGGTTATCCTGTCCTTTAAAATCAATATCCAACCGTAATTTTTTTAATTCTTTTAAAGAAGGAATAATCAAATCATATCTTTTACCTGCATTGGCCGAAAGCTCCAGCAACAACGATACCCATTGATTGCTGCAGGTTTCTACAGAATAAGAGGTGATTATTTTTTGCCTTGCTGCCTGCGACATTTGTTTCCACAAAGCAGGATTTTGTTTTAAATTTTTTATCGCCGCAACAAACTCATCCTTTCTGTCATCAATTAAAATACCTTCTACATTATTTGTGATAAGGTCTGATATTCCGCTACGCATATTGGTACAGATGGATACCAAACCACAACTCATTGCCTCCATTAAAGTAATGGGCAGGCCCTCAAATGCTGAAAGCAGCACAAAAACCTGGTTTTGCAATAAATGAGCCTGAACTTCGGTAGATTTTAATTTGCCTTTAAACTGAACTGGCAAACCCTTGCCGGTTGTGTTTAAAATTTTTTGTACCGCAGGTTCAGCAGGTCCGGAACCGTAAATAGTATAGCTGGTACCGGGCACTTCTTTGGCTGCTTTGCAAAAAGCATGGGTAACATCCGAAATCCGTTTTTGTTTTTCATCAATACGCCCCGCATATACCACTTTAAGTTCGCCATCT
>JBBRCM010000242.1:0-2602 GCA_038204855.1 Chitinophagales bacterium
TTCAGATTCAACTTCAAGTGATGGGAAATTAAGCAAAGAAAATGCAGATAAAATCGCTTCAATCTTCGGGATTTCCTCCCCCTCGGGGGGAGATAGAGGGGGCCGCTGGTACAAAATCATTGCCACGACAAAAGATAAATACGGAGTGTTGGTAAAGGCTGAAAAATACATTCAACTAACAAGCAACAATGCCAATGAAAAAATTTTCGATGCAGTAAAACTTGACGTAACAAAAGGCAATGCGGAACCCGGCGAATTCATCAGGTACAATATTGCAACCGGTTTTGATAATATCTGGCTTATCCATTCTTTAAGCAAAATGGATAAATCAAATATTTTAAACTATAAAACAATTACCAACATCCAATCTGCGCCCTTTGCCCAACCTGTAACAGAACAAGACCGTGGCGGTATGGCCATGAGTTACGCATTTGTAAAACACAACCGTGTTTATAAAGGCAACCAAGCTTTCAGCATTCCCTGGAGCAATAAAGATTTAAACATCAGTTACGAAACCTTTAGAGACAAATTATTACCCGGTGCACAGGAAAAATGGAAAGTAAAAATAACCGGTAATAAAGGAGAGAAAGTTGCCGCTGAAATGCTGGCTGGTATGTACGATGCAAGTTTGGATCAGTTTAAACCACATAGCTGGAGCAGGCCAAATATCTGGCCGGGTTTGTACAATACCATCTATTGGAATATAAATGGATTTGCAAAAGTTAGTTCTGAAGAGTTTAGCAGGATGGATTATACATATTTGACTGCGACACCTAAATCGTACGACCAGTTATTAAGTTTTTATGGGTATGGTGGAGGATATTATGGAGGAGGAAGAATGGTAATGAGAAGTCCCAGTGCACCAATGAACGAGGTAGTAGTGGTTGGTAATGGGACACCGCCGCCGCCGCCAAGCCCAAACAAGAAAGCGAAAGGAGAAAGTGACAAGTCTACACAAACATTTAAAGTAGAATCAGGATTGTTTGCCAATGCTGACACAATAAAAGGCTCTGTATTAAATAGCGAAAAGCAAGTAACGAATAACGGTTCCGTTCAAATCCGCAAAAATTTCAATGAAACCGCTTTCTTCTTCCCTGATCTGAAAACAGATGCCGAAGGCAATATTGAATTTTCTTTTACCATGCCCGAAGCATTAACTAAATGGAAGCTGATGACGCTGGCCCATACCAAAGATGCGGCAAGTGCCTACAGCGAAAAAACTGTGATAACTCAAAAGTCATTAATGGTGCAGCCCAATGCCCCACGCTTTATGAGAGAAGGTGACAACATGGAGTTCAGTGCAAAAATTGTAAACCTCAGCGAAAAAGAAGTATCCGGTATTGCCACATTAGAGTTGCTGGATGCTGCAACCAACAAACCGGTTGATGGCTGGTTTAAAAATGTTTTTCCAAGCCAATATTTTACGTTAGCAGCCGGGCAAAGTGGCGCAGTAAAATTCCCGATGGAGATTCCTTTCAATTTTAATAGCGCAATGACGTACAGGATTGTTGCAAAGGCCGGGGATTTTTCGGACGGAGAAGAAATGTCTATTCCTATTTTAACTAACCGGATGCTGGTAACAGAAAGTATGCCACTCAATCTGCGTAACCAAACCAGTAAAACATTTAAGTTTGATAAATTACTCAACAGCGACAGCAGCACAACCATTACCAATCACGCACTTACTGTTGAATATACCAGCAACCCTGCCTGGTATGCCGTGCAGGCCCTGCCTTATTTAATGGAGTATCCTTACGAATGTGCCGAGCAAACTTTCAATAGGTATTATGCAAATACACTGGCATCTTTTATAACTAAGTCTTCGCCAAAAATTAAAGCGGTTTTTGAGAAATGGAAGCATGTTGATACCGCGGCATTAATGAGCAATCTTGAAAAAAATCAGGAATTAAAATCGGCCTTATTGCAGGAAACACCCTGGGCACTGGATGCACAAAACGAAAATCAGCAAAAGAAAAATATTGCTTTGCTGTTTGACATGGTTCGTATGAGTGCGGAGCAGGATAAAGCATTTAATAAACTGAAAGAAATGCAAAGCAGCAATGGTGGCTTTGTCTGGTTTAAAGGTGGCGCCGATGACCGCTACATGACCCAGTACATTACAACCGGTATCGGGCATTTAAGAAAACTGAATGCTTTAACCGGCGATCATTATCAAACCATAAAAACAATTATTGATAAAGCTGTTCCTTATCTTGATAAAAAAATACTAGAAGATTACAATGATCTGCTCAGGTATAAATCAAAACTCAGCGACAATCATTTAAGTAGTCTTCAAATTCAGTATTTATATATGCGCAGTTTCTTCCCAGTGTATAAAATTGCAACGGCTTCCCAAACAGCTTATAATTATTATACCGGACAGGCAAAAAAATACTGGCTCAGCAACAGCAAATACATGCAGGCCATGATTGCACTGGCATTGCACCGCAGCAATGATGCTACAACGCCAAAAGCAATCATCAAATCTTTAAAAGAAAATGCCATCAACAAAGAAGAGTTAGGCATGTACTGGAAAGAATGGACAACTGGTGGCTATTACTGGCAGCAGGCTCCCATTGAAAGCCAGGCCATGATGATTGAA
>JBBRCM010000243.1:0-2493 GCA_038204855.1 Chitinophagales bacterium
AATAGGTTTGTTAAAAAAAGCGGTAGCTAATTGGAACTTGATTGTTGCCTGCTGTTTAAATAAATAAAACCAAGTAGTAAAGCTCCTTTCAGTGTATCGGTGAACAGGTTTGTGGCTAAGCCGTTAAAGCAATAAATACCAATACCAATGGCTATCCACCAAAAACATAAAATGTACATACCCGTGTTATAGTGGTGATTGTTTTTTATTGCGGCTGCCAAAAATAATGCGATGAATGCTGTAGTTAATAATAAAAACCAAGCAATAAGGTAAACAGGAAAAGCGTACAGATCACTGTAAACCATTTTCATCTGTTCAAGCGCTTTTCCCGGCATAAAAAAGCAAAGAAAAGTAAGCACCGCTTCCAGCAGCAAAGAAATAACCAGCAACGCTATTAATGTTTTTTTTATCATTTTTTATAAATTGAGTTTGTGTGAATTTATAATTTCATCAACCGGTTTGATTAGGTGTCAGGCCACTACGAACACACTGGAGAATTTAAAAGAGCCTGGTTTCATTTATCTGTTAAAATATAAAAGCTACGCTTAGTGGCCAGACACCTATAATTTCATCAGTCTGTTGGCAGCTTCTTCCAGCGTGCTTTCTTTTTTAGAAAAACAAAAGCGCAATACTTTATTGTCTTCCTCATTTTTATAAAAAACTGATGTTGGTATAGTGGCTACGCCGTATTCTTTTGTCAGGCGTATGGCAAAATCTTTTTCACTTTCTTCGGTAATTCCTTTATAGCTGTATAATTGAAAATAACTTCCGCAAGATGGCACTGCTTTAAATTTTGTTTGCTGCATCAGCGTTTTCAGGTAATCTCTTTTTTGCTGTAGAAAAGCACCAAGCTGCAAATAGTTTTCTTTCTGTTTTAAAAATTCTGTTAACGCAAATTGTATAGGGCTGTTACAACTAAAGCAGTTAAACTGGTGTACTTTTCTAAATTCTTTCATCAGCATCGGTGGCGCAATACAGTAGCCAAGCTTCCAGCCAGTGCAATTGTAAACCTTACCGAAAGAAAAACAAACAAAACTTCTTTCATACAGGTCGGGGTAACGCAACATGCTTTCGTGTTGCTTACCATCAAAAATCAAATGCTCATATACTTCATCGCTTAAAATAAAAATGCCCGTGCCTTTAACGATGCTCTGTAATTGAACAATATCATCTGCACCCAACACAGCACCTGTAGGATTGTGCGGCGTGTTAAGCATAATGAGTTTTGTTTTGGTTGTTATCTTTTGTTTCACCAGCTCCCAATCAATTTTATAATCAGGGTAAACCAGCGGAATTAAAACCGGTACGGCTCCATTAATTTCAATGTTGGGTATATAACTGTCGTAGGCCGGTTCAAAAACAATCACTTCGTCGCCCGGTTGTAATATCGTTGTGAGCGCAGTGTATATGGCATAAGTGCCGCCGGGAGTAATGGTTATTTCAGTTTCGGCATTTATGATTGTTGAATAAAGCCCTTCAATTTTTTCTGCCAGTTGTTCTCTTAATGCTGGTAGCCCGTTCATGTGTACGTATTGATTATGCCCATCCTTCATAGCTTTGTTAACCAATGCTATCAATTCTTCACTCATGGCATAATCCGGAAAACCCTGGCCCAGGTTAATGGCTTTATGCTCGTTTGCAAGCACACTCATTACGGTAAAAATGGTAGTGCCAACATGGGGCAGTTTACTTTGTATGGTTGGTATCAACTTAAGGTATATTTAAATGATTTCAGCAATGGCAAAAAATTCGAGTTTAAGAAGGGTGTCATGGTGAGCTTGTCGAACCCGGTACGCTGTAATAAACCTTTTGAGAACTAAAATCTGTATTCTTAATCTTACAAATACTTTTCTCCCTTGTTTCTTTTTATTTCGGCAACATATTCTTTTATATCCTGTTCTTTTTCTTTTTTGCAGATGAGTAAAACATCTTTGGTATCCACCACTACAAAATCATCAAGGCCCTGCAACACAACTAATTTTTTATTCTCTGCATGAACCATATTATTAGTAGCATCTATCACCATTACCTGGTTGCCAACAACCGCATTTCCCAGGTAATCTTTTTCCAGGTTTTCGTACGTGCTTGCCCAGGTGCCCAGATCGCTCCATCCAAAAGATGAAGGAATGATATAAACGTTATCCGCCTTTTCCATCACAGCATAGTCAATGGAAATATTGATGCACAGCGGGTAAATACGTTCTATTGACTCTTTTTCTTTTTTTGTATTGAAATTATTTTTTTCTGCCTCAAAAACCTCAGTCAGTTCGGGTAAATTTTTTTCAAAAGCCTTAATAATATTTTTTACCTGCCAAACAAATATGCCGGCATTCCATAAAAAATCGCCACTGGTAATGAAAGTTTTTGCAAGCTGCAGGTCTGGCTTTTCGGTAAAGGTTTTTACTTTATAAACATTATCGCTTACCGCATTTGGCTCATATTGTATATAGCCATAGCCCGTATTAGGGTGGGTGGGTTTTATACCCAGTGTTA
>JBBRCM010000244.1:0-2362 GCA_038204855.1 Chitinophagales bacterium
AATTGCCTTAGTTGTTTTAATATATGTAGTTGGAAGTATCAAAAGTTACATCATCATAGTACTTGCTGTCAGCCTTTCGGTTTTTGTGTTTTACAAATTCATTACTCCTTTCAAAAATCTCGTAATCAGGAGTTTTATTGTCCTTATATTTTTAACGGCTGTACTCATTGTTGCCTTTTTTTCAAATTTTACCGAGCAATTACAGCAACTGGCCGATGAATCCAAGGTTCAGGTAGACACTTATCAAAAAAATTATAACGCAGTAGAAAATGAGGATGAACGAAGCAGGGGAAGCGTAAAATCAGAAGAGATTGAAGGATCACTCTCGGGCCTCATAATACATGCTCCAGTAGCTGTTTTTACGTGCCTTTTCAGGCCCTTTATTTGGGAAAGCCGTAAGGTATTTATATTATTTAGTGCTTTTGAGTCTTTACTGCTTTTTTTATGTACGTTGTATGTTATAATTAAACTTAAATTTTGGGGATTCTTCAGGGAAATTTTTGCAAAACCCTTTGTTTTGATTTCTTTTACCATGGCTATTCTCTTCGCTATTATAATTGGTTTTACCACCTTTAATTTTGGAACCATGGCCAGGTATAAAATAATCTTACTTCCATTTTACTTTTTTACCCTGGTTAGTTTATATACCGTTTACGCAGAGAAAGAAGAGAAGCCTGCTTAGCTTTTCCGACACGAAATTTTAATTGTTGAGGCAGCTTCTTTCATGTTTTATATTGTATATTCAAACTGTATGGCCTAAATCAGTTAATTTTACAAGCATTTAATATTTTCTTATTGCATGAGTAATGATACTTATCATAGGGGCGCATTTGTTATTTCGATTGACTTTGAATTGTTATGGGGGGTATGGGATGTTACTACAAAACAGAAATACGGGGCACATATTACAGGTGTAAAAGAAGTAATTCCCGCATTGCTGGATGCATTTAAAAAGTATGATGTTAAAGCAACTTTTGCTATAGTTGGATTTTTATTTGCCGAAAATAGGGAAGCGCTGAGATGCTTTATCCCCGATAAAAAACCTGGCTATTCCAATCCTGAATATGATGTTTACTTAAAAGAGTTCGCAACCATCGGCAACGATGAAAATGATGATCCGTATCATTTTGGGTACAGCCTTTTTGAAATGATAAAACTAAGCCGTCACGAAATTGCCACACATACTTTTAGCCATTATTTTTGCCTGGAAGAAGGGCAGTCGGCAGAAGAATTTGACGCTGACATTAAAGCTGCTGTGAAAATTGCAAAAGCAAAAAATACGGAACCATGCAGCTTGGTTTTCCCCCGTAACCAAATCAATGAGCAATATTTACCGGTTTTGGCAAATAATGGCATAAACGTTTACCGCGGCAACCCTCAGTCGTGGATTTACAAGCCACGGAAATTTTCGGCCGAAGTTCCTTTTATACGGCTTTGCCGCCTGCTGGATACTTATTTGCCGGTTTCGGGTTATAATACTTTTGCTATAACAAAAAATTCCGGCGTACCCGTTAATGTGCCGGCCAGCCGATTTTTAAAACCTTACAATAAAAATTTAGCCTGGCTTGAAAAACTGAAGTTAAAAAGGATCATGAATGAGATGACCTATGCCGCAAAAAATAATGAACACTATCATTTGTGGTGGCATCCCCATAACTTTGGAATTAATGTAAAAGAGAACATGGAAAACCTTACTGCCTTACTAAAGCATTACAAGTTCCTGCATGCAAAATACGGCTTTGCCAGTCTTACCATGAAAGAAGCAGCAGGTTTTTAAACCTGTTTCATTAATTTGCATTTTTGGATTCTTTTCTTAAGTATTGAGATTTACATGCAACAAAAAAAAATCATTTTCCTGGCTTCCGACTGTGAATCATCCCGATGGGTGTATAATGCATTGCAGGAAACAACGGGCATTGAAGCCGTTATTCTAGAGCAGCCCCTAAGCAAAAAAGAACTGGCAAAAAGCCGGATTAAAAAAGTTGGTATTATTCGTGTTGCAGGCCAGGTTTTATTTTCGGTGTTTGTTGTTCCTTTATTAAGAATAAAATCTAAAAAACGTAAAGCAACTCTGGTAAACCAATACGCGTTAAACAACACTGATTTCAGAACTAGCAAAACATACAGGGTAAGTTCTGTAAATGAAGAGGGCTGCTTAAATGCAATACATTTATTACAGCCAGATATTATTGTAGTAAACGGCACCCGTATCATCAGCAAAAAAATATTACAAAGCACCAACGCAATTTTTGTAAACATGCATGTGGGCATTACTCCTTGGTACCGTGGAAGTCATGGAGGTTATTGGGCTTTGTATAATAATGATATTGAAAATTTTGGCACCACTATCCACTTAATTGAT
>JBBRCM010000245.1:0-2254 GCA_038204855.1 Chitinophagales bacterium
AGTAAAGATTTAAAAGTAAAAGTGATATTATTCTTTCTTTTTACTAAAAAGAAAAAATAACAGAACAAGTTCACAACGATGTTCAGTAAAGAAATATAAGTAGTAAAAAAATAAAAAAATATTTATGTCATCAGAAAAATCTCGTCTTACAGAACAATACTCCAATAAAAAAAACTGGTTAAAGTGGGGACCATATCTCAGCGAAAGACAGTGGGGAACTGTAAGAGAAGACTATAGTGAGCATGGTAGTGCATGGGATTTTTTTCCACACGATCATGCCCGTAGCCGTGTATATCGCTGGGGCGAAGATGGTATTGCCGGTATCAGTGATGATAAACAGCGGCTTTGTTTTTCTGTTGCATTGTGGAACGGTAATGACGCTATTTTGAAGGAACGCATGTTTGGCCTTACTGGTCCGCAAGGAAATCATGGTGAAGATTGTAAAGAGCTTTATTATTACCTGGATAATACACCTACACACAGCTACATGAAGCACCTGTATAAATATCCGCAGGCTGCTTACCCATACGAGGATTTAGTGCAAACCAATGCCAACCGCAGTAAAGAAGAAGTGGAGTACGAATTAATTGATACCGGTATTTTTAATGAGAACAAATATTTTGATGTATTTACAGAATATGCCAAGGCAGATGATGAAGACATACTGATAAAAATAACGGTACACAACCGAGCAGGTGATGATGCGCCTGTAACCGTGTTGCCTCAATTATGGTTCAGAAACTTGTGGCACTTTGGGTTGATGCAAAACAAGCCTGTTATTGATGAATTAGAAAATAAGGGTGATTTTACTTCTGTAAAACTGCAGCACGAAGAGTTGGGCACTTACTACTATTATTTTCAAAATACTGATCATGTTTTATTTACTGAAAATGAAAACAACAATCAACAACTTTGGAATACTCCCAACGAAACGCCTTATGTAAAAGACCTTTTTCATACAGCCGTTATCAACAATGATTTTGATACGTACAATAAACAGGAAGGCACAAAATTTTCTCCGGTTTACCAACAAACTGTAAAAGCAAACAGCAGCATCGAAATTAAAATACGGGTGAGTAAAGAAAAATTTACGAAGAATCCTTTACTTAAATCTTTCGATAAAATTTTTGATGATAATATAGCGGCAGCCAATGAGTTTTATACTTCTATAGCTGCTGCAAAAGCTACAGCAGATCAGATATTAATTCAGCGGCAGGCTTTTGCCGGTATGCTTTGGAGTAAACAATATTATAACATTGATATTCCGCTTTGGCTTAATGGTGATGAAGGGCAACCTGCACCACCCGAAAGCAGAAAGAGTGGCCGTAACAGTCAATGGCACACACTCAACAATGAAGACATTATTTCTATGCCGGATAAATGGGAATATCCCTGGTATGCGGCATGGGACCTGGCTTTTCATTGTATACCTCTGGCAATGGTTGATGCTGAATTTGCAAAAAGCCAGTTGTTATTATTTTTAAGAGAATGGTATATGCATCCTAACGGACAAATGCCTGCTTACGAATGGGCTTTTGGTGATGTTAATCCACCCGTACATGCCATGAGCTGCATTAAAGTGTATGAAATAGATAAACAACAAACCGGCAAAGGCGATATTGATTTTTTGAAAAAAGCATTTCAAAAACTGTGTTTAAATTTTACCTGGTGGGTAAACCGAAAAGACAGTCATGGTAAAAATGTGTTTGAAGGTGGATTTTTAGGACTCGATAACATTGGCGTATTTGACCGCAGCAGCGCTATACCCGGTGGCGGACATTTAGAGCAGGCAGATGGTACAAGTTGGATGGCCATGTACTGCCTCAACATGCTGGAGATGGCAATGGAAATTACAAAGTACGATAGCAGTTATGAACCAATGACCACCAAATTTTTTGAACATTTTGCTTTGATTGCCGAAAGCCTTAACCGCATTGGTAAAGACTGGACTGGTGCCTGGGATGAAGAAGAAGGATTTTTCTACGATGTGCTTGCCTTGCCCAACGGCGAATACAAACCACTTAAAGTACGTTCATTGGTTGGGTTAACAACTTTGTTCGCCAGTTTTTGTATCACCAAAGAAGATACGGACGCATCTCCTGAATTTGTTTTCAGAATGAACTGGTTTAATAACTACCTGAAGAAAAACAAGGACTATTCTATTATTGAAGAAACGATGTATGATAAAACCTTGCTCACACTTATTCCTAAAAACCGGTTACAGAAATTATTGCAGGCCATGCTGGATGAAAAT